>NZ_JBUEGB010000220.1:0-504 GCF_054963695.1 Micromonospora sp. RTBAU3-60 | reverse complement strand
ACGGGTATCGCCGTCGTCACCGTCCCCGCCCGGAACACCTCGAAGCACTGCCCGCAGTGCTTGACCCCGCTGCGGCACTGTAAGGCCCCCGATAAGCCGACCGTGGCGGGTTGGAAGTGGGCTGTCTGTCCCCACGAGTCCTGTCGGTGGCAGGGCGACCGCGATCAGGGTGCCTGGCGGCGGATCGGCGCCCGCGGTCTGACCCATCAGGCCAAGACCGTCATCGACAAGGCCAGCGGGCACATGATCATCCGCGCCGTGGTCGACAAACTCGAAACCGCAGCGGTCATCACGAAAAGCCACCGGGGGGACCGGTCGAAGACCGGCCCCACCCGGCGCAAACCATCACGCCCCGCGCCCAGGCGACGCAGGGCACCCTCCCCCACCAGACCTAGCGGCCCGGCGGGTAAGCGTCCGGAGGGACACGCACCAACGGACCGGAGACTGCCCCGCGCAGCCCACCGACACCAGGGCGTGAACACGACCAGCACACCCACCACCGGC
>NZ_JBUEGB010000219.1:0-525 GCF_054963695.1 Micromonospora sp. RTBAU3-60 | reverse complement strand
TGAGCAGGTCATGGACCTGGTGCCAGCGTTCCAGGGTCGTCTGTGCGCGGGGCCCGTCGTAGATGGGTGCGTCCAGTACGGGGGCCCAGCAGGTGCTGTGCGCCTTCACCTCGCTGAGGGCGGCTTCGCACAGGTTGTGCCATAGGTGCCACCTGTCCGCGACCTGCACTGCGTTGGGCAGGGCGCGGCGGATGGCCTCGGCGTAGGTGGCCGAGCCGTCGCGGCACACGACCTTGACGCCGGGATGCGCGCGCAGCCACGCTTCCAGCGTGTCGGCGGTGCGGTCGGGCAGTACCTCGATCCGCTCATGGGTCTCGGCGTCGATCACCACGGTGGCATAGCGGTGCCGCCGGCGCAGAGCAAAATCGTCGACGCCGATCACGCGAGGCGTCCGCCCGGTGGGCACCGGGATGCGCTGCAGGGCGCGCAGGGCCGTGTGACGGGACAGGCCCATGGCGAGTATCGCCAGCAAACGCGACCCTGCCCGGCCCGCTAACTCCTTGACCACGGCTTTGACCTGCTTGG
>NZ_JBUEGB010000218.1:0-525 GCF_054963695.1 Micromonospora sp. RTBAU3-60 | reverse complement strand
ACAGGCAGGTCAAAGCCGTGGTCAAGGAGTTAGCGGGCCGGGCAGGGTCGCGTTTGCTGGCGATACTCGCCATGGGCCTGTCCCGTCACACGGCCCTGCGCGCCCTGCAGCGCATCCCGTTGCCCACCGGGCGGACGCCTCGTGTGATCGGCGTTGACGATTTTGCTCTGTGCCGGCGGCACCGCTATGCCACCGTGGTGATCGACGCCGAGACCCATGAGCGGATCGAGGTACTGCCCGACCGCACCGCCGACACGCTGGAAGCGTGGCTGCGCGCGCATCCCGGCGTCGAGGTCGTGTGCCGCGACGGCTCGGCCACCTACGCCGAGGCCATCCGCCGCGCCCTGCCCAACGCGGTGCAGGTCGCGGACAGGTGGCACCTCTGGCACAACCTGTGCGAAGCGGCCCTCAGCGAGGTGAAGGCGCACAGCACCTGCTGGGCCCCCGTACTGGACGCACCCATCTACGACGGGCCCCGCGCACAGACGACCCTGGAACGCTGGCACCAGGTCCATGACCTGCTCG
>NZ_JBUEGB010000217.1:0-547 GCF_054963695.1 Micromonospora sp. RTBAU3-60 | reverse complement strand
GGACCGCCGGCATGTCGTGCTGCCCCGGCTGGGCCGGCTCAAGCTGCACGAGTCCGCCCGTAAACTCGCCCGCCGTCTGGAGGCGGGCACGGCCCGGATCCTGTCCGCGACCGTGCGCCGTGACGGCGGCAGGTGGCATGTCGCGTTCTGCGTCGAAATCGAGCGGGCCGAACGCACCCCGACACGCCCGCAGGCGGTGATCGGCGTCGACGTGGGGATCACCCACCTGGCGGTGCTGTCCACCGGCGAGATGGTCCCCAACCCCCGCCACCTGGACGAGGCGGCCCAGCGGATGCGGCGTCTGTCCCGGCGCATGTCCCGCCGCGTTGGCCCGGACCGGCGCACCGGCCAGCAGCCATCCAGGCGGTGGGAACGGGCGCGGCGGCAGGTGGCGCGGGCGCATGCGCGGGTGGCGAACCTGCGCCGTGACGGCCTGCACAAGCTCACCACCCGCCTCTCACGCGAGTACGGCACGATCGTGGTCGAAGACCTCAACGTGGCCGGCATGCTACGCAACCGCCGGATAGCCCGGCAGGTCGCCGACGCT
>NZ_JBUEGB010000216.1:0-549 GCF_054963695.1 Micromonospora sp. RTBAU3-60 | reverse complement strand
GCCCCGCGCGCACCTACGCTCGGTGGGCCGCGGATCACCGGGCCGACTTCGGCGGTTGATCAACGAGGCAGGGGCGGCATCCGTCGCCCCTGCCGTGTGGACGGAAAGGACGGCACGGTGGCACAGGTGCTGGGACGACGGGAGTTGGGACGCGCCCTGCTGGCCCGTCAGTGGCTGCTGGAACGTGCCGACGCGACCGCCGAGGAGGCGGTCACCCGGCTGGTCGGCATGCAGGCGCAGGCGCCGTACGCGCCCTACTTCGGGCTCTGGAGCAGACTGCGGAAGTTCGCCACCGCCGACCTGGCCGACGCGCTGACCGAGCGCCGCCTGGTGCGGGTCGCGCTGATGCGCAGCACCATCCACCTGGCCAACACAGCGGACTACCGCTCGTTGCGGCCATGGGCGCAGCCCGCGCTCGACCGTGAGCTGGACACCGCATTCAGCGTGATTTAGCGAGGAATCCCGGTCCTTCAGGACTCCGTTGGGGAATGGCCAAACCACTCAGATCCATCTGTTGGCATGATTATCGGATTCGTCGGTTGGAGGGTC
>NZ_JBUEGB010000215.1:0-566 GCF_054963695.1 Micromonospora sp. RTBAU3-60 | reverse complement strand
AACTAGCCGGGTGAGCCGGGCAAAGGGGTCCGCCAGGAGGACCGGCAAAACTTCACCAAGCTGCTCGCCGAGTTCCGCCGGCAACTGGACGGCTGGAGATCCGCAAGCACTACGAGCTGACCGCCTTTCTGCCGGCCAGTCCGGCGACCACGCCGGATACGAGGGCCGCAAGATCGTCCAGTGCCTGGACTTCGCCACCGTCCAGGGATACGACTTCCACGGTGCCTGGTACGCGGTGACCAACCAGCAATCGGCGCTGCGCGTGCCGGCGGGGGCATCGGACAGCCCGACTTCTCCGCTGAGGTGGCGATCGAAGGCTGACCAACTTGATCAGGAATCGTCGGTGATCCTAGGTTAGCCGTGTGGATCGTGGCGCTTCGCCTTGGGGCTGGTTCGGGGGAGATTCCGGTGACGTGGGCCGGTCGTGATCGCGGGTTCTCCTGGATCGCCGGCGGGGCGATGAGCCGGTGAGCGGGAAGCTGCCGCTGGCTGAGGGTGAGGCCTCCCGTACCGCTTGCGCCCGCGCTTTGCTCCGATTGGGGGTGGACGAGGAGAGCGGTGAGGTT
>NZ_JBUEGB010000214.1:0-570 GCF_054963695.1 Micromonospora sp. RTBAU3-60 | reverse complement strand
GCTTAGTGCTCCTTGCCGTTAATTCGTCGGGGGTCACGCGGTGGTGGGTAGAGGCGTGTGGGTAGCGAGGCGCCGGAGGAGAGCGTCAAGATCCTTCTTGGTGTATCGCCAGTTGAACGGTCGGGCGGCCAGGTTGTAGTGATCCTGGAATGCGTCGAGCCGGTTCTGGACATCGGCCAGGTCGTGGAAGTCGTTGGTGTGACGACTTTGCGTTGGACGACGGAGAAGTAGATCTCCACCTTATTCAGCCAGCTGGCGTGCAGCGGGGTATGCACAATCGTGGCATTGGGCCACGTGGTGGCCATGCGGTCGATGGATGCTTGGCCGCGGTGGGAGGAGCCGTTGTCGACGATCCAGAACATCCGCCGGGCCGAGGCGTAAGGCTCACGGGTCATGACCTGCTCGACCAGCCGCGCGAACGGGGCCAGGCCGGTCGTGGGTTCGCAGCGGCCGTGGACCGTGCCGCGGTGCACGTCGAGCGCGGCCAGGTAGGCCAGTGCTCCGCCGCGGTCGTACTCGTGCTCGACGCGCATCAGCCGGGAACGGCCTGGCGGCAGGGTGGGGTGGCAG
>NZ_JBUEGB010000213.1:0-581 GCF_054963695.1 Micromonospora sp. RTBAU3-60 | reverse complement strand
TCGGACAGGTGGCGCCCGTCAGCGCGTAGCCGTCGGGTGGGGGCCTTGCGGGACAGCGGGTGTGCATGAGCGGTCAACGCGTGGGCGGCGGTCCGGGCGGCCGGGACCAGAGCGACGGTCTGGGGGCCTCGGTCCGGACCGGTGTGTGTCGCTCGCCCGCCGGTCCGGGACTGCCGAACGCGGTCCGGGACCGCCGAGCGGGCCTTGGTCCCGGACCGGTGTGTGTCGCTCGCCCGCCGGTCCGGGACCGCCGAGCGCCGTCCGGGACCGCCGAGCGCTGGTCCGCTGAGGCGGGACCGCGGCGGTGGCGTCCCGGACCGCGGGCAGGCCTGCGCGGACCGGCAGAGGCGGTCCGGGGACCGGTCCGCCGGAGTCCAAGACCGACTGTCAACGATGAGCGCCGGCCTCCCGGGTAGACCGAACCGTAGCTCTGAGCGCTGGCCCCGCCGGCGGTCCTTGCCGTCGCATACCGACGACGGTCTCGGGCAGGTTGTCGGCCACCTCGACGCAGTTGCCACCGTTGCCGCCGCTGCGGGCACCATACCGACGGCACCGGCTCCACCCCCGCCGCCGACCGCCGT
>NZ_JBUEGB010000212.1:0-585 GCF_054963695.1 Micromonospora sp. RTBAU3-60 | reverse complement strand
ACCTGCCGGCCGGTGACACGCAGGGTGGGCAGGTGCACCACCGCGCCCGCGGGGACCGTGGGCGGCAGGATGATCGGACAGGCCACCCACGTCCAATCCCGATACGCCCTCGGATCCGGACGGGTGGGAAGCTGCAACCGCAGCAACACCCTCCTGGGGTCGGTGTCGGAGCGTTCGATGGTGGCCTGCTGCCGGTCACACGCGGCCAGCAGCAGCATCCGCGCGACCTTCGGGGCGCCTTCGAGTTCGAACACGTCCACCGGCAGGCGGCCGTTGGCGGCAAGGAACTTCGCGGCCTGCCGGGTGCGGGACTTGACGATGCTGGACGGCAGATGCTCCCCACCCGGAACCGCCTTGCGTACCTGCTCCCACTCCTGCGGGGTGCGCTTGCGTGGATCGGCCGGCCACGTCGCCAGCACCCCAGCGGTCAGGCCAGCACGCCACCACGCCGAACGCAGAACACGCCCCGCCTGCTCCTGCGCCATCCGCACGACCCGGTCACTGACCCTCACACCCACCGGCGCGGTAACCGTCCAACCCAGACGACGCAGCGCCATCCACGCTTTCGACGGCAGTTTCCGGCCA
>NZ_JBUEGB010000211.1:0-586 GCF_054963695.1 Micromonospora sp. RTBAU3-60 | reverse complement strand
GGGTGGCCAGTTCCGCGCCGCCGGCATCCTCGCCAAACAGCACCGCCTGCGCCGGCACAGTGAGCGGCTGCACGCCAAAGCCGACCACTACCAACGGCTCACCGGCCGTGACGAGCAGCATCACCTCATCGGCAAACTGGCGGTACTACGCGACGAGATCCGCCACCTCTCCAACCGCCGCTCCAACCTCAACGCCGCGCTCGCCTGGGCCGCCGCCCGCTGGGCCGTCGACCAGGCCATCGCCTCCCGGGCGACCGTCATCTACGTCGAAGACCTGCGATCGTTGGAAGCACGGGGCATGGGCGCCACCCTCAACACCCGGCTGTCGCAGCAGGTCCGCGGGCAGATCGTCGACCGGACGCGACACCTCGCCGCCGAGGCGGGTATCGCCGTCGTCACCGTCCCCGCCCGCAACACCTCCAAACACTGCCCGCAGTGCCTGACACCGCTGCAGCATCGCAAAGCCCCCGACAAGCCCATGGTGGCGGGCTGGAAGTGGGCCATCTGCCCCCACCAGTCCTGCCGCTGGCAAGGCGACCGCGACCACGGGGCATGGCGGCGCATCGCCGCCCGCGGCCTCACCCAC
>NZ_JBUEGB010000210.1:0-602 GCF_054963695.1 Micromonospora sp. RTBAU3-60 | reverse complement strand
GCCCGGTTCGCGGAGTCCTTCTGTTTGCGGGCCAGGTTCCGCTGCGCCTTGGCCAGCTTGCGCCGGTCGGCCTGCCCGTACCGCGGGTTGGCCACCTTGCCCTGCTCGTCACTCACCCCGGGCATCGGGTGGGACAGGGTGAGCAGACTGGTGATGCCCGCATCCACGCCGACCTCGGCCGTGACTGGCGGCAGGGGCTGCACCGTGGGGTCCTCGACCAGCAGGGACACGAACCAGCGGCCCGCAGCATCCCGAGACACCGTGACCGTCGACGGCTCCGCCCCCTCCGGCAGGGGCCGCGACCACACGATGTCCAGCGGCGTGGTCATCTTGGCCAGGGTGAGCCGGCCGTCACGCCACCGGAACGCGGAGCGCGTGTATTCGGCCGACGCCCTAGATTTGCGTTTGGACTTGAACCTCGGGTACCGGGCCCGCTTGTCCCAGAACGCCACGAACCCGGCCTGCAAATGCCGCAACGTCTGCTGCAACGGCACCGACGACACCTCGTTCAGGAACGCCAACTCATCGGTGCGTTTCCACTCCGTCAGCCACCCCGACGACTGCACATAGGTGGTGCGCCGGCGGTCAACCGCCCACGCCCG
>NZ_JBUEGB010000209.1:0-608 GCF_054963695.1 Micromonospora sp. RTBAU3-60 | reverse complement strand
CAAGGGTTTAGGGTGGTTGGTGGCGGGTCCGGGAAGTGGCTTGTCCGAAGGGCCGATGTCCGGGGTCAGGTCGGTCACGCTGGATTGCAGAGTCGTCCCCGATTGCCCTCCCGGGTCCGCCGCATCCCTTTTCCTCTGGTCGGCGAGACGGCCATGCGCGCGTAGACCACGTTGGACAGCCGGCGTTTGAGCGCACGCATGGCTTCTATGGAGGTCTTCCCGGCGGCCTTTCTAGCGTCGAAGTAGGCGCGGCCTTGCGTGCGGTTGCGCAGCTGGACCACGGCCATGATGTGCAGCGTGCGGTTGATCCGCCGGTTGCCGGCGCGGGAGAGCCGGTGACGCTTCTGGTCGCGATCCGCGCTCTGCAGCGTCACGGCTGGTGACCGGTTAGGCATCCGCTCTTGCCGATGACAGCTGGTCGCAGCCCCCGTACGTTGGCGTCATGGCGACTTTTTGGACCTTGGGATGCGATGCCGACCATCCGCAGCGGATCGCCGCTTTCTGGGCGCTGGCCCTCGGCTATGTCAAGGAATCTGGCTTCGACGAGCCCGATAACGCGTCGATCGTCGACCCGGATGGCCGGGGCCCCGCCATTAGTTTCCTGAAGG
>NZ_JBUEGB010000208.1:0-617 GCF_054963695.1 Micromonospora sp. RTBAU3-60 | reverse complement strand
TGGAAACGCACCGATGAGCTGGCGTTCCTGAACGAGGTCAGCTCGGTGCCGTTGCAGCAGACGTTGCGGCATCTGCAGGCCGGGTTCGTGGCGTTCTGGGACAAGCGGGCCCGGTACCCGCGGTTCAAGTCCAAGCGCAAATCCAGGGCGTCGGCGGAGTACACCCGCTCCGCGTTCCGCTGGCGTGACGGCCGGCTCACCCTGGCCAAGATGGCCGCCCCGCTGAACATCGTGTGGTCGCGGCCCCTGCCCGAAGGGGCAGAACCCTCCACGGTCACCGTCTCGCGGGACGCTGCCGGCCGCTGGTTCGTGTCCCTGCTGGTCGACGACCCCACGGTGACGCCCATGACTCCGGTCGATGCCGAGGTGGGTGTGGATGCGGGGATCACCAGTCTGCTCACCCTGTCCCACCCGATCCCCGGATTGAGCGACGAGCAGGGCAAGGTGGCCAACCCGCGGTACGGGCAGGCCGACCGGCGGAAGCTGGCCAAGGCGCAGCGGAACCTGGCCCGCAAACAGAAGGGCTCCGCGAACCGGGCGAAGGCCCGCCTGAAGGTGGCCCGCATTCATGCCCGTATCGCCGATCGGCGGCGGGATCACCTGCACAAGCTGACCAG
>NZ_JBUEGB010000207.1:0-618 GCF_054963695.1 Micromonospora sp. RTBAU3-60 | reverse complement strand
TCTGCGCGGCGGGCGGGTCGAGGTGCACTACCAGATCGACGCGGCGGGGATGCGGTCGTCGCAGCGGCCATGCGGCGATGCGACGATCGGGGTGGACAAGGGCTACACCGAAGCCCTCACCGACTCCGACGGCCAGCCCCACGGTCAACAACTCGGCGACCTGCTGACCCGTGAGTCGGACCGGCTGAAGGAACGCAACCGGCGCCGAGCGAAGCTCCGCTCCATAGCCAACACCGCCGCGCTCCGTGGTGACCACGCGAAAGCCCACCGGATCAAGACCAACAACCTCGGCACGGCGAAACGGGACCGGCAGGCCGCCCGGCACCGGGCGCGGGTGCGCACGGAGATCTTCACCGCCGTGCACGAGGTCGTCGACAAAGCGAACACGGTGATCGCCGAAGACCTCACCAAACGCTTCACCAGCCGTAAGAAGCTTCCCAAGAACTTGAACAGGCGTCTCGCCGCGTGGACCAAAGGAGTCACCGCCGAGGCCCTGAAAAGCGTGTCGGAGCGCAGAGGTTCTGCGCTCGTTCCCGTCAACGCCGCCTACACCTCACAAACCTGCCACCACTGCGGCACCTTCGGCCGACGCAGCGGCGACAGGTTTCACTGCACTAC
>NZ_JBUEGB010000206.1:0-619 GCF_054963695.1 Micromonospora sp. RTBAU3-60 | reverse complement strand
AAGATCACTTACACAAAAATCTTGACAAGCTCCTCCCCTGACCGGATGCCGTGCCCGGCCAGCGCCTGCCGCTTCACAACGGCACGTCCCTACACCCCGCTGCCACATCCCACCGACGGGGCTCCGTTTTACGAGGCATCAACGAAGGTTCACGCGATTCACCCGTCCGGTCTGCCCCTCACCCGTGACCTCCCAGGTGGAACAGGAGACCCTTCGGCTTTCCCCTCGGGCTTCGCACCCTGCCGTTACCAGCAGCGCACGCCAAGGGCGGGGCCAGGCCATGAGCACAAGCCCGGAGCTACACCACCAACATCGCCTCGGTCCTCCAATCAGCGAGCTCTCTCGCAATGTGCGACCTCGTGTCGCAATGGCAGATCCGGACGACCGTGGGCGCGACCTCGCGAAGTAAGGTCATGAGATGGTGCCCGTGACTCGGCTGGACCACGCCGTCATTGCTGTCTCGGATTGGCGGGTCTCCACCGACTTCTATCGTGATGTCGTCGGTGCTGAGGTGATCAGCGTTGGCGGCGATCGCGTTGCGTTCCGAGTCGGTCCCAACCAGTTGAACGTTCATGGGCCGGGTGTCGACCTTGCGGACAACGTTGCCCGTCTCCCCGTT
>NZ_JBUEGB010000205.1:0-620 GCF_054963695.1 Micromonospora sp. RTBAU3-60 | reverse complement strand
GTGTGTTCGATGCGTCGGATCAGGCCGTTGAACCGTAGGCGCCGTAGGTCGTAGGTCATTTGGCTGGTGGTGTAGCCGGTGCCGAGCAGCCGGGCGGTCAAGGCGCGAAGGCTCTTGTTGGTGACGCCGGTGACGGCGAACAGGCTCAGGCATAGAGCGCCGGTCAGGGCCATGACCCGAGGGTCGGCGAAGCGTAGCGCTGGGGCCCTCCTGCCATCCTCGGTGAGGGTGGGCTGTGCGACCCGTTCGATGACTGGGCTCGCAAGGACGCAGCTCTGACCGGCACGGATAGTGTCCAGCAGCCGGCGGTTGGCGTCACGGGCTTTGGCGATGACCTCGTCGAGGTGTTCCAGGCGGCGCAGCACACCGATGTCGTAGGTGTCGTTGATGACGGTTTCGATGCGTAGCGCTCGTCGATCTTTGAGGTAGTACTTGATCCGGGAGTGGCGGTAGAAGGCGTTGACCACGACGGCGTCGTTGTCACGGTCGATGGCGGTGCGGAACACGCCTTTGGTGGTGGAGCGGATCTGCCGGTTGAAGATGATCTCCATGTTGTCGGGGCGGCCGATGTCGAGGTTGTCCGCGGCGAGGGCTTCGAAGAAGGCGCGGGCGTGGCGGGG
>NZ_JBUEGB010000204.1:0-631 GCF_054963695.1 Micromonospora sp. RTBAU3-60 | reverse complement strand
GCGCGCAGGCGTGGTGACCACGGCGATACCGTGCTCGGCGGCGAGGTGCCGCATCCGGTCGCTGATCTGCCCGCGCACCTGCTGCGACAGGCGGGTGTTGAGGGTGGCGCCCATGCCCCGTGCTTCCAACGACCGCAGGTCCTCGACGTAGATGACGCTCGCCCGGGCGGCGATGGCCTGGTCCACGGCCCAGCGGGCGGCGGCCCAGGCGAGCGCGGCGTTCAGGTTTCGGCGGCGGGCGGACACGTGGTCAATCTCGTCGCGCAGGACCGCCAGTTTGCCGATGAGTTGATGCCGCTCGTTGCTGCCGGCGAGGCGTTGGTAGTGGTCGGCTTTGGCGTGCAGCCGTTCTGACAGGCGCCGGAGGCGGTGCTGCTTGGCGAGGATGCCGGCGGCCCGGAACTGGCCACCCGCCCCCAACGCGGTGATCCGCCCGTCCTCGTGGAGTCGCACGGCTCCCGCGCTGAGGAGAGTGTTCAGGCCCCAGTCCACGCCGACCGCGACCGTGTGGCCGGTGCGCCGGGCCTTCGGGACGGCGTGCGTGTATGCCATGTCGGCGTGCACCTGCCGGCCGGCGACGCGCAGGGTGGGCAGGTGCACCACCGCGTCCGTGGGGACCGTGGGCGGCAGG
>NZ_JBUEGB010000203.1:0-633 GCF_054963695.1 Micromonospora sp. RTBAU3-60 | reverse complement strand
CGGATCACCAGGTGCCCGCTGGCCTTGTCGATAACGGTCTTTGCCTGATGGGTCAGGCCGCGGGCGGCGATGCGCCGCCAGGCACCCTGGTCGCGGTCGCCCTGCCAACGGCAGGACTGGTTGGGACAGATCGCCCACTTCCAGCCTGGGGTGGTGGGTTTGTCGGGGGCTTTGCGATGTTGCAGCGGGGTCAAGCATTGCGGGCAGTGTTTGGAGGTGTTCCGGGCAGGCGTGGTGACGACGGCGATACCCTGCTCGGCGGCGAGGTGCCGCGTCCGGTCGACGATCTGCCCGCGGACCTGCTGCGACAGGCGGGTGTTGAGGGTGGCGCCCATGCCCCGTGCTTCCATCGATCGCAGGTCTTCGACGTAGATGACGCTCGCGCGGGAGGCGATGGCCTGGTCGACGGCCCAGCGGGCGGCGGCCCAGGCGAGCGCGGCGTTGAGGTTGGAGCGGCGGTTGGAGAGGTGGCGGATCTCGTTGCGTAGGACCGCCAGTTTGCCGATGAGGTGATGCTGCTCGTCACGGCCGGTGAGGCGTTGGTAGTGGTCGGCTTTGGCGTGCAGCCGCTCACTGTGCCGGCGCAGGCGGTGCTGTTTGGCGAGGATGCCGACGGCGCGGAACTGGCCACCG
>NZ_JBUEGB010000202.1:0-657 GCF_054963695.1 Micromonospora sp. RTBAU3-60 | reverse complement strand
TCGAGGCGGTTGAGGTCGCGTACCGCGGCCAGCACATGGGTGGAGTCCGTACGCTGCTTACCGCCCGGCTTGAGCAGGCCACGCTCGACCAGCGCGGCCAGCAGCAGATCCAGAGCCCGCTCCACCAGGTGATACTCGACCAGCCGGGTGCGGAACTCGGTCAGGACCGAGGCGTCGAACCCCTCATCGTCCAGGTCCAGGCCCAGACCGTATTTCCAGTCGATGCGGATCCGCACCGCCTCCGCGGTCTGCCGATCGGTCAGATGCTCCGCGTACTGCAACACGGTCACCAACATCAACCGGCCCGGCGACCAACCCGGCCGACCCCGCACCCCGAACGCAGCGGCGAACTGATCGTCGGCATACAGCTCACCCAACTCATCCCGGATGACCACCGCCAGCGGCGCCCGCCGCCCCCGGTACATCCGGCCTACCGCCGCGGCGATCTGCGGCGAGGGTTGCGGCCACGGCGCCGGCTGCACAGACATCAACACCCGATCCTACGGCCGGGACGAAGAGCGAGAGGGACCGACCGCCGGAAGATCGTCCACGAACCGACACGACCCGAACCACCCGCCACGCCGATACCAGCATCAACCCGACCAGCACGACCGCATCTCCGCAGGTCATGACCCTGCCGCAATTAACCAGCAGGGT
>NZ_JBUEGB010000201.1:0-669 GCF_054963695.1 Micromonospora sp. RTBAU3-60 | reverse complement strand
GAAGAACTGCTTCAACTGAACCACCACATAACCGCGGGGTCCCTTTCCGCCGCGCCACGGCGGAAAGGGACCCCGTCCCTCGGCGTCACCGCCGCCCGGTTCGTCGCGGTCGTGCCCCGTCCGAGATCTCCGGAGGTGACCGCCAGCTTCCGCCCTCGCCGAGACCCTTCGCCAACCCTGGTACCCCCTGCGGCACACCGTTCCCCCTGCGCCGGCCGCACCACCCGCACCCTTATGCGGGTTTTTTTCGCATACGCGCACGAGGTGAAGAACCTTCTCATACGGTGTTCTTCAGCAGCTACAACCGATTTGTAGCGAAGGCCGCCTCGCCGTGGCGAAGCGACCTTGTCGGGTACAAGGAGAGGGCAGAGAGCTCCGATGTCCAACTACCTTCGTAATAACGATGACGCCAGCCGTGAGACGACCTCCCCGATCCGGCGTCGCCGGTTCTGGCTCGCCACGGGCGTCGTGGGCCTGACGGGAGCGGTCAGCCTCGCGGGTGTGGCCTACGCGACCACCGGGGCCGTGGGTCCCCACCGGCTCGCCGACGTGAAGTGGTCGACCGCTCAGCAGCTCACCAGGGACGACGCCAAGGGCGAGGAGAACGCCAACCGGGACGAGGAGGGCCGCGACGGCAAGGAGCGCGGCGACCAGGACCGGGGCAAGCGC
>NZ_JBUEGB010000200.1:0-689 GCF_054963695.1 Micromonospora sp. RTBAU3-60 | reverse complement strand
ACGCGGTGGGGTATTGCACGGGGTAGCGGGTGAGGTGTCGGGGGTATCCGGCGAAGGCTTCGGGTAGTCGGCCGTCGAAGTAGTTGGCGGCGTCGAGGATGCCTTCGGCGATGTGGGCGGCTTCGGCGTTGAAGCCGTAGCGGCGTAGGCCCCAGGCGATGAGTGAGTTGTCGAATGGCCAGACGGTGCCGACGTGGTAGCCGAGGGGGTTGTAGCGGGCTTCTCCTTCGGCGAGGGTGCGTACGCCCCAGCCGGAGAAGAGGCGGGGGCCGAGGAGGTGTTCGGCGATCTTCGCGGCTCGGGGTTGGTCGACGATGCCGCTCCACAGTAGGTGGCCGATGTTGGAGGACAGGGCGTCGACCTGGTTGCCGCCGGCGTCGAGGGCGAGGGCGTAGTACTGTCCGTCTTCGACCCAGAAGTCGTGGTTGAAGCGGTGTTTGAGGTCGGCTGCCTGGCGTTCGAGTTGGTCGGCGTAGGTGGGGTCGTTCCAGAATTCGCGGGCGAGTCGGGCGCCGCGGATTTTGGCGTCGTAGGCGTAGCCTTGGAGTTCGCAGGTGGCGCGGGGTAGGCCGGGCAGCCGGCCGTCGCGGTAGGAGATGGAGTCCCAGGAGTCCTTCCAGCACTGGTTTTCCAGGCCGTTGCGTTGGTTGCGGCGTTGGTACCAGATGTAGCCGTTACCCATGATGTCG
>NZ_JBUEGB010000199.1:0-697 GCF_054963695.1 Micromonospora sp. RTBAU3-60 | reverse complement strand
TTACGATCTTGTGCGCAATGGAACGGTTGGTGGTGTCCGTCCGACGTAGGCGATGATCTTCGGATGTCGATCCGGTGGGCTCGTCGTGTGTTCAGCCATCCCGCGTTCACCGGGATCTCCCGCCGACATCTGCACCTGCTACGTGCCGAGGTGTTCCCGATGTGGCTGGCGGGTCGGGAAGGCCGGTTGCATGCCCGTCGGGGTGGTCACCGACTGCGGGCGGCTGGTGCTGGCCGTCGTCTGACGCTGCGGTTCGCTGACCGGCTGACACTCACCCTTGCCCATCTGCGTCTTGGGGTGCCGCACGAGGCCCTGGCCGTAGCGTTCGGGGTGGACCGCTCGACCGTCACCCGAGCGATCGGGCAGGTCCGGCCCCTGCTGGCCCGTCGCGGGTTCGCCCGCCCCAGCGGGATCCGGCTGCGCACCCTCGCGGACGTGTTCGCCTACGCCGCGGCCGAAGGCGTCACCCTGCGGGTGGATGCCACGGAGATCCGGGTACGTCGGCCACGCGCCGGCCGGCCTGGGCGCAAGGCATTCGTGTCGGGCAAAGCAAAGCAGAACACGATCAAAGCCACCGTCGTGGCCGACGAGTACGGCACGACGCTGTGGTGCGGCGGACACCGACCAGGCCGGATGCACGACACCACCGCCGTACGGGTCGAGGGTATCGACGCCCTGCTGCACGCCTACCCACAGG
>NZ_JBUEGB010000198.1:0-702 GCF_054963695.1 Micromonospora sp. RTBAU3-60 | reverse complement strand
CCGCAAGGTCGCCGGCGCGTACGCCACCCTGAACGCCAACATCCGCGCCGGCAACCTCGGCAAACCGGGCTCGAAACGCCGTCGCAACGCCGAGGGAAAGCCGATCCGGTTCCGTCGGGACGCCGCGCAACCGTTCGACGACCGGTGCCTGTCCTGGCGGCTCGCCGACCGCACGGTATCGATCTGGGCCGTCGGCGGCCGGTTGAACCGAGTCCGGTTCGGCTGCTCCGCCCAGCAGTACGTCACCCTGGTGGCGCACCGGCGGGGCGAGTCCGACCTGGTCCACCGTGACGGCAAGTGGTTCCTGTACGCCACCTGCGACATCCCTGATGTGGAGGTGAAGGAGCCTGACGGGTTCCTCGGTGTCGACTTGGGTATCGCGAACATCGCCACCACCAACGACGGCACCCGGCACAGCGGCAAGGCTCTCAACCGGATCAGGCATCGTAACCAGCGGCTTCGGGCCAAACTTCAGCGCATCGGCAGCAAATCGGCGAAGCGGCTGTTGAAGGCCCGCCGGCGTAAGGAAGCCCGGTTCGCGGCCGACACCAACCATCGCATCGCCAAGCAGATCGTGACCGAGGCCGAACGCACCGGCCGCGGCATCGCCCTGGAAACCTCACGGGCATCCGCGACCGGGTACGGCTCCGACGGCCCCAGCGGGTCACCCTGCACACATGGGCGTTCCACCAACTCGGCCAG
>NZ_JBUEGB010000197.1:0-756 GCF_054963695.1 Micromonospora sp. RTBAU3-60 | reverse complement strand
ACGGTCCCGGCACCCGCGGTTCAAGTCCAAACGCAAATCCAGGGCGTCGGCCGAATACACCCGCTCCGCGTTCCGTTGGCGTGACGGCCAGCTCACCCTGGCCAAGATGAACACCCCGCTGAACATCGTCTGGTCGCGCCCCCTGCCCAAGGGGGTGGAGCCCTCCACGGTCACCGTGTCCCGGGATGCGGCGGGCCGCTGGTTCGTGTCCCTGCTGGTCGAGGACCCGACGGTGAAGCCGCTGCCGCCCGTTGCGGCGGAGGTTGGTGTGGATGCGGGCATCACCAGTCTGCTCACCCTGTCCCACCCGATGGCGGGGGTGAGCGATGAGCAGGGCAAGGTGGCCAACCCGCGGTACGGGCAGGCCGACGGGCGGAAGCTGGCCAAGGCGCAGCGGAACCTGTCCCGCAAACAGGACGGCTCCAACAACCGGGCGAAGGCCCGGATGAAGGTGGCCCGGATTCACGCCCGGATCGCCGATCGGCGTCGGGACCATTTGCACAAGCTGACTACTCGGCTCGTCCGTGAGACCCAAACGGTCGCGATCGAAGACCTCAGCGTGCGGAACATGCTCCGCAACCGCCGCTTGGCCCGCGTCATCTCCGACGCGGGCTGGGGTCAGTTCCGCAGGATGCTGGAGTACAAAGCCCAGTGGTACGGGCGTGAGGTGATCCCCGTCAACCGGTGGCTGCCCACGTCCAAAACCTGCTCGACCTGTGGTCGGATCAACACCACCCTCGCCCTCAACGAGCGTGT
>NZ_JBUEGB010000196.1:0-788 GCF_054963695.1 Micromonospora sp. RTBAU3-60 | reverse complement strand
ACGCGCCGGTCGAGCCGCCCAACATCATCACCAACGTGATGACCACCGACGCGACGGTCAACGACACGGTGATGACCACCCCGATCCACGACCGGCTGCAACGGCGCGGACTGCTGCCCGACGAGCACTACCTGGACTCCGGCTATCCCTCCATCGACCTGGTCATCGCCTCCACGGCCCGCTACGGCATCACGCTGGTCACCCCGCTGCGGACCAACAACTCCGTTCAGGCCCGGGCAGCAGCCGGCTTCGACAGCACCGCCTTCACCATCGACTTCGACAACCAGCGCGCCACCTGCCCCCAGGGTCAGACCAGCACCACCTGGAGCCCGACCACCCAACGCGGCAACGACGTCATCGTCGTGCGCTTCGCCCGGGAAACCTGCCGACCCTGCCCCGTGCGCCAGCAGTGCACCACCGACCGACGCACCGGCCGCAAGCTGTCCGTGCGTCCCCGCGAGGTCCACCACGCGATACAACTGGCCCGCGCCGAGCAGCACACCGATGCCTGGCAGGCCAAATACGCCCGACGCGCCGGCGTCGAAGGAACCGTCAGCCAAGCCGTCAACGTCACCGGCATACGCCAAGCCCGCTACCGCGGCCTGGACAAGACCCACCTGCAAAACGTCTTCAGCGCCGTCGCGATCAACCTGATACGGCTGACCGCCTACTGGAACGGTCACCCCCTCGACCGAACCCGCACCAGCCACCTCGCCCGACTCGCCCTGGCCGCATGAACCAGGCAATAAGCCAGCAGGATCCACCTGTCGGCGGATCTCACCGAAGCC
>NZ_JBUEGB010000195.1:0-823 GCF_054963695.1 Micromonospora sp. RTBAU3-60 | reverse complement strand
CTGGTCGGGGAGTCCGGCTGCGGGAAGACCACCACGGGCCGGATGCTGGTGCGGCTGCTGGACGCGACCTCCGGGTCGATCGAGTTCGACGGGCGGGACATCACCCACGCCCGCCGCGCCCAGTTGCGGCCGTTGCGGCAGGACCTGCAGATCATCTTCCAGGACCCCTACGCCTCGCTGAACCCCCGCCACACCGTCGGCCGGATCGTGGCCATGCCGTTGCAGGTCAACGGCATCAACCCACCCGGCGGCATCAAGAAACGCGTCCAGGAACTCCTCGAACTGGTCGGGCTGAACCCGGAGCACTACAACCGGTACCCGCACGAGTTCTCCGGCGGCCAACGCCAACGCATCGGCATCGCCCGCGCCCTCGCGCTGCGCCCGAAACTGATCGTCGCCGACGAACCCGTCTCCGCGCTGGACGTCTCCATCCAGGCCCAGGTCATCAACCTGCTACGCGACCTGCAACGCGACCTCGACCTGGCCTTCGTGTTCATCGCCCACGACCTCGCCGTCGTACGCCACTTCTGCCACCGCGTCGCCGTCATGTACCTCGGCAAAATCGTCGAGATCGGCGACCGCGACGACATCTACCAACGACCCCAGCACCCCTACACCCGAGCCCTGCTGTCCGCCATCCCCGACGTCACCACCCTCGGACCCGCCGGACGCATCCGCCTCGCCGGCGACGTACCCACCCCGCTCAACCCACCATCCGGCTGCCGATTCCGCACCCGCTGCTGGAAAGCCCAGGACCGCTGCGCCACCGAAGAACCCCCACTGATCACCCGCGACGGCGGCGGGCAACTCACCGCCTGCCACT
>NZ_JBUEGB010000194.1:0-838 GCF_054963695.1 Micromonospora sp. RTBAU3-60 | reverse complement strand
TGCTCGGCAGATGCGCCAGCACTGGAAGCGTGGCCACAACCGCACACACGATCAGATCGTGGTGCGCGCCGACAACTACAACACCGCCGTCGACGCGCACGGCCGGTTATGGCTAGCGATCCCCGGCCTCGAACCCCGGCGGATGGTCCGAATCCCGCTGTCCACGACCGTCGCCCCGACCGGGACGCTGCGGCTGATCCTGCGCGGCGGCCGAGTCGAGATCCACTACCAGATCGACGCGGCGCAGATACGCTCATCACAGCGACCATGCGGCGAGGCGACGATCGGCGTGGACAAGGGCTACACCGAAGCCCTCACCGACTCCGACGGCCAGCCCCACGGTCAACAACTCGGCGACCTGCTGACCGCCGAGTCGGACCGATTGAAGGAACGCAACCGGCGCCGGGCGAAGCTCCGCTCCATAGCCAACACCGCCACCCTGCGTGGTGACCACGCGAAAGCCCACCGGATCAAGGCCAACAACCTCGGCACCGTGAAGCGGGACCGGCAGGCCGCCCGACACCGGGCGCGGGTGCGCACGGAGATCTTCACCGCCGTGCACGAGGTCGTCGACAAAGCCGGCACCGTCATCGCCGAAGACCTCACCAAACGGTTCACCAGCCGTAAGAAGCTACCCAAGAACATCAACCGGCGTCTCGCCGCGTGGACCAAAGGAGTCACCGCGGAGGCCCTGAAAAGCGTGTCGGAGCGTAGAGGTTCTGCGCACGTTCCCGTCAACGCCGCCTACACCTCACAAACCTGCCACCGCTGCGGCGCCTTCGGCCGACGCAGCGGGGACCGGTTTCACTGCACCCGGTGCGGGGTGGTGTGGCAGGCA
>NZ_JBUEGB010000193.1:0-919 GCF_054963695.1 Micromonospora sp. RTBAU3-60 | reverse complement strand
CCGCCGAGTTTGGCGCACACGTCGGCCATGATCTGCCCGCACCGGGTGAGTATCGCGTCGTTGAGCACGTCCCGCCGGGACTTGGTGACGAAGACAAGATGCACGTGCAGGTCGTGGACAACGCTGCGGCCTCGCCGAATATCAGGGTCTGGGGTCCATCGGGGTGACATAGACCCGACGGTATACTGTGGACGTGAAACTGGTCGTGCAGGTACGGCTGTTTCCCGACGCCGGCCAGGAGGCGGCGTTGCGGGACACGCTGACCTTGTGCAACGAGGCCGCGAACCTGGTTTCCGGCGAGGCGTTCCGGTCTCGGGTGTTCGGCAAGCAGGCGTTGCAGCGGCTCACCTACGGCCGGTTGAAGGCGATGGGGTTGTCGGCTCAGCCGGCGATCCACGTCGCCCGCAAGGTCGCTGGCGCGTACGCCACCCTGAACGCCAACATCCGTGCCGGCAACCTCGGCAAACCCGGGTCGAAACGCCGCCGCAACGCCGAGGGAAAGCCGATCCGGTTCCGCCGCGACGCCGCGCAACCGTTCGACGACCGCTGCCTGTCCTGGCAGATCCGGTCCCGCACGGTCTCCATCTGGACCACCGCGGGCCGGCAGGCCGGCATCCGATTCGGCTGCTCCGATGCGCAGTACGCGGTGCTGTCCGCCCACCGAAAGGGCGAGTCCGACCTGGTGCACCGTGACGGCAAGTGGTTTCTGTACGCCACGTGCGACATCCCTGATGTGGAGGTGAAGGAGCCTGAGGGGTTCCTCGGTGTGGACCTGGGTATCGCGAACATCGCCACCACCACCGACGACGGGACCCGGCACTCCGGCAAGGCTCTCAACCGGGTGCGGCATCGCAACCAGCGGCTACGGGCCAAACCTCAGCGCATCGGCACCAAATCCGCCAAGCGGCTGTTGAAGGCT
>NZ_JBUEGB010000192.1:0-923 GCF_054963695.1 Micromonospora sp. RTBAU3-60 | reverse complement strand
CGTGCGATGTATGCAGGGCGTGAGGCGCCGTTGCCGGTGGTGGTGCGAGATCAGTTGGGTGAGCTGTTCGCTGATGAGCAGTTCGGTGCGGCGTTCGGGGTCCGCGGCCGGCCTGGTTGGTCTCCTGGGCGGCTGGCATTGATCACGGTGTTTCAGCTGGTGGAGAACCTGACCGATCGGCAGGCGGCCGAGGCGGTGCGGGACAAGTTGTCGTGGAAGTACGCGCTGGGGCTGGACCTGGCTGACACCGGCTTCGACGCTTCGGTCTTGAGCGAGTTCCGGGCCCGGGTGATCGCCCATGACCTGGAGGAACGGGTCCTTGACCTGCTGTTGGCCAGGCTGGTTGATGAGGGGCTGCTGGCGGCGGGTGGTAAGCAGCGCACGGACGCCACCCACGTGGTGGCCGCCGTGCGGGACCTCAGCCGGCTGGAGCTGGCCGGGGAGTCGGTCCGCGCCTGTCTGGAGGCCCTGGCCGCAGCGGCACCGGATTGGGTGGCGCAGGTCATCGACGTGCCGGCCTGGAGCAGGCGGTACGGGCAGCGGGTGCACGACTGGCGGCTGCCGTCGTCGCAGACCGCACGGGCGGAGCTGGCGAACACGTACGGCAGTGACGGGTTCGCGCTGCTGACGGCGGTCTACGGCCCGTCGGCGCCGCCGTGGCTGGCGCAACTGCCGGCCGTGGAGGTGCTGCGGGTGGTGCTGCTGCAGAACTACGTGCGTGGGCACGATGAACACGGGCGGGAGGTGGTCAGACGGCGGGAGGCGAAGGTAGACGGTCTCCCGCCGGGAAGGCATCGCCTCACCTCGCCCTACGACACGCACGCCCGTTGGGGCACCACACGCAGCGCCAGCAAACCCTGGAACGGCTACAAGGTCCACCTCAGCGAAACCTGCAACGACCCCGCCAGCCCCACCGACAGCGC
>NZ_JBUEGB010000191.1:0-944 GCF_054963695.1 Micromonospora sp. RTBAU3-60 | reverse complement strand
CGGATGCGGCGGTCGGGCAGCAGGTTGGCCAGGACGCGTTCGCCGATGACGCCGACCAGGTCGATGGTGGTGTCCGCGATGACCCCGGCGGCCTGCGTGATCTGGTCGCGGGCGGCGTGGAGGGCGGTGGTGAAGCTGGCCCGGTCCGGGTCGAGGCCGGGGCGGCTGTCGGTGGCGTCGACCATGGCGGTGCGGAGCACCTGGTAGACGATCAGCAGGGCGTGGATCTCCTGATCGATGCCGTCGGGGGTGCGAGCGCGTAGCACCCGGCCGCCGAGGATGGTGGACTTGAGTTCCAGGTAGGCGGTCTCGATCTCCCACCGCTGGTGGTAGAGGCCGACGAGGTCGGCGGCCGGGTGACGGCGTGGGTCGAGCAGGGTGGTGATCAGTCGGTAGTCGCCGGTGTGGGTGCCGGCGGTGGTGGTGATGCCGATCCGGGCCTCGATCACGCGGACGTGCTGGCCGCCGATGATCGACAGCCAGGAGCCGTCGCGGTAGCGGCGGATCAACGGCAGCCTGCGGCCGGTCTTGCAGCGGATCAGCAGGTCCGCTCCGGTCGCGACGAACGTGGTGATCAGGTCGGCGGCGCAGTAGTTGCGGTCGGCCAGCAGCAGCATCCCGGCGCGTAGGCTGCGGGCGAGTTGCCGTGCCTGGGCGATCTCGCTGGTGGTGCTCGGGTCGAACACGGCGTCGAGGACCGATCGGGTGCCGCAGGCCAACAGGGCGCTCAGCCGCAGTGTCGGGTAGCCGGATCCGCCGTTGTTGCATCGGTGTTTGACATAGCGGCGCAGGTTGGCCGGCGAGTCCGCGACAGCGAGCACGGTGCCGTCGACGACGACGGGCAGCAGGCCCCGCCACCACACCGCGGCGACAGCACCGGTGACCGCTGGGCCGCGCAGCAGGTCGAACAAGGCCCGTAACGGGGCCGGGCCGAGTCGTTGCCG
>NZ_JBUEGB010000190.1:0-952 GCF_054963695.1 Micromonospora sp. RTBAU3-60 | reverse complement strand
GTCACCAGGTCGACGTTGCCGGTGCGTTCGCCGTTGCCGAACAGGCAGCCCTCGATCCGGTCGGCGCCGGCGAGCAGGCCCAGCTCGGCGGCGGCGACGCCGGTGCCCCGGTCGTTGTGCGGGTGCAGGCTCAGCACCAGGCTGTCCCGGCGGGGCAGGTGCCGGTGCATCCACTCGATGGAGTCGGCGTAGACGTTCGGCATGGCCATCTCGACGGTGGCCGGCAGGTTGACGATCAGCTTCCGGTCCGGGGTCGGGTCGACCACGTCGATGACCTTGGCGCAGACCTCGAGGGCGTACTCCAGTTCGGTGCCGGTGTACGACTCCGGTGAGTACTCGTAGTGGATGTCGGTGTCCGGGGTGTGGATCTGCGCGTACTTCTGGCAGAGCCGGGCGCCGGTGGTGGCGATGTCGGTGATGCCGTCGCGGTCGAGGCCGAAGACCACTCGCCGCTGCAGCGTCGAGGTCGAGTTGTAGAAGTGCACGATGGCCCGGCGGGCGCCGCGCAGCGACTCGAAGGTCCGGTCGATCAGGTGCTCCCGGCACTGGGTGAGCACCTGGATGGTGACGTCTTCCGGGATCAGGTCCTGCTCGATCAGCTGCCGGACGAAGTCGTAGTCGGTCTGGCTGGCCGAGGGGAAGCCGACCTCGATCTCCTTGTAGCCCATCTGCACCAGCAGCTGGAACATCCGGCGCTTACGCTCCGGCGACATCGGGTCGATCAGCGCCTGGTTGCCGTCGCGCAGGTCCACCGCGCACCAGCGCGGCGCGGCGTCGACCCGGCGGGTCGGCCAGGTGCGGTCCGGCAGATCGAGGCGGAACTGCTGGTGGTACGGCAGGTAACGGTGGACCGGCATCCGGCTGGGGCGCTGCCGGGCGATCGGATCGGTTTCAGCGTCGGTGGCGATTTCAGCCATCTCGGAGTGCTCCCTGGAACATGTGGCGTCAGCAG
>NZ_JBUEGB010000189.1:0-954 GCF_054963695.1 Micromonospora sp. RTBAU3-60 | reverse complement strand
GGGCCCCATTCCATCGCCGCCGGCCGACCAGGCAACGAACGGGACGACAGGTCCAAAGACTCAGACTCAGACTCTGACTCTGACCCGGACGACTCTGACCCGGACGACTCCGCCCCGGACGACCCAACCGGCCGCGCCAACGTGGGAGCCACAAACGACTCCTTCACCGCCAGAAACTCGCGGATCTCCCAGTCGGTGAACCCAGGCGCGTGGAGACGAGCATCACCGACCGGCCCGGTCCTCTTCAGGAAAGCATCAGGCGAATCAGGGTGCGGAATCCCAGCGTAATGCTTGAGCTCATGCCCATACCAGCCAGGAGGAAGACCCTCAAACCAACGGCCCTGCGTGTGCCGACCCGCCGACCCATCAGCACTGACCCACACATCCTCGCTCTCCTGCAGAGCACTACCTTTACGGCTGAGCCGCACCCGCGTCCGGACATCCCTCTGGGGCACCGGATCGAACACCACCTCGACCCGCGGCCCACCCCCAACCCCCACAGCCCGGTTGGTCTCCACCACCCACTGCTCAACAGCACCCAACGTGCGCAGAATCGCATCCTTCGTCACATCCGCATCAGGCTTCAAACGCAGACGGAACACCACCGTCCCCGACTCACGATGCGCCCAATAATCGACGAAGACCCGCTCCCCCGCATCCTTCCCCGCATGCTCCACCCGGAAAGGACGAACCTCCCCCGGCGTCGGCACCAACCGCAACGGCTCCTTACCCAGCCACATAAACCGATCAGTAAACACATGCGTCATCTCGTCCCAAGCCGGCAAACTTGCCGAACTCCGATACGACACACGCCAACCACCGCCCTTCGCCACCTCCACAGACGGCTCCACACCCGCCGCCCACCCCGAAGACGACACGGCCCCCACGCCCACACCAGCCGAGAACGAGCCCTTCCCAGGACCCCACACAAACGCGGCCGGGCTGCCAGGCAAC
>NZ_JBUEGB010000188.1:0-960 GCF_054963695.1 Micromonospora sp. RTBAU3-60 | reverse complement strand
CGGTCCGGGTGACGCATGAGGATCGGCTTGCGCGGTTCGGTGTCGGCTGGCTCAAACAGCTGCTCGCCGTGCACGGCGCCACCCTGGAAGTGCTGCATCCGAAGAAGCTCGGCGGACGCGAGGAGTTGCTGGAGGATTTCGGTTCGTTGGT
Organism: Micromonospora sp. RTBAU3-60; assembly: GCF_054963695.1. Lineage (NCBI taxonomy): Bacteria > Bacillati > Actinomycetota > Actinomycetes > Micromonosporales > Micromonosporaceae > Micromonospora > Micromonospora sp. RTBAU3-60. The sequence goes on along the minus strand of NZ_JBUEGB010000188.1, from coordinate 809 downwards.
CACGACGTTCGCGGGGCGCCTGTATGGGATGCGGTCGGCGGAGAACCGGCGTCGTCTGCTGGCCGAGTCCGGGCAATGCCAGGCCGGTGGTGGGTGAGCGGGAAGCCGCCGCTGGCCGAAGGCGAGACTTTCCGCACCGCGTGTGCCCGCGGCTTGCTGCGATCTGGGGTGGACGAGAAGACCGGCGAGGTGCTGACGCAGGCGGTGCTTGCGCAACGGATCGGCTGGTGTGCCGACCTGGTGGCGGGCATGGTCTCGGGCATGTTGGCGCAGCGCTGGAACGCCGCGGATGTGGAGGTGTTGGCCTCTGGGCGGGACGCGGGCGGGCGGACGTTGCCGTCGAACGCGTGGATGGCGCTGCGGCGCCTGGGCTGGACGGTCGCCCCGTCTGAGGGTGTGAAGGTCAATGACCGGATCGTGCGGATGGCGCAGGAGCAGGCGGGGCGTGTTCTGCGTTCGGCGTCGTGGCGTGCTGGCCTGACCTCCGGTGTGTTGGCGACGTGGCCGGCCGATCCGCGTCGGCGCACCGCGCAGGAGTGGGGGCGGGTACGTAAGGCGGTTCCGGGCGGGGAGCATCTGCCGTCGGGTGTCATCAAGTCCCGAACGCGGCAGGCTGCCAGGTTCCTTGCCGTCAATGGGCGGCTGCCGGTGGATGTGTTCGAACTGGAAGGCGTCCCACGGGTGGCGCGGATGCTGCTGTTGGCCGCGTGTGACCGGCAGCAGGCCAGCATCGAACGCAGCGGGACTGACCCGGGCAGGGTGTTGCTGCGGTTGCAGCTTCCCTCACGTCCGGATCCGCGATCGTATCG
>NZ_JBUEGB010000187.1:0-976 GCF_054963695.1 Micromonospora sp. RTBAU3-60 | reverse complement strand
CTGTCAGCTCCGCAGGCGTTTTACCTCTCCGCCAGCCCGGCGGCGAGGATGTTTGTCGCGGCGTTGATGTCCCGGTCGTGCACGACCCCGCACCCGGGGCACGTCCAGGAGCGCTCGTTGAGGGTGAGTGTGGTGTTGATCCGCCCGCACCCGGAGCAGGTTTTGGACGTGGGCAGCCACCGGTTGACGGGGATCACCTTCCGCCCGTACCACTGGGCTTTGTACTCCAGCATGCTGCGGAACTGACCCCAGGCCGCATCGGAGATGACGCGGGCCAGATGGCGGTTGCGGAGCATGTTGCGCACGCTGAGGTCTTCGATCGCGACCGTTTGGGTCTCACGGACGAGCCGAGTGGTCAGCTGGTGCAAATGGTCCCGCCGCCGATCGGCGATCCGGGCGTGAATCCGGGCCACCTTCAGCCGGGCCTTCGCCCGGTTCGCGGAGTCCTTCTGTTTGCGGGACAGGTTCCGCTGCGCCTTGGCCAGCTTCCGCCCGTCGGCCTGCCCGTACCGCGGGTTGGCCACCTTGCCCTGCTCGTCGCTCACCCCCGCCATCGGGTGGGACAGGGTGAGCAGACTGGTGATGCCCGCATCCACACCAACCACGGCCGCAACCGGCGGCAGCGGCTTCACCGTCGGGTCCTCGACCAGCAGGGACACGAACCAGCGGCCCGCCGCATCCCGAGACACCGTGACCGTCGACGGCTCCGCCCCTTCGGGCAACGGTCGGGACCAGACGATGTTCAGCGGCGCGGTCATCTTGGCCAGGGTGAGCTGGCCGTCGCATGTAGGAGCACGTTTCTCGGCCCCTTCCGGAGAGGAAGCAGCACGCCACCGGAACGCGGAGCGGGTGTACTCCGCCGACGCCCTGGATTTGCGTTTGGACTTGAACCTCGGGTGCCGGGACCGCTTGTCCCAGAACGCCACGAACCCGGCCTGCAGATGCCGCAACGTCTGCTGCAACGGCACCGACGACA
>NZ_JBUEGB010000186.1:0-1043 GCF_054963695.1 Micromonospora sp. RTBAU3-60 | reverse complement strand
AGAGCCTGGTAAATAAGGGTTTCAGGTGTGTTGGTGGCGGGCGAGGCGGCGGGTCATGACGATGATCATGGCCCATTGGACCATCGCGGCGTGGTGCTCGGGTAGCCGTTCGTAGTCTCGGACGGTGCGTCGGCACCGGTTGATCCACGAGAACGTGCGCTCCGCGCACCACCTTCGGTGCAGCACGACGAACGTGGTCTGCCCGGCGAGCTTGGCAACGATCTGCACGGTCAGGGCGAGGCGGGCGGCGGCCCAGTCGACGAGTTTGCCGGCGTAGCCGCTGTCGGCCCAGGTCAGCCGGATGGTGGGGAAGCAGGCGCGTAGCGCCCATAGCAGGGGCCGGGCGGCGTCGCGGTCCTGGACGTTCGCGCCGGTGACCAGGATCGCGAGCAGTAGTCCGCAGGTGTCCACGGCGATGTGGCGTTTCCGGCCGTTGATCTTCTTGCCGGCGTCGTAGCCGCGGCTGGGTCGGCCGACGGTCTCCGCTGCCCGTACCGACTGGGAGTCGACCAGCGCGGCTGTCGGCTGCAGGTCACGACCCTCGACCTGTTCGCGGACCTGTTCCCGCAGGCTGTTGTGCATGCGGTTGAGGGTCCCGTCGCGGGTCCAGGTCTTGAAGTAGTGGTAGACGAGCTTGTGGTGCGGGAAGTCGGCAGGCAGCGCGTTCCACTGGCAGCCGGTGCGGTCGAGGTAGCGGATCGCGTCCACGATGTCGCGGCGGGGGTAGGTGATCGGCCGGCCGCGTCCGGTCCCGGCCGGTACGTGCGGGGCCAGGACCTGCCATTCGGCGTCGGAGGTGTCGGACGGATAGTGCCGTGGCCGGGCGGTGGGCAGGTGATCGTCAACGGTAGCCGGGGTGGTGGATGCGGCGACGCCGGCGACAAGGTATACAGACAGGGTTGGGCCTTCGGTCGTGCTGGTTTAGTCACCTTTGCTCGTATCCGAAGGCCCTTCCCCATGTCACGCCGCCACGCCGGCGCCGTCACCGTCGTCGATCTTCATCAGGACCGGCGGCCGCCCAAACCCCTTATTTACCAGGCTCT
>NZ_JBUEGB010000185.1:0-1051 GCF_054963695.1 Micromonospora sp. RTBAU3-60 | reverse complement strand
CTAGGCCGTGTTTCATAGCTGGGGTTGGCCAGTCAGCCCCGGCCAGGGATCTCGGCGTGTCGGTGATCGATACGCGGTGAGGTCTCCGGTAGATGGTTCATCGACCAAGACAGACCATCAGCACGGAGACCTCGTGGCCACCATACCGGTGACGAGGCGGTTCGACCTGACTGACGTGCAGTGGGCGGCGTTGGAACCGCTGCTGCCGAGGGGAAAGAAGCCAGGACGGCCGCTGAAGTGGAGTAAGAGGCAGCTCATCGACGGGGTCCGGTGGCGGGTGCGGGTGGGCTCGCCTTGGCGGGATGTGCCGGAGTGTTACGGGCCCTGGCAGACGGTTTACGGGCTGTTCCGCCGTTGGCAACGGGCCGGGGTGTGGCAGCGGATCGTGACCGGGCTGCAGACCCGCGCCGACGCCGCAGGGTTGATCACCTGGGACGTCAGCGTCGACTCGACCATCGCTCGGGCGCATCAGCACGCCGCCGGCGCCCGCACGCAGCCCGAGTTGCAGAAGGAACCACCGGGCGGGGTCGAGGACGAGCCGGCTGATCACGCTCTGGGTCGGTCGCGGGGTGGCTGGACCACCAAGCTGCACCTGGCCTGCGAGCAGGGCCGCAAGCCGCTGTCGATGCTGGTGACCGGCGGGCAGCGCGGCGACAGCCCGCAGTTCACCCGGGTCCTGGCCCGCATCCGGGTCCCCCGGCCCGACGGCGGCCGACCCCGTACCCGTCCCGACCGGGTCCTCGCGGACAAGGCATACAGCTCCCGCGCCAACCGTGAGCACCTACGCCGACGTGGCATCCCGGCCACGATCCCGATCAAGATCGATCAGGCGGCCAGCCGGCGCAAGAAGGGGTCCAAGGGCGGACGACCGCCGACCTTCGACGCCCACATCTACCAGCAGCGTCACGCCGTCGAGTGCGGCATCAACCAGCTCAAACGCCATCGAGCCATGGCCACCAGGTTCGACAAGCTCGCCGTGCGCTACCAGGCCACACTCCACGTCGCCGCGATCAACGAGTGGCTCTGACCCGAGCTATGAAACACGGCCTAG
>NZ_JBUEGB010000184.1:0-1081 GCF_054963695.1 Micromonospora sp. RTBAU3-60 | reverse complement strand
GCCCGGTGATCTGCTCGATGACGTCGTTGACCGGCGCGGGCTTGCCGACCGCCTGCGCCATGAGAGCGAACAGCGCGGCCAGGAACTCGGGGTCCATGAACTGGCTCATCTGCTCCAGCACGGGCTCCGGGTCGAGGTCCTCGACGGTGAGCGGGCGCCCCAGCGTCTCGCCGAGGATGCGGACCTGCCGTGCCTGGGTCAGCGACTCCGGGCCGGTCAGGTCGTAGGCCCGCCCTCCGTGCCCGCCGTCGATCAGGATCCGCGCGGCCACCTCGGCGACGTCCCGCTCGTGCACGGCGCTGAAGGCCGCTTCGGTGTACGGCGCGCGAATGACGTCACCGCCCTGGAGCTGCATCGCGAACGTCAACGAGTTGATGGCGGGGAACAGCAGCCGCAGGAACGTCCACTCGATCCCGGACGCCTCGATGGCCCGCTCGACGTCGCGGTGGTACTGGGCGATCACGTCGGGCTGCCGCTCGGCGCCCGGGACGACCGCCCCCGAGGACAGGAACACCAGCCGACGCACCCCGGCCCGGCCCGCGGCCGCCAACAGCGGAGCGACATCCATCCCGTACTGCAGAACCAGGAAGGCAGCCTCGACGCCGGCCAGCGCCGCCGGCAGCGTCTCGGGCTTGGTCAGATCGCCCCGGACGACGTCGACCTCCGCCGGGAGCCCGGCCCGCTCCGGGGTACGGGTCAGCGCCCGCACCGGCGCACCCGCGGCGACCAACTCCTCTACCGCCTGACGTCCGAAGTGAGCCGTGGCACCGATGACGAGATACATGAGGGTTTCCCTTCGTGCGAAAACATGGGGATCTGATGGGGTCCGCCGACAACCGGCGGCGGATCAGCGAACCTTGCCGAAGAACTGCCGAATGTCGTCGACGAGCAGATCGGGCGCGTCGTGCGCGGCGAAGTGGCTGCCCCGGTCGTAGACGTTCCACGAGAGGATGTTCTTGTGGTCGCGGTCGGCGAACGTCCGGATCGACTGGAAGTCCCAGGCGAAATTGGCCAGGCCGAGCGGCACGGTCGTCGGCTCGGGCACGGACGTGCCCCGGCCGTTCGACTTCTGCTGTGCGGG
>NZ_JBUEGB010000183.1:0-1101 GCF_054963695.1 Micromonospora sp. RTBAU3-60 | reverse complement strand
ACTGGACGTTTTGATCTGGTCTGCGTGCGATCGGCAGCATTCGGCCCGCCGAATGCTGGGCCAGCAGAGCAGCCGACTCATGGCCATCGGCACTATTTGCCCCGACTGATGCCGCATCTATATGCCAGCTTCATTCCGCAGAACGTGTCTGGTTCAGAAAAGCCCTCGTATCGTCGGACTGCAGGTGCGATCCACCACGACCGTTCCACAGTAGACCTTCGGCATGGTTGAGCGACCTGCCTACCCTTCCGACCTGTCCGACGCCCGCTGGGCGCTGATCGCACCACGCCTTGCTGCCTGGCGTCAGGCCCGCACCGACGCCGGTGTCGGCGGACGCACCGCCACCCACGACCTGCGGGAGATCTTCAACGCGATCCTCTACGTCAACCGCACCGGCATCGCCTGGCGCTACCTGCCCCACGACTTCCCGCCCTGGCAGACCGTCTACGGCTACTTCACCGCCTGGACAGGCGACGGCATCTTCACCCAGCTCAACTACCAGCTCACCGGCCTGGCCCGCACCAAGGCCGGACGCGCCACGCAGCCGTCGGCCTGCGTCATCGACAGCCAGAGCGTGAAGACCTCCACCAACGCACCCGCCGCCACGCAGGGCATCGACGCCGGCAAGAAGATCGTCGGACGCAAGCGGGGCATCGTCACCGACACCCTCGGCCTGCTCCTCGCCGTCGTCGTAACCGCGGCCAGCACCAGCGACAACACCATCGGTATCAACCTGCTGGAACAAGCCAAAGCCACCCACCCAGCCCTGGCCAAGACCTGGGTCGACGCCGGCTTCAAGAACAAGGTCATCGAACACGGCGCCACCCTCGGCATCGACGTCGAAGTCGTCACCAAAGACCCACAAGTCAGGGGATTCTCCGTGGTCAAACGCCGATGGGTCGTCGAACGCACCCTCGGCTGGATCATGCTCCACCGCCGCTTGGCCCGTGACTACGAAGCCCTGCCCGACAACTCCGCCAGCATGATCCGCATCGCGATGATCGACAACCTCACCAAGCGCCTCACCGACGAAACCACCCCAACCTGGCGAGACATCTGAAGCCGGCATCACCCGCAAAATACGTGAATCAGACGCCCTCT
>NZ_JBUEGB010000182.1:0-1120 GCF_054963695.1 Micromonospora sp. RTBAU3-60 | reverse complement strand
CACGGGCCTCCAACGCCCGGTTGTAGACCACACGCACACACCCGAACGTCCGGTTCAACAGCTCAGCCTGTTCAGGAGTCGGGTAGAAGCGGTACTTGTAAGCCCGCTTCACCACATCCCCCACGCCTCACATTTTACCGTCCATGTACGACACTCATCCCAAGGGAAGGGGGCGGCGTTTCCGCCCGGCCCTGAACGGCCGGGTTTCCACGCCGCAATTCCGATGAGCAGCCCACCGCGAAGCAGACCTCGGCGACGCTGAGGTCGCCATGACGCAGCAGAGCCACCGCGCGCTCGATCCGACGCGCCATCAGGTACGCGTACGGCGACTGGCCGTAGGCGAGGCGGAACTGGCGGCTGAGGTGCCCGGCGGACATATTCGCGTCGCGGGCGAGCGCTTCGACGTTCAGCGGCTGCGCGTACTCGCGATCGATCCGGTCGCGGACGCGGCGTAGTCGCGCGAAGTCGCTCAGGCGCTGCGCCGCGATGCGCGCGCGCCGCCACGAGGGGTGACACATGAGGGGACTCCTTTTCCTTGGAGGTACGCGAGCACCTGGCTGCATGTCGGGGTGTGCGGCGAGGTGCTCGATGGCGATGACCTGCTCAGCGAACCTCCTGGATCCGGACCAGGTTGCCCGCCGGATCGCGGAAGGCGCAGTCGCGGACACCGTACGGCTGCTCGATCGGCTCCTGGACAACCTCGGCGTCGGCGGCCTGCACCTTCTCGAAAGTGCCGTCGAGGTCCCGGGTGGCCAGCAGAATCCAGCCATAGGTGCCCTTGGCCATCATCTCGACGATCGTGCGCCGCTCGTCCTCGGTGACCCCAGGGTCGGCGGCCGGCGGCGCCAGGAGGATGGACGTGCCGGGCTGGCCGACGGGTCCGACGGTGATCCAGCGCATCTTGCCCTGTCCGACATCGCTGCGGACCTCGAAGCCGAGGATGTCACGGTAGAAGGCCACGGACGCGTCCGGGTCGACATGCGGGAGGGCGGTCGTGTGAATGCTGAGGTCCATGACGACAGGCTAGATGTGCCGTCGCGGCCCGCACTTCTCGATTCCTGATCGATCTTGCCACCTGTTGCACCGACGGGGCGCTCGGGCGCCCGGGTGGCTCCGGTGA
>NZ_JBUEGB010000181.1:0-1146 GCF_054963695.1 Micromonospora sp. RTBAU3-60 | reverse complement strand
GGGCCAGGTCCAGGCGGGCGAGGTGGCTGGTTCTGGTGCGGTCGAGGGGTGCGTCGTTGAACCAGGCATCCAGGCGGATGAGGTTGAGCGCGGCGGCGCTGGCCACGTGTTGCAGGTGGGTTTTCGGTAGGCCGCGGTAGCGGGCGTGGCGGGTGTCGGTGACCGCGACGGCTTGCCGGATGGTGCTTTCCACCCCCGCGCGGAGCCGGTAGGTGCGGGCGAAGGCCTTGGTGGTCTGCCGGGTCCGGGCCTCGGCCAGGGCTTGGTGGACGCGGCGGGGGCGGACGGTCAACTGCCGGCCACCACGGGTGGCGGTGGTGCACTGGGATCTGGCCGGGCAGGTGCGGCAGGTGGCGGTGTCGAACTTGACCACGATCGTTTCGGTGCCGCGTTGCCGGGCCGGGCTCCACATGCTGCTGGTGCGGCCCTGGGGGCAGGTCACCGTGCCGGTGTCGAAATCCACCTCGAAGCGGGTGGCGTCGTAGCCGGCCCCGGCGCGGGCCTGGGCGGACACGTCGACCAACATCGGAGTGACCAGTCGGATGCCGAACCGGTCGGCGGACTCGACCAGCAGGTCGGCGGAGGGGTAGCCGGAATCGAGCAGGTGCTCGGCCGGCAGCAGGCCGCGGCGTGCCAGGTCCTCGTGGATCGGGGTGGTCATTGCCGCGTCCGGCACGGCGGCGTCGGTGGTGGACACGTTGGTGATGATGTTCGGCAACGGCAGCCCGCCCTGCTCCTCGCGGGACTGCTCGTCGGTGCAGGTTTCGCTGACGTGCACCTTGTACCCGGTCCAGAACAGGTCCCGCTTGCCGCCGCGACGCGCGTCGGTGTCGTACGGGGAGGTGATCCGGCATCTGCCAGGCGGGAGACCATGCACATCCGCCTCCCGCCGACAGATCACCTCCCGCCCCCGCCGGTCCACCACGACCACATAGTTCTGCACCAGAACCTGCCGCAGCACCTCCACCGCGGGAATCTCGGCGAGCCAGTGCGGCGCGTCCGCCGCGTAGACCGCCTCCAACAGGGTGAACCCGTCCTGCCCGTATGCGATGGCGAGGGCGTCGCGTTTGGACTGCGCGGCCGGCAGCCGCCACGAATCGACCCGCACCCCGTACCGGGCGGTCCAATCCGGCACGTCCAGGGTGG
>NZ_JBUEGB010000180.1:0-1154 GCF_054963695.1 Micromonospora sp. RTBAU3-60 | reverse complement strand
CTACGAACAACGCGGCCCGGATACGACAACTCCGGCCGGCATCAATCCAGCCAAGTCGGCCCCACGCCGGCTTCCGGCCGACCTGCGGGGCCACCCGAGGAGCGGGCGGTGGTCGGTTGGGTTGCCGCATCGCGCGGGGAGCACCGGGTGGGCCTCCTGATCGGCGCACACGGACCGTCGAAACCCGCACGCCCTTGGTGAACGGCCCGAGTCGCAGTGGCCCTCTGCCTGGTGCCGCCGGTTCCGGTCCTGGCGGGAGGCAGTCCTGGTCACGCGAGCAACTGGCAAGGTAGAACATTTAGTTCGACACTCTTGTCCATGGAACGCATCGGTGTCCGGGAGCTGAACCAGAACACGAGCCAGGTGTTGGCTCGGGTGAGCGGCGGCGAGACCGTCGAGATCACCGATCGCGGGCACCCGATCGCCCGACTTGTTCCGGTGGGCGACGACCGGTCGATGCTGGCCAAGCTGGTAGCTGCGGGACGGGCCGTTGCCCCGACCGGCGGCGGTCCCGTTCCGCTTCCACCGAAGCTCGGTGACGAGGATGTGGACGTGGCCGCCACGCTCGCCGGAATGCACGACGAGGAGCGCTGGTGATCTACCTCGATTCCGCTGCCGTCGTCAAGCTGGTTCGGCAGGAGGCATGCAGTGCTGACCTTGTCTCCTGGCTCAACACCCACGACGATGTGCCGCTGGTCTCCTCCGCTCTCGTCGAGGTGGAAGTGCCCGGAGCGTTGCGCCGATCAGCTCCGCAAGCCTTGATCGGAGTGCCGGCGGCCGTCGGGCGGCTCTTCCGACTGGAGATCGACAGTACGATCCGCGCGACTGCAGCCGCGTTCGCTGAGGCCGATGCTACGCAGCCTCGACGCCATCCACCTCGCCACCGCCCAGGTTCTGACCAACGAGTCCGGAACAGCACTCATCGCCTTCGTCACCTACGACCGGCGACTGCTCGAATGCGCCAAGGCTCACCGACTTGATTAGGAAGCATCAGTGATCATAGATTGACCCTGTGGAACCTCCCCTTAAAAGCCGCGCAGCGTCTCGGTGTATCCCGCTGGTGCTAGGCGTATGGGTTGACCCGGGAGAGATTCAGGTGACGTGGGTCGGGCGTAAGCGCTGGTTCTCCGGCATCGGTGTTGTCGAGGCGATGA
>NZ_JBUEGB010000179.1:0-1187 GCF_054963695.1 Micromonospora sp. RTBAU3-60 | reverse complement strand
TGCGGTGAACACGATGGTCTTGGCGACCTCGATCTGGCGCATGGGGATGTCCCACCAGTAGCCGGCGGCCCGATCGGCGGGGGTGAACGGTAGTGGTAGGCGGGCCGACCAGCGTTCGGCGAACACGGTGATGGTGCCGGGTCCGAGCCGGTCACAGATGTCCTGCAGGCCGGTGGGGTGGTCGCTGGCGGCGAAGCCGTTGGACAGTTCACGGAAGCTGATGCCGGCCTTGGTGGCTTGGCGTTTGGCCCACTCGTGCCCGTTGAACCAGATCTTTCCCGGGTAGGGGAAGTAGGCGCAGATCTTGATGAACGCCGGGCCGAAGTCGGTGTCCCACAGGTAGAAGTAGTAGCAGGTGACCCGCCGGTCGACGTGCTGGTAGGTGAACCACACGGCCCCCGTATCGGTGGCGGACTTCGACCCGGTGAACACGCGCTGGTACTCCTGCGCCACCCCGATCGCGACGACCTGGGACCGGCCGATAGCCGCGGCTTTGCGCATCAACGGCATCACCTGGTCGATCTTGCGTTCCGGCCACGGGCTGTCCGCCAGCACACCCGGGCGGGTCTTCTCCTTCTTGCCCGTGAAGCTGATGACCGGGATGTCGTTGGCCTCAGCGAAGGACATCACCGCCCGGCGGAAGCTCTGCCCGCGGCGTTCCAGCAGCGCAGGAGACGGCACCGGCATGCCCTCGTGCTGGTTGAGGAAGCTGACCACCTGCCCACCGACGACCAGGTTCGGCACGGACATGGTCAGATAGACCCGGTCCAAGCAGTCGATCTCCAGCAGCTTCTGCCCGTCGAGCACGTCGTTGACAGTGATCGCATTCGTTCACGTCAGACGTGAGGCCATGACCAACCTCCGCATCCACGTCTACGAATGCCAGGATGCGCCCACCAGCACCGGCCCGACCAGCCCAACCACCCACCTCGGCGGTCCGAGGCGAAGCCTCACTGGTGCTGTGACCGAGATGGTTCACCGTGATCGGAAGGCGGCTCGCGGGACGAGCGCACGCGAAACGGCTGGTATTACTGGGGCATGCAGGAAGAGATTGCACGCTCCGCGATCGACACGTTCATCTCCGCGTTCAACGCCTCGGACGACAGCTATGTAACTGCCCTGCTCTCCCAGGCTCTGACCTCAGACGTGGTCTTCTGGGGGCCGTTGGGTCGCAGCGAAGGAATCGC
>NZ_JBUEGB010000178.1:0-1237 GCF_054963695.1 Micromonospora sp. RTBAU3-60 | reverse complement strand
CTAGTGCCGCAGCAGGCAACGTTTGCCCCGTCGTGACGTGACGCGCCGTGTGGATGCTGGCCCGGACGGCGTGGTGCCGTCAGGCTGTCCGGGTGGCAGACCGGGTACGTGCTCGCGAGATCGATGACGACGAGGGGCAGCGGCTGTTGCGGATCATCCGTCGGGGCACTGGGTCGGTGGTGACCTGGCGGCGAGCGCAGATGGTGTTGCTGTCCGCGCAGGGCATGTCGGTGGGGAAGATCGCTGAGGTGACGTTCACCAGCGCGGATCGGGTCCGGGACGTGATCCACAATTTCAACGCCGACGGCTTCGACTCGCTCTACCCGAAGTACAAAGGTGGCCGGCCCAAGACGTTCACCCTCCCAGAACGCCGGGAGATCAAGAAGATCGCCAAGTCCAAGCCGGCCGAGCATGGCCTGCCGTTCTCGACCTGGAGCCTGGCCAAGCTGGCCGACTTCCTGGTCGCTGAGGGGGTGGTCGACGACATCAGCCACGAGGGCCTACGGGTCCTGCTCCGCGAGGAGGGCGTGTCGTTTCAACGCATAAAGACCTGGAAGACCTCCCGCGACCCGGACTACGCCGCCAAGAAGGCCCGCGTCGAGCACCTCTACGCGATCGTTGACGGCGAGGTCATACCCGAGGACGGCGAGCCCGAGGTCGTGTTCTGCCTGGACGAGTTCGGCCCGCTCAACCTCCAACCTCACCCTGGACGGCAGTGGGCAGAGCGCGGCGGACGGCACAAGGACCCTGACCGGGAACCCCGGGCACGCCGGCGGGCGACCTACACCCGCCCGCACGGCGTCAGGCACCTGTTCGCCGCCTACGACCTGAGCACGGACCGGCTCTACGGCCACATCAAGCCGAAGAAACACCGCACGCGGTTTCTGGAGTTCTGCCGCTACCTGCGCAGCCTCTACCCACCCGAGATCCGCATCGCGATCGTGCTCGACAACTACTCCCCCCACCTGAGCACGAAGAAGGACACCCGGGTCGGCGACTGGGCCGCGGCCAACAACGTCGAGCTCGCCTACACCCCGACCAACAGCTCCTGGCTCAACCGCATCGAGGCCCAGTTCACCGCCCTGCGCTACTTCACCCTCGACGGCACCGACCACGCCAACCACAAGCAGCAGGGCAGCATGATCCGCCGCTACATCATCTGGCGGAACAAGAACGCCGCCGACGAACGCCTACGCCAGGTAATCAACAGGGCGAACGTTGCCTGATGCGGCACTAG
>NZ_JBUEGB010000177.1:0-1317 GCF_054963695.1 Micromonospora sp. RTBAU3-60 | reverse complement strand
TACGCCGGCGGGCCTTCAACAGCCGCTTGGCCGATTTGCTGCCGATGCGCTGGAGTTTGGCCCGTAGCCGCTGGTTACGGTGCCGGACCCGGTTCAAACCCTTGCCGGAGTGCCGGGTCCCGTCGTTGGTGGTGGCGATGTTCGCGATACCCAGGTCAACACCAAGAAACCCGTCAGGCTCCTTCACCTCCATATCAGGGATGTCGCAGGTGGCGTACAGGAACCACTTGCCGTCACGGCACACCAGGTCAGACTCACCCCTGCGGTGGGCGGACAGCACCGCGTACTGCTCGTCAGAGCACCCAAACCGGATACGGGACTGCCGGCCCCCTGTCGTCCAGATGGAAACCGTGCGGGAGCGCATCTGCCAGGACAGGCAGCGGTCGTCGAACGGCTGGGAGGCATCCCGGCGGAACCTGATCGGCTTTCCCTCAGCCTTGCGGCGGCGCTTCGACCCGGGCTTGCCGAGATGGCCGGCACGGATGGTGGCCTTCAGGGTGGCGTACGCGCCAGCGACCTTACGGGCGACATGGATCGCCGGCTGGGCCGACAACCCCATCGCCTTCAACCGGCCGTAGGTAAGTCGCTGAAGTGCCTGCTTCGCGTAGATCCGCCGCTGGAATGCCTCAGTTGAGGCGAGGTTCGCGGCCTCGTTGCACAGGTCAAGCGTCGCCCGAAGCGCTGCCTCCTGGGCGGCGTCCGGGTACAGCCGAACCTGCACGACCATTTTCACGTCCACAGTGTACCATCGTGTCTATGTCACCACGGTGGACTCCAGATCCGGATGTTCGGCGTGGCCGTAGCGTTGTTTACCACCTGCACGTTCATCTTGTCTTTGTCACGAAGTACCGGCGGGACGTGTTCAACGACGCCATGCTCACCCGGTGTAGGCAGATCATGGCTGACGTGTGCGACAACCTTGGCGCGGAACTGAGGGAGTTCAACGGCGAAGACGATCACGTCCACCTGCGCGTCCACTACCCGCCGAAACTGCCGATCTCAACCCTGGTCAACCGACTCAAGGGCGTCTCCACGCACTACCTGCGGCAGGAATTCACCGACCGGATCAACCGGCACCTCATGCACGGCCACCTGTGGTCACCCTCGTACTTCGCTGGATCCTGCGGCGGGGCACCCCTGAGCGTCATCCGCGAATACATCGAAAACCAGAAACGTCCCGGCTCGTGACGCGATTCCTCCCGGCCCTGAAGGACTCCGTTGGGGAATGGCCAAACCACTCAGATCCATCTGTTGGCATGATTATCGGATTCGTCGGTTGGAGGGTCGAGGGTGTCGCTGGAAGCGTGGGATGACCGC
>NZ_JBUEGB010000176.1:0-1324 GCF_054963695.1 Micromonospora sp. RTBAU3-60 | reverse complement strand
GTGTTGCGGGCGCTGGTGCGAGAGGACCGGGCGATCCTGGCGATCGACCTGGGCGAGGACAAGCAGGTCGCGGCGTTGATGGACCACGATGGTCGGGTGCTGGGGCGCAGGACGGTGCTGGTCAAGGCTCATGCGTTGGGCGGGCTGTTGGCTTGGGCCGCCGGGCAGGCGGCTCGGCACGGGTATGCCGGGATCGTGGTCGGTTGCGAGCCGACCGGGCACCGCTGGCGGTCGGTGATGGGCCTGGCCGACGCCGCCGAGATGGGATTTGTGTGCGTGCAGTCCCTCGCGGTGCACCTGGCACGCGAGGCTGACGACTACACCCGTGACAAGACCGACCATAAAGACGCGGTGCTCATCGGCAGGTTGATCGCTCGGCTGGACTGCTACCTGCCCGAACGCGCCGACGCCGACTGGGCTCGGCTGCGGCACCTGGGTGCCCGCCGGTTCCGGCTGGTCGTCGAGACCGTCGCGTGTGGGCGGCAGATCGCTGATCTGCTGTCGTGCTGTTGGCCGGCGGCGCTGGCGTGTGCGGCCAAGCCCTTGGACTCCACGACCTGGCTGGCGTGCCTGGCAGCGACCGTCGACCGCTGCGCTGGCGACCCGGCCCGGCTACGGCGGCTCGGCCGTGACGGGTTCTTCGCCGCCGCACGCGGGCAGCTGCCCCGCTTCGGCGCGAAGCGGCTGTGCCACCGGGTGGCCGGACGGTTCTTCGACGCCCTGGCCGATCGTGGCGGGGTGGGCGCCCAGCGCCGTGGTGGGCTGGAACGGGTGCGTTTCCTGCTCGACGACTGGCGTGCCGCCCTGGCCCGCCTGGATGATGTCGAGCAGCGCATGGTGGACGTCCTGGATACCCTGGGCCTGACCGACCTGGCCGCATCGATTCCTGGGGTGTCGGCAGTCGGGGCGGCGGTGATCCTGGCCGAGACCGGCGACCCGGCCCGGTTCGCCAGCGCCCGCAGCGTGGTCAAACACGCCGGGCTCAACCCGTCCGAGAACACCTCGGCCACCTTCCGCGGCGTGACCCGCGTGTCCCGCCGGGGCCGTCCCGGGCTGCGGGCCGCAGCATGGCGCGCCATGTGGGGCGCACTGCCCCACAACCCGGTCCTGGCCGACAAGTTCACCCACCTGACCACCCGCGAGCGCGGCCGGCTGACGCCGGCCCAAGCCCGGGTGGCCTGCGCCGCAGCCCTGCTGCGCTGGCTATACGCCATTGTCACTCACCGGCGGGCGTGGGATGCCACCATCGCCGCTGGCGCCGATGACGCCTCCCGTCCCGCCCTCGCCGCCGCAGCCTGACCAGCCCCCGACGACCAGTGCGACC
>NZ_JBUEGB010000175.1:0-1339 GCF_054963695.1 Micromonospora sp. RTBAU3-60 | reverse complement strand
TAGGTAGATCGACCGCGCGGACCTGGCCGATCCAGAGCGAGAGCCGGTCGGCATTTCCAGCGTGAGGCGTCAGGAGCTCGGCGAAGCCCCCGACAACGGCGGCCAGTCTGGTCATCTCTGGGCAGGCCGCGGTGAGGCGTGCCAGAAGATCTCGATGCTCGGGTTTGAGAGCCTGGTAAATAAGGGTTTCAGGTGTGTTGGTGGTGGGCGAGGCGGCGGGTCATGACGATGATCATGGCCCATTGGACCATCGCTGCGTGGTGCTCAGGTAGCCGTTCGTAGTCGCGGACGGTGCGTCGGCACCGGTTGATCCAAGAAAAGGTGCGTTCTACGCACCACCTGCGGTGCAGTACGACGAAGGTGGTCTGCCCGGCGAGCTTGGCGACGATCTGCACGGTCAGGGTGAGGTGGGTGGCGGCCCAGTCGACCAACTTGCCGGCGTAGCCGCCGTCGGCCCAGGTCAGCCGGATGGTGGGGAAGCAGGCGCGGAGTGCCCACAGCAGCGGGCGGGCGGCGTCGCGGTCTTGGACGTTCGCGCCGGTGACCAGGATCGCGAGCAGCAGGCCGCAGGTGTCCACGGCGATGTGCCGTTTACGGCCGTTGACTTTCTTTCCCGCGTCGTAGCCGCGCCCGCGCCGGCCGACGGTCTCCGCGCCCCGTACCGACTGGGAATCGACCAGCGCAGCAGTCGGCTGCCGGGTACGGCCCTCGACCTGTTCGCGGACCTGCTCCCGCAGGCTGTTGTGCATGCGGTTGAGTGTTCCGTCGGCGGTCCAGGTCTTGAAGTAGTGGTAGACGAGCTTGTGGTGCGGGAAGTCGGCGGGCAGCGCGTCCCACTGGCAGCCGGTCCGGTCGAGGTAGCGGATCGCGTCCACGATGTCGCGGCGGGGGTAGGTGATCGGCCGGCCGCGTCCGGTCCCGGCCGGCACGTGCGGAGCCAGGACCTG
The DNA here is from genome assembly GCF_054963695.1 of Micromonospora sp. RTBAU3-60. NCBI lineage: Bacteria > Bacillati > Actinomycetota > Actinomycetes > Micromonosporales > Micromonosporaceae > Micromonospora > Micromonospora sp. RTBAU3-60. The sequence continues at coordinate 392 of NZ_JBUEGB010000175.1, read as the reverse complement.
CCATTCGACATCAGAGGTGTCGGACGGGTAGTGCCGTGGCCGGGCGGTGGGCAGGTGATCGTCGAGCGTGGCCGGGGTGGTGGATACGGCGACGCCGGCGACAAGGTATACAGACAGGGTTGGGCCTTCGGTCGTGCTGGTTTAGTCGCCTTTGCTCGTACCGAAGGCCCTTCCCCATGTCACGCCACCACGCCGGCCGCCGTCACGGTTGGCGATCTCCACCGGGCCCGCCGGAACCGGAAACCCTTATTTACCAGGCTCTGAGGTTGTCGGGCCTGGTAAGGATCATCCGGGCGAGCCGGCGCGGGGAGATGTGGCTGTGGTCGGCGTCCGCGCGGCCTTGGTTGATGTACTTGTGCAGGAGGTTGAGGCAGCCCTCGTAGCCGAGGGCT
>NZ_JBUEGB010000174.1:0-1378 GCF_054963695.1 Micromonospora sp. RTBAU3-60 | reverse complement strand
TGACGATCAGTTGGCCGGGCCGTTGGGCTCGGCGGTGGCCGGGCCGGGCGGAGCAGCCCGGGACACGGTGAACGGCATGATCGAGGCCGGCCTGCTCGATGACCTGATGGATCGAGTCGACGCGGGCGGGCTGGCGCTGACCGGTGAGGGCGGCCTGCTGCCGGAGCTGGTCAAGGCGGTCCTGGAACGGGGACTGGCGGCGGAGCTGACCGGCCATCTGGGCTACGAGAAGAACGATCCGGCGGGCCGGGGCAGCCCGAACTCGCGTAACGGCCACAGCGCCAAGACGATCGCGACCGAGGTCGGGGACGTGTCCCTGGCCGTGCCGCGGGACCGGGCCGGGACGTTCGAGCCCCGGCTGGTCCCGAAGGGATCACGTCGGGCCGGCGGGCTCGACGACATGATCATCTCGTTGTATGCGGGTGGGATGACGATCCGTGACATCGGCCATCACCTGCAGCGCACTGTCGGCACCGAACTGTCGCACGACACCATCTCGAAGATCACCGACGCTGTGCTCGACGAGGTGAAGGCCTGGCAGACCCGCCCACTGGAGGAGATCTACCCGATCATCTACCTCGATGCGCTGGTCGTGAAGGTCCGCGACGGGCACACGGTGCGCAACCGGGCCGCGCACATCGCCGTCGGCGTCGACTTGGACGGGGTCAAGCACGTGCTCGGGATCTGGGTCCAGGCCACCGAGGGCGCGAAGTTCTGGGCCGGGGTCTGCGCAGAACTGCGCAACCGCGGGATCCGCGACACGCTGATCGTGTGCTGCGACGGGCTGACCGGCTTCCCCGAGGCGATCGAGGCCACCTGGCCGCAGTCGACGGTCCAGACCTGCACGGTCCACCTGATCCGGGCCGCGATGCGGTTCGTCTCCTACCAGGACCGCAAGAAGGTCGCCGCCGCGCTCAAACCGATCTACACCGCGCCGACCGTCGAGGCCGCCGAGAGCGAGTTGCTCGCCTTCGCCGAGTCCGACCTCGGCAAACGGTATCCGGCCGCGGTGGCAACCTGGGAGAACGCGTGGGAACGGTTCATCCCGTTCCTGGCCTTCCCGCCCGAACTGAGGAAGATCATCTACACGACCAACGCGATCGAGTCGCTGAACTACCAGCTCCGCAAAGTCATCAAGAACCGCGGCCACTTCCCGTCCGACGACGCCGCGATCAAGCTGCTCTGGCTCGCCATCCGCGACATCGAGGACAAACGCGCCCGGGCCCGCGCCAAGGAGAAGGGCCTGCCCGCCGGACAACGACGGGCCCAGGGCCGGCTCGTCGAAGGCGCCGCCGTCCAAGGCTGGAAACAAGCCCTCGGCGCTCTCGCCCTGCACTACCCCGACCGCATCGGCCCCTACATCAACTAACCGAGATCC
>NZ_JBUEGB010000173.1:0-1401 GCF_054963695.1 Micromonospora sp. RTBAU3-60 | reverse complement strand
GCTCTCCCAGGTCATACGTCATACCGGCATCCGCCGCACCCGTTACACCAGCATGACCAAGACACACCTTGGACACGTCTTCGCAGCCAGTGCAGTCAACCTGGTCCGCATAGACGCGTGGCTCACCGAAACCCCCCCTGGGCCAGACCAGAACAAGCCACCTCACCCACCTTGCAGCCCAGATCGGATGAAGAATCCCCCTTCAGCCATTCCCCAACGGAGTCCTTCAGGGCCGGGAGGAATCGCGTCACGAGCCGGGATGTTTCTGGCTTTCGATGTATTCGCGGATGACGGTGAGGGGTGGCCCGCCGCATGATCCAGCGAAGTACGAGGGTGACCACAGGTGGCCGTGTGTGATGTGCTGGTTGATCCGGTCGGTGAATTCCTGCCGCAGGTAGTGCGTGGAGACGCCTTTGAGTCGGTTGACCAGGGTTGAGATCGGTAGTTTCGGTGGGTAGTGGACGAGCAGGTGGACGTGGTCGTCTTCGCCGTTGAACTCCCGCAGTTGCGCGCCGAGTTTGTCGCACACGTCGGCCATGATCTGCCCACATCGGGTGAGCATGGCGTCGTTGAACACGTCCCGCCGGTACTTTGTGACGAAGACAAGATGAACGTGCAGGTGGTGAACAACGCTACGGCCACGCCGAACATCCGGATCTGGAGCCCATCGTGGTGACATAGACACGATGGTACACTGTAGACGTGAAAATGGTCGTGCAGGTTCGGCTGTACCCGGACGCCGCCCAGGAGGCGGCGCTTCGGGCGACGCTTGACCTGTGCAACGAGGCCGCGAACCTCGCCTCAATTGAGGCATTCCAGCGGCGGATCTACGCGAAGCAAGCGCTCCAGCGGCTCACCTACGGGCGGTTGAAGGCGATGGGGTTGTCGGCCCAGCCGGCGATCCACGTCGCCCGTAAGGTCGCTGGCGCGTACGCCACCCTGAAGGCCACCATCCGTGCCGGTAACCTCGGCAAGCCCGGGTCGAAGCGCCGCCGCAAGGCCGAGTCGAAGCCGATCCGGTTCCGTCGGGATGCCGCGCAACCGTTCGACGACCGGTGCCTGTCGTGGCGGCTCGCTGACCGCACGGTGTCGATCTGGGCCGTCGGTGGCCGGTTGAACCGAGTTCAGTTCGGCTGCTCCGCCCAGCAGTACGCCACCCTGGTGGCGCACCGGCGGGGTGAGTCCGACCTGGTGCACCGTGACGGCAAGTGGTTCCTGTACGCCACGTGCGACATCCCTGATGTGGAGGTGAAGGAGCCTGAGGGGTTCCTCGGTGTGGACCTGGGTATCGCGAACATTGCCACCACCAACGACGGCACCCGGCACAGCGGCAAGGCTCTCAACCGGGTCAGGCATCGTAACCAGCGGTTGCGGGCCAAACTCCAGCGGATCGGCACCAAG
>NZ_JBUEGB010000172.1:0-1433 GCF_054963695.1 Micromonospora sp. RTBAU3-60 | reverse complement strand
GGGGTGCCGGAGTTGACTGCGCGGGTGGTCCGGGCGTCGTTCCCGAAGGGCACTCTCGCGGTGCGGATCCGCGACGCGCTCGGCCCGGTGTTCATTGACGAGCAGTTCGCGCAGGCGTTCTCGGCGCGGGGTCGTCCGGCGGCCTCGCCGGGGGCATTGGCGCTGGTGTCTGTGTTGCAGTACGCCGAAGGGCTCAGTGACCGGCAGGCCGCCGACCAGGTCCGGGCGAGGATGGACTGGAAGTACCTGCTCGGTCTGGACCTCGACGATGCCGGGTTCGACTTCACGGTGCTGGCCGACTTCCGGACCCGGTTGATCAAGCATGGGCTGGAGGAGAAGGTCCTGGACGTGATTCTGGACCGATGCGTCGAGCACGGGCTGCTGTGTGCCGGTGGCCGGCAGCGCACCGATTCCACGCACGTGCTTGCCGCGGTGCGCACGCTGAACCGGATGGAGTTCGTCGGCGAGACGCTGCGGGCGGCCCTGGAAGCCCTGGCCGCTGCCGCACCGGCCTGGCTGGCTCCGATGATCGACGCCAGCTGGGCCGAACGATACGGAACGAGGATTGACTCCTACCGGTTCCCGAAAGGCGAGGATGTGCGCCGTCGCTGGGCTGAGCAGGTGGGCCGGGACGGCTACCTGATCCTGGACGCGGTCGCCGCGCCCGGTGCCCCGGCGTGGCTGCGAGAGATCCCGGCGGTGCAGGTCCTGGCCCAGGCGTGGGAGCAGCAGTACCTGCGAGACGGTCAGGAGGTGCGCTGGCGGGAGGGCAAAGACCTCCCGCCGAGTAGAGACCGGCTGGCCTCGCCATATGACAGCGACGCCCGCTACGGCCTCAAACGCGGCAACGGCTGGACCGGCTACAAGGTTCATGTCAGTGAGACCTGCGCCCCGGACACACCACGGATCATCACCAACGTGGTCACCACGGACGCGACTGTCACCGACACCGAGATGACCGCCACCGTCCATCGGGGCCTGTCCGGGCGAGGGCTGCTTCCCGCCGAGCATGTGGTCGACGCCGGGTATGTGACCGCCGCTCATGTCGTCACCGCCCGTGACAAGCACGCCGTTGATCTTCTCGGTCCGGTCGGGCCGGACACCCACCAGGACGAACGCCTTCCGCAGAGCGATTTCCATATCGACTGGCGGGCCAGGACCGTGACCTGCCCACAGGGCAAGGCCAGCATCAGCTGGTCCGCCCAACGCAAGGCCAGCGGCACCGACCTGGCCAGACTGCACTTCGCCGCTGCTGACTGCGCCGGCTGCCCAGTAAGGAACAAGTGCACCACCGCCAACGCCAACGGCAAATGGGGACGCAGCCTCACCCTGCTGCCGGCTGACCAGCAGCAGGTCCTGGAAACCCGGCGCCGGGAACAGACCACCGACGCATGGCAGCAGCGTTACCACATCCGAGCCGGGGTCGAAGCCAC
>NZ_JBUEGB010000171.1:0-1447 GCF_054963695.1 Micromonospora sp. RTBAU3-60 | reverse complement strand
GGCTCTTCGAATTTAAGTGGGGTTGAGGTGTCCGCGGTGGCGTCGGGTGGTGGCGGTGCGGGTGCGTAGGCGCTGGTTGTCGGGGTTGCGGAAGCCGTAGGCGTCGCGGGCGACGGTTTTGATGACGCGGTTGGTGCCTTCGGAGCCGGCGTTGGTGATTCCGGTGGTCAGGAACGCCAGGATTTGTGGCCACCAGGTCTCGATGGTGGTGGCGAGCCGGTGCAGTTCGGGCAGGTCGGTGGCGGCGCAGCGGGTGTAGAAGCGGTGTAGCAGCCGGTGGAGGTGTTCCCGGTCGGGCTGGGTGCGGGCGGTGGCGAGGAGGTCGAGGAGGTCCTCTTTCGCGTTCCACGCGGCCAGGATCGGGGCGCCGATCGCGGCGGGTAGCGCTTCGAGGGTGTCGACGAGGCGATCGACGTGCTTGCCGGGCATCCGAGCGGCGGAGCGGGTCAGCCGGTTACGCATCCGCCATTCCGGGTCGGTGCCGCGGCCGCGGCGCCCGCGTTGGGTCAGGGTCATGCGGCGGCGGACCTCGGTGACGGCTCGGTTGGCCAGTTGCACGACGTGGAAGTGGTCGACGACCAGCACCGCGTGCGGCAGTACCTGGCGGACGGCGGACTTGAACACGGTGCACATGTCGATCGCCACCGCCTTCACCTGCTCACGCCAGGCCCGAGGGCGGGCGGTCAGCCAGCCGGTCACCGCCGCCGTGGTGCGGCCTTCGACCTGGGCGAGCAGGCCCTGACCACCGGACAGATCGCAGAAGCCGACGTGCCACCGGTCCGCGGTCATGGTCCACGAACCGGCCTGCTCATCCCAGATCCAGCGGGGCTTGCCGCGGCGGACCTCGTCAATGCCCAGTACCGCGACCGGCTCCGGCTCGGCCGGCAACACCGCGCTCGCGTGGGCGGTGAACGCGGCAGCGACGACCGGCCACGAGAGGCCGTGGTCCCTGGCGGCCTGCACGATCGTGCGCCCCGCGTCGGCGACCGCCGCCCCGGCCGCTTGCCGCAACCGGGTGGTCAGCCGGGCACGGGCCGGGACCTGCGCGACCTGCTCGGTGAACGACTTACGCGGACACCCCGGCGTCGGGCAGTACCAGCGCCGTTTACGCCACCGCAGCCGCACCGGCCGGCCGCCGACCGGTAGGTCCCGCGGCCGAGTGGTGGTCCACTGCTTGACCCGGACCGCCTGCTGCCCGCACTGCGGGCAGCATCGCGCCTGTTCACAACCGGTGGCCAGGTGCACCACCGGGACGCCTGCGGCGTCCAGCTCGACCCGCTCGGCCACCAGGCCGTCCAGGCCCAGCAGCCGGGTCGTATCGTTGACCATGCTCGCAGCTCTTCACTTGTGACCATCCGAACTAGACACTCAGATGATCACTGACGGGCTGCGAGCCCTTCACGCTCGGGTCGGCTCAGCCGCGAACCCCACTCAAGTTCGAAGAGCC
>NZ_JBUEGB010000170.1:0-1471 GCF_054963695.1 Micromonospora sp. RTBAU3-60 | reverse complement strand
GAAGGTGCCCGAGGGGAAAGCCGCTGAACCAAGAACCGGTCGCCGAATGCATATCGATGTCATGCCGACCGACGGGACACGCGATGAGGAGGTCGTGCGGCTGAAGGGGCTCGGGCGCGACCCGAGTACGAGGATCATCGCAAGCCCCAACGGCCCCGGTTGGGTGACCAGGGCCGACCCGGAGGGCAACCTGTTCTGCGTCGAGCGCAGTCAGGAGCATCATGATCCACGTCAATCGTCCCGCTGATCTAGGGTGACCTGGTGCCTTCGAAACCCGTGGCAACCGTCCTGTTCGACTTCGCTTGGACCCTGTTCGCCAGAGACCCCAACCGCTGGGTCGGCAGCGCCGCGGCCTTGGTCGGCCGGGAGGTGGCCGTCGGTGAGGCGCAGCGCATCGCCGCGGATTACGCTGAGTTGTTGCGGACAACGGCTACGGACCCTGCTCATTTTGCCCGCGACTTGGACCCACAGGTGTGGGACCGGGCGATTCTGGCTGTCCTGCAGCAAATCCGTGGGGTGGACCTGCCGTTTGCGCGAGCCCTGCACGAAACGCACGCCGAAGCGCTCGAGCCGTACGCGGACACGTCGTCCACTCTCGCCGCACTGAGTGCCCGCGATATTCGCCTTGGCGTGGTCAGTAACGTCGGCTGGGACATTCGCAAATGCTTTGCGAGGCACGGGCTTGACCGCTACATCGATGCATTCGTTCTTTCCTACGAGGTCGGCTTCGTCAAACCCGATGTACGGATCTGGCGCACCGCACTCGACGCCCTAGCGGCACAGCCAGACCGAACGCTGATGGTCGGTGACCATCCCAGCGGCGACGGCGGTTCCGTGATCGCCGGGATACCGGCCCTGGTACTGCCGATGGTGAGTTCGCCAGCCCAGCTTCGCGGATTCGATCACGTGCTGACGTTGGCCGGAATTTGAAGCTGGTTCGGTTCTTGGTTTGTCGAGGTTGCCCTATGCACTTCGGGAAAGATGTCCGATTCTTCCAGAATGAAGTCGAGGGCAAGTCCAGCAAGAACCGAGTGCATATCGATGTCCGGGTGGCCGGTCCAGGCCCCTGGGACATGGTCGAGCGCGCCCGACTGATCCGGCAGAAAGTCCCCGAGTTGGTCGCCGCTGGCGCGACGGTGATCCGCGAGGAGTGGTACGGCGACGTGCTCGGCCACGTCGTCATGCAGGACCCCGAGGGCAACCAGTTCTGCGTCGCTTGATGCCACGGCCACTGCCCGCGATTCGGTATCCGGTAGCCGCGATCCTCGCGCTACGCAGCGTCACGCCGAGCTGGCCCGGTGGCCTTCCGTGCCGATGAGCGGGAGTCTGGTCGGAACCGCTCAGACGACATCCGCGCCCGCTTCCCCCCCCGACGACGATCACGTAAGGTCGGGCCATGATCGAATCCCAACGCGAGGCCGTGCCGCGCAACGACGGTGGCGAGCTCGACACCGCCCTCGCCTTCTTGTCC
>NZ_JBUEGB010000169.1:0-1501 GCF_054963695.1 Micromonospora sp. RTBAU3-60 | reverse complement strand
TGCCGTTTCGAGTTTGTCGACCACGGCGCGGATGACCATGTGCCCGCTGGCCTTGTCGATGACGGTCTTTGCCTGATGGGTCAGGCCGCGGGCGGCGATGCGCCGCCAGGCACCCTGGTCGCGGTCGCCTTGCCACCGGCAGGACTGGTGGGGGCAGATCGCCCACTTCCAGCCTGGGGTGGTGGGGCGGTCGGGGGCCTTACAGTGCCGCAGCGGAGTCAGGCACTGCGGGCAGTGCTTCGAGGTGTTCCGGGCGGGGACGGTGACCACGGCGATACCCGCCTCGGCGGCGAGGTGCCGCATCCGGTCGACGATCTGCCCGCGCACCTGCTGCGACAGCCGGACGTTGAGGGTGGCCCCCATGCCCCGTGCTTCCAACGACCGCAGGTCTTCGACGTAGATGACGGTCGCCCGGGCGGCGATGGCCTGGTCGACCGCCCATCTGGCGGCGGCCCACGCGAGCGCGGCGTTCAGATTGGAGCGGCGGTCGGACACGCGGCGGACCTCATCCCGCAGCACCGCCAGTTTGCCGACGAGGTGATGCCGCTCGTCACGGCCGGCGAGGCGTTGGTAGTGGTCGGCTTTGGCGTGCAGCCGTTCTGACAGCCGCCGGAGGCGGTGCTGCTTGGCCAGGACCCCGGCCGCGCGGAACTGGCCACCAGCCCCCAACGCGATGATCCGCCCGCCCTCGTGGAGCCGCAGGGCTCCCGCGCTGAGGAGAGTGTTGAGACCCCAGTCCACGCCGAGCGCCACCGTGTGACCGGTGCGCCGGGCCTTCGGGACGGCGTGCGTGTATGCCAGGTCGGCGTGCACCTGCCGGCCGGCGACGCGGAGGGTGGGCAGGTGCAGCACCGCCGAGGCGGGCACCGTGGGCGGCAGGCTGATCGGACAGGCCACCCACGTCCAATCCCGATACGACCGCGGATCCGGACGTGAGGGCAACTGCAAGCGCAGCAACACCCTCCGAGCGTCAGTGTCGCTGCGCTCGATGGTGGCCTGCTGCCGGTCACACGCGGCCAACAGCAGCATCCGCGCGCCCGTTGGGACGCCTTCGAGCTCGAACACGTCCACCGGCAGCCGCCCATTGACAGCAAGGAACCTCGCGGCCTGCCGCGTGCGGGACTTGACGATGCTGGACGGTAGATGTTCCCCGCCCGGAACCGCCTGGCGTACCTGCTCCCACTCCTGCGCGGTGCGCTTACGCGGATCGGCCGGCCACGTCGCCAGCACCCCGGCGGTAAGGTCAGCACGCCACCGCGCCGAGCGAAGTGCCCGCCCGGCCTGCTCCTGGGCCATGCGCACGATCCGGTCGTTGACCTTCACACCCTCGGCCGCGGTGGCGGTCCAGCCCAAGCGTCGCAGCGCCATCCAGGCGTTCGACGGAAGCTTCCGATCGCTGGCGTCCACACCGGAGGCCAACACGTCCACATCTGCGCGATTCCAGCGCTCCGCCAATAGGTCGGAGACCATCCCCGCCACCAGGTCGGCGCACCAGCCGATA
>NZ_JBUEGB010000168.1:0-1603 GCF_054963695.1 Micromonospora sp. RTBAU3-60 | reverse complement strand
CACCCGCTGCGCCAAACGCGCATCCCTCTACCGCGCCAGCCTGATCCTCATCGCCGCCATCATCTGGCTTGCATGATCGACAGAAAACCTAGTTGCTGCCTTTGTTGGCGTCGAGGGCGGCCTGCTCCACTCGCTGGCGGTAGTCCAGCCACCATGACTCGTCGGTGGGGGGCAGGTTGTCGTGCCTGGGCAGCAGCCCGGCCGCGCCGTCGATGAGTTCACGCACGATGTCAGCGTGGCCAGCATGCCGTTGTGTTTCCGCGATGACGTGGACCAGGACGTGGTGCAACGTGACCGCTGCATCGCCCCACCACGGCACGCGGCCGACCTCATCCAGCGCAAGGGCTTCAATGGTGGCGTCGGCGTGGGCGATCGCGCGACGGTACAGTCCGACGATCTCCTCGCGGGTCTCATCCGCGGTCGCGCACATGTCGGCATTGGTTTCCGCTCCGTCGCCGACGTACGGCAGTTCCTGCTCGAACGGCCGGCCGAACACGACGCCGAAGTAGAGGCTCTCCATGGCCGCCGAGTGCTTCACCAGACCGAGCAAGTTGGTTGCGGTCGGGGTCAGCGGGCGCCGAACATCGTATTCGCTGAGCCCGTCGAGCTTCCACAGCAGCGCGTCACGGCCGCCCTTCAAGTAACTATGCAGGTCTGCCTTCATCGCGGCACTATGGCATCCGGTTGGGTGTCGGCGCTGCCCCGGACGATCCACGGAGCCCATGATCGGCAGGACACGCCCTAGTCGGGGCCGACCAGGAGGACGAAGGTGCGTGCCAGGCCGAAACGGTCGGTGCGTGGCCAGTCCAGGGCGGCGAGCGCCGCGGCGGACGGTTCGTGCCGCCGGCCGTTGATCCGGACCTCGCAGTCGGTGAAGTCACCACCCTGGCCGACCAGCATGCGAACGCCATTGAGATATGGGCGGTCGAGCCCGGCCGCGATCACCGGTGCCAGGGTCGACCACGGCATCGCCTCGGCGAACCACTCCTGCTTGCCCTGCGATCCGTCGACGGACCACCCGGTCACACTGCCGACGATCGCATGCCAGCCGGCGAACCCGCCCTGGTCGCCGGACCTGAAGTGGTTCGCCAGTCGCCCTCGCTGCTCGATCATCTCCAGGACCGTCACCAGGCAGGTCTCAATCCACGCCTGGATCGCCTGACGGGCCGCCTCGACCGGATCGGCCGCGAGGCCAAGTGTGCAGTCGACGACCGTTGGCACGTTTGGCCGGTCCACATTCAGCAGGATCTCCAGGTCCAGGTGACGGTAATCGTCGCTGTCCGCCGGAAGAACCCGGACGCCCAACGATCCCGACCGCAGCATCGGCCCGTCGGTCAGCCGCCACTCGCCGCCCACCTCGGCAAGCATCGGCGCGGCAAGCTCCAGCACACGCTCGGCGGGGAGGGGCTGTGGTGTCGGCCGCGGGTCGATCATGGTGGTTCAGCGTACCGGCAACGCTCGGTGCCGTGGGCCGAGCAAGACCGTGAACGTTTGTGGTCAAGGCACTGCAGCGTGTCTCAATAGTCTGTTGGGTCATGAGACACCGCCCTTCTCGGGCGTCCCTGCCGTCGCGGGTGTTCGTGGCGGCAGGGTTCCTCCGTCA
>NZ_JBUEGB010000167.1:0-1621 GCF_054963695.1 Micromonospora sp. RTBAU3-60 | reverse complement strand
GCCGGTGGTGGGTGTGCTGGTCGTGTTCACGCCCTGGTGTCGGTGGGCTGCGCGGGGCAGCCTTGGCCGGTCCGTTGGTGCGTGTCCCTCCGGACGCTTTCCCGCTCGGTTGTGGGGCCGGGTGGGGGAGGGTGCCCTGCGTCGCCTGGGCGCGGGGCGTGGTGGCTTGCGCCGGGTGGGGCCGGTCTTCGACCGGTCCCCCCGGTGGCTTTTCGTGATGACCGCTGCCGTTTCGAGTTTGTCGACCACGGCGCGGATGACCATGTGCCCGCTGGTCTTGTCGATGACGGTCTTTGCCTGATGGGTCAGGCCGCGGGCGGCGATCCGCCGCCAGGCACCCTGGTCGCGGTCTCCCTGCCAGTGGCAGGACTGGTGGGGGCAGACGGCCCACTTCCAGCCTGGGGTGGTGGGCTTGTCGGGGGCCTTGCAGTGCCGTAGCGGGGTCAGGCACTGGGGGCAGTGCTTCGAGGTGTTCCGGGCGGGGACGGTGACCACGGCGATACCCGTCTCGGCGGCGAGGTGCCGCATCCGGTCGACGATCTGCCCGCGGACCTGCTGCGACAGCCGGGTGTTGAGGGTGGCGCCCATGCCCCGTGCTTCCAACGACCGCAGGTCTTCGACGTAGATGACGGTCGCCCGGGAGGCGATGGCCTGGTCCACGGCCCAGCGGGCGGCGGCCCACGCGAGCGCGCCGTTCAGGTTCGTCCGGCGTGCGGATACGTGGCGGATTTCGTCGCGCAGGACCGTCAGTTTGCCGGCGAGGTGATGCTGCTCGTCACGGCCGGTGAGGCGTTGGTAGTGGTCGGCTTTGGCGTGCAGCCGCTCTGACAGGCGCCGCAGCCGGTGCTGTTTGGCGAGGATGCCGGCGGCCCGGAACTGGCCACCGGCCCCCAACGCGGTGATCCGCCCGCCCTCGTGTAGTCGCAGGGCTCCCGCGCTGAGGAGGGTGTTGAGACCCCAGTCCACGCCGACCGCGACCGCGTGGCCGGTGCGCCGGGCTTTCGGCACCGGGTGGCTGTATGCCAGGTCGGCGTGCACCTGTCGGCCGGTCACGCGCAGGGTGGGCAGGTGCAGTATCGCCGAGGCGGGGACCGTGGGTGGCAGGATGATCGGACAGGCCACCCACGTCCAATCTGCATAGGCTCGCGGATCTGGGCGGGTGGGCAACTGCAACCGCAGCAACACCCTCGCAGGGTCAGTGTCGCTGCGTTCGATGGTGGCCTGCTGCCGGTCACACGCGGCCAGCAGCAGCATCCGCGCGACCCTCGGGACGCCTTCCAGTTCGAACACGTCCGCCGGCAGCCGCCCATTGGCGGCAAGGAACTTCGCGGCCTGCCGGGTGCGGGACTTGATAATGCTGGACGGTAGATGCTCCCCGCCCGGAACCGCCTTGCGTACCTGCTCCCACTCCTGCGCGGTGCGCCTACCCGGATCGGCCGGCCACGTCGCCAGCACCCCGGCGGCCAGGCCAGCACGCCACCACGCCGAACGCAGAACACGCCCCGCCTGCTCCTGCGCCATCCGCTCGATCCGGTCATTGACCCTCACACCCACCGGCGCGGCGACCGTCCAACCCAGACGACGCAGCGCCATCCACGCTTTCGACGGCAGTTTCCGGCCG
>NZ_JBUEGB010000166.1:0-1645 GCF_054963695.1 Micromonospora sp. RTBAU3-60 | reverse complement strand
CGGGTTGCGCCGGCGCGGTAGGCAGGAAGATGCCCTCTGACCTGGGAAAATGGGAGTTCTCGAAGCTTCCATCAGCCTGGTCGAGAGGGCATCTGTCAGGTGCGATTGTTGCATGGCCGCCGCGGCGTGGACGCGGTGTTTGATGATCCGAATTTGGTGTCGTGTGCCGGGTTGGTCCCGGTGATGCGCTTGGCCGAGCAGGTGGATCTTGCTGGCCTGGTCGCAAGGCGGGTACGCCCTGACCTGTCGACCGGAGCCAACGCTGGGGGTAAAGCCGCGGCGATTGTGGCCGGGATGGCCGCCGGCGCGGACTGCATCACCGATCTGGACGTGCTGCGCCATGGCGGGATGGGTGGCCTTTTCGCCGGGGTGTACGCGCCGTCGACGCTGGGATCGTTTTTGCGGTTCTTCACCTGGGGTCACACGCTGCAGTTGGAGGCCGCCGCGCGGGACCTGTTGGCTGCCCTCGCCGCGCGGATGCCGCTGTTACCCGGCGCCGGGGAGCTGGCCTATGTGGATGTGGACTCGCTGTTGCGTCGCGTGTATGGGCACGCGAAGCAGGGCGCGGCGTTCGGGCACGCCAAGGTCGGCGGCTACAACGTGCGGCTTCGTGGCCTGTCACCGTTGGTCGCCGCGATCAGCACCCCGCAGGCCGCCCCGGTGGTCGCCGCCACACGGTTGCGTGGCGGTAACGCCGGTTCGGCTCGCGCCGCGGCGTCGCTGGTGAAACAGGCGATCTCCACCGCCCGCGCGTGCGGGGCGACCGGTCAGATCCTGGTACGCGCCGACTCGGCGTTCGGCTCCGGGCCGGTGGTCTCGGCCTGCCGCACGGCAGGCGTGAACTTCTCGGTCACCCTGCAAACCAACCCGAAACTGCGGGCCGCGATCGATGACATCGGGGAGTCAGCGTGGACGCCGGTGCGCTACCCCGGCGCGGTCCGCGACGACACCGGGCAGTGGATCTCCGACGCCGAGGTCGCCGAAACCGTCTACACCGCGTTCGAAACGACCAGCCACAAGATCACCGCCCGGCTGGTCGTGCGCCGTGTCCGAGAGAAGAACCCGGCACCAGCCGGACAGGAAGAACTGTTCCCCACCTGGCGCCACCACGCGTTCCTGACCGACACCGAGCTGTCCACGGTAGAGGCCGACCTGACCCACCGGGCCCACGCCATCATCGAGCAACTTTTCGCCGACCTGATCGACGGGCCCCTGGCCCACATGCCCTCGGGTCGATTCCCGGCCAACGCCGCCTGGCTGACCCTCGCCGCGATGACCCACAACCTCACCCGAGCCACGGCGACGCTAGCCGGACCGGCCCACGCCAAAACCCGCGCCGCCACCATCCGCCGGCAACTCATCAACATCCCCGCCCGGATCGCCCACCGAGCCCGACGAATCATCGTTCACCTGCCCACGCACTGGCCCTGGCAGACCGCCTGGCAGCAGCTGTTCACCGCCGCCCACGCTCCACCCACCCCCGCCTGCCCCTGACCGACCACCCACCACAGGCCCGAGCACCAGCACGGAGCAAGCCGGAACGAGCCGGCAGGCTAACCACGCCCGCCACCCCAACCATCCACGCACATCAACGAATGATGATCGACGCTGCCAACCAAAGATCACAGCGGTGGATTCAGGCTAA
>NZ_JBUEGB010000165.1:0-1678 GCF_054963695.1 Micromonospora sp. RTBAU3-60 | reverse complement strand
CGTCGTCCATCTGCGGCGGAGCCTCATCGACCAGTTCATCGTCTTTGCGGGGGAGATCGAACCGTCCGCCTCCTGAGTCATCCTTGCTGTCGCTGTCCTTCTCCTGAACTTGCCCCCTGCGGCGCTCGGGGGCTGCGGTTCGCGGTTGGTCAGGCTGACCAACTTGATTAGGAATCGTCGGTGATCATAGGTTAGCCGTGTGCGTGGCGTTTCGCTTTTGGGTTGGTTCGGGGGAGATTCCGGTGATGTGGGCCGGTCGTGATCGCGGGTTCTCCTGGATCGATGGCGGGGCGATGAGTCGGTGACCGGGAAGCTGCCGCTGGCTGAGGGTGAGGTCTCCCGTACCGCTTGCGCCCGGGCCCTGCTCCGATCGGGGGTGGACGAGGAGAGCGGTGAGGTTCTGTCGCAGGCGGTGCTTGCGCAGCGGGTCGGCTGGTGTGCCGATCTGGTGGCGGGCATGGTGTCCGGCCTGTTGGCGGAGCGGTGGAACTGCGCGGATGTGGAGGTGTTGGCCTCCGGACACGACGCGGGTGGCCGGAAACTTCCGTCGAACGCGTGGATGGCGCTGCGTCGTCTGGGTTGGACGGTCGCCGCGCCGGTGGGTGTGAGGGTCAATGACCGGGTCGTGCGGATGGCGCAGGAGCAGGCGGGGCGGGTTCTGCGTTCGGCGTGGTGGCGTGCGGGCCTGACCGGCGGGGTGTTGGCGACGTGGCCGGACGATCCGCGTCAGCGCACCGCGCAGGAGTGGGAGCAGGTACGTAAGGCGGTTCCGGGCGGGGAGCATCTGCCGTCGAGCGTCATCAAGTCCCGCACCCGGCAGGCTGCCAGGTTCCTTGCCGCCAATGGCCGACTGCCGGCGGACGTGTTCGAACTGGAAGGCGTCCCACGGGTCGCGCGGATGCTGCTGTTGGCCGCGTGTGACCGGCAGCAGGCCACCATCGAACGCAGCGACACCGACCCTCGGAGGGTGTTGCTGCGGTTGCAGTTGCCCACCCGCCCCGATCCGCGGGCGTATCGGGATTGGACGTGGGTGGCCTGTCCGATCATCCTGCCGCCCACGATGCCCGCCTCGGCGATGCTGCACCTGCCCACGCTGCGCGTCGCCGGCCGGCAGGTACGCGCCGATGTCGCGTACACGCACGCTGTGCCGAAGGCCCGGCGCACCGGTCACACGGTCGCGGTCGGGGTGGACTGGGGTCTCAACACCCTCCTCAGCGCGGGGGCCCTGCGGCTCCACGAGGATGGGCGGATCACCGCGTTGGGGGCGGGTGGCCAGTTCCGGGCCGCCGGCATCCTCGCCAAACAGCACCGGCTGCGCCGCCTGTCAGAGCGGCTGCATGCCAAAGCCGACCACTACCAGCGCCTCGCCGGCCGTGACGAGCGGCATCACCTCGTCGGCAAGCACGAGGTGCTGCGCGACGAGATCCGCCACGTCTCCGCACGCCGCCAGAATCTGAACGCCGCGCTCGCGTGGGCTGCCGCCAGATGGGCCGTGGACCAGGCGATCGCCGCCCGGGCGACCGTCATCTACGTCGAAGATCTGCGGTCGTTGGAAGCACGGGGCATGGGCGCCACCCTCAACACCCGGCTGTCCCAGCAGGTGCGCGGGCAGATCGTCGACCGGATGCGGCACCTCGCCGCCGAGCACGGTATCGCCGTGGTCACCGTCCCCGCCCGG
>NZ_JBUEGB010000164.1:0-1989 GCF_054963695.1 Micromonospora sp. RTBAU3-60 | reverse complement strand
CCTGCGTTCCGCAGCTCCGCGTCGATATAGTCCGCGAATCTGGGCTGGGAGCTGGGCGAACTCCTGTTGGCCCGGCGACGTGGCGTGTCACTAGGCCTTGCTGTTCGTGCTGGTCAGGCGGTTGCGGGTGTCGCGTCGAAGACGCGGGGCGGTTCGGTGATGCCCAGCTTCGCGAGGAGGGTCTTCTGGGGCTGGGACAGCTCGGTGCGCTGGGCGAACGTGCCGGCGGGGCCGGTGAACACGCCGAGGTGCAGCCGGTCGATCTCGGTGCGGATGGTAGTCCAGGTTCGGCCGGTCTCGGTTTCGGCGACGCGGATCAGGAGCAGGGCCAGCCAGCAGAGCAGGATGTGGGCGCGGATGCGGTCCTCGCGGCGGTGGAACACCGGCCGCAGGTCGAGGGTGGTCTTCATGTCGCGCCAGCCGCGTTCGACTTCGAGTAGCTGCTTGTAGCCCAGGGCGATGTCCTCGGCGGACAGTTTCGGGTCGGAGCAGCGCAGCAGATACTTGCCGTCCAGGCGTTGTTCGGTCTTGATCTTCGCGTGATCGATGCGGAGCAGGCCTTTCGGGGTGACGCGCAGGAACCGGTTGAGGCCGGATTTGGTGGAGATCACGCCGCGTAGCTCGGCCCGCCGGGTGGCTGACAGGGTGTCGGTGCCGTCGATCAGGTCGGTGAGCTGGGCGAGCAGCCGCTGGCGGACGGCGGCGTCACGGTCGGCGGCCTCGGGGTTGTAGCAGATGACGAACCGGTCGTCGGTGTCGATGTTGACCTCTTTGACCTGCAGGTTGTCCGCGACGGTGGCGTAGCGGCCCTGCCGTGCGAGGGCGGCGTCGGCTTCGCTGGTGCCGGCGCGTAGCTTCTCGCCGAGGATGTAGTGCCCGCCGCCTTGTTGCAGGAAGCGGCGGTTCTCCGCCGAGGCGAAGCCGCGGTCGGCGACCCAGACGACGCGGGCCAGACTCCACTCGCGCATGTCGGTCTTGACCTGCCGGATCAAGGCGGAGTCGCCGGTGTTGCCGGGCCAGCACCACACGCGCACGGGGATGCCGGTGCGGGTGACGGCCATCCCGACCACGACCTGGGGCAGGTCATCGCGGGAGTCCTTGCTCTTGCCGTGGCTGCGGAACCCGGCCTGTTTGACCGCGGCGGGGTCGTCGGCGTCGACCGGCTTGCCCTTGTCGTCGCGCCAGACGAGGTCGTCGCCCTCGTCGAGTTCGAAGTAGGTGCTGGTGGTGTCGAAGAACAGCAGGTCGACTTCCAGGTTGAGCAGATCGGCGATCTGGTCGTAGACGCCGCGGGTCAACGCGGGTTCAACCTCGATGAGCTGGTCCATCGCCCGGTAGCAGGCGTCGTCGGTGACGTGCGGCAGACCGGGCAGGTGCACGTCCTGGCAGATCCACTCGGCGGCGGCCAGCTTGCTCGACGGCTTCAAAGCCCGGTTCGCGACCAGCGCGAACAGCACCCGTTCGACGTCGACCTCCCGCCGGACGGAGCCGACCAGCGGCCGCAGGACGGTGTCGATGCGCAGCCGGCGCCACAGTCCGTCGAGCAGCCACGCCCCGCCCAGCGGCCGGGACTCGACGAACGACAACCCCGTCGGCGCGGCCGCGGCGAGGGCCTCGGCCGGGTCCAGCAGCCGCGACAACGCGTCCACGAGGCGACGCACCCCGGCCACGTCGAGCTGGTCCTCACGACCGAACGAGTACAGCACCCGCGTCTTGGACGCCTTCGCGACCGGATCCCACTCGTTGTGGGCCAACTGCAGATAGCGGATCGTCTGCCCGTCGCGGGTCTTGCGGGTCGACGCCTTCACGTACACGAGGCACGACCGTACACCGACTATGGCACCAGGCATAGATCGCCAGCTCAGCGGAGTTATCCACAGGCAGACGTGTCACTAGGCGAATTCGCTGATCTCACCAGGCCACAACGCCCTGACCTGCACCTTCACGCCGTGGCGCTGACTATATCGACGCGGACCTGCGGAAGGCAGG
>NZ_JBUEGB010000163.1:0-2134 GCF_054963695.1 Micromonospora sp. RTBAU3-60 | reverse complement strand
GGGTGCGGATGGATCAACACCACCCTCGCCCTCAACGAGCGCTCCTGGACGTGCCCTGGTTGCGGGGTCGTGCACGACCGGGACATCAACGCTGCCAAGAACATCCTCGCCGCCGGGCTGGCGGAGAGGTAAAACGCCTGCGGAGCTGACAGAAGACCTCAAGGGAAAATCCTCCCGGAAAGGCAGTCGGCGATGAAACAGGAAACCTCACGGGCGACCGTGGGAATCCCAGCCCCTTCAGGGCCGGGAGGATGTCAAATTGGTCCACCGCGTCCTGGCCCTACCGGTGCCGCGCCCCCTTGGCTCGCTGGCTCGGGGCAAGCGGCGGACTCGGATCTCAGAGGCCCGGCCGCATGAATCCCGGGTGAAAAACTCACGTCAGTCAATTCAGTGACCGTTTGGTGACACGCCGTTACGTCGGGGTCGAGACTCGGTCCAGCCGCTCGGGTGTCTGAGCCAGCCGGCCCAGACCCGGGGGCTGGGAGGAGAACCAGTGAACACCACGTCCACATCGATCAGTCAACGCCCGGCATACCGCCGGATGGCCGCGCTCGGTCTGCTGCTGGTGCTGGCGGCCGCGCCGGCCGTGCCCGCTCAGGCCGACCCGGCCGCTGCGGACAAGACTGCTGCGGCGGCCGGTAGCGGCGTCGCGTCGTCCCGCGTGGCGCCTGCCGGTCAGCGGGGGCAGGCACGCCCGCAGGTCACACCCCCGACCCTGACCGATCGGCAGGCCGCGGCGCTACGCGAGCAGACCGCCGACCGTACGCCAGTCGACAAAGGCACCATCGCGCCACTGCCGCGTGCCAAGGCACTGAACCCGCCCATCGCGGCGCCCGGCGGGGTTAGCACTCTGGCCACCACGATCCTGCGGGACTCCGCCATCCCTGCCAGCGGCATCTCGGGCGGGTCGTCGTTCGTGTCGAATACCCAGGAGCCGAGTACCGACGCCAACGGCGGCAACATTTTCCAGACCGGCAACTGGTACGCCACCCGGTCCACGAACAACGGCGCCACCTGGTCCGCGCTGGACCCGTTCACCATCTTCGGCAGCGGCTTCTGCTGCGACCAGGTGACCCAGTACGACCCGATCCGCGGCCGGCAGTTCTGGCTGTTGCAGTACAGCGACCACCTGGTGCTCGCGAACGCCTCCGCCGCCGGCGCGGGCGCATTCACCAGCTGGTGCTGGTACACCATCACCCCGTCCTGGTTCGGTCAGCCGTCCACCACGTCCATCGACTACAACGACATGACCATCGGCAACAACTACGTCTACATCTCCTCCAACCTGTTCCCGTCCGGCGGCGGCTCGGCCTCCGGCATCATCCGCCTTCCCGCCGCCGCGATGAGCACCTGCAGCGGGTTCAACTACAACTTCCTGACCCGGACCGACAACTTCACCTTCAAACTGACCCCCGGCTCCACGGACACCCTGTTCTGGGGCAGCAACTGGGGCCAGACCAACGGCTCGTCGTTCCGCGTCTACGCCTGGCCGGAGAGCTCCACCTCGTACTCCTGGTGGGACCGCACCGTCGCCTCCTACGGCTTCTTCACCCGCAACAGCGGACAGAACTGCGCCAGCGCCAACGGGGTGGTGACCAACTGGTGCGCGTTCGCCGACTCGCGAACCCTGGGCGCGTACCGGGCTGCGGGGGTGCTGGGCTTCTCGTTCAACGCTCGCCAGGACGGCAGCCACCCGTTCCCGTACACCCGGATCGTCTGGTTCAACGAGTCGACGAAGGCCTACATCGGTGCCGGTGACGTCTGGGGCAGCTGGGGAGCCATCCAGTTCATGTCCCTGGCACCCAACAACGCCGGCCGGGTCGGCGGCGTGTTCGCCTGGGGCGGCGGCACCGGCACCACCGCCTACTACCCCGGCGGAGCGGCATATACGACCGGCGCCACCACCATCGAGAACAACTCGAACTTCTTCCTCTGGGGGCAGGGCAACACCTGCACCGCTTCGGGTGGCATCCCCCGGTTTGGTGACTACCTGACCGCCCGCACCTACAAGGCCAACCCGTCGACCTGGATCGCCGCCGCCTACGCCTTCAAGGGCGGCAACTGCGGCTCAGCCGGCGTGTACTCCGAACCCCACAACATCAACTTCTCCGGCTGACCCCGCTCCCGGTGGTGG
>NZ_JBUEGB010000162.1:0-2318 GCF_054963695.1 Micromonospora sp. RTBAU3-60 | reverse complement strand
GGTGGCGATCGGCTCGACGAGCTCGAACATGCGGTGGATCTTGGCCAGTGGGTGCTGCATCGGTCGGCATCTCCTGTGGTCGCGACCGCGCCCTCGTGGGCGGCCTCTCACACTAGCTACGAACAACGCGGCCCGGATACGACAACTCCGGCCGACGATGTGGGACGGGCCGGCGACGGGACAGCCGGCAGGCTCCGTCTTCGGGAGGCTGCGACGCTTATCGATGTGACGGGGGTGGCGAAGGTCGGGGCCGGCAGTAGCGCGAGTTATTAGATATCGGGCGCAATCGACACTCGCAGACTGTAGTGAATAAACGACACGATGTAGAGGGATCCGACTAATTTGGAAAGAAAGGTTTTGCCGGCCGCAAACCGACACTAGACTGCCCACCCATGTCGTACAGCAACTACGACCCCGACGACCAACAACACCGGTTCCGCACCCAACCCGCGGCGCCCTCGACCCAGCCCACGGCGCGGATCGCGTACGTGGACGTGCATCACGACAGCGACCCGACGCCGTACACCCCACCCGCGGTGGCCTACGTCCAACCCCCCGCGCCGCCGTATACCGCACCCGCGGCGGCCTACGTCCAGCCCCCGGCACCGCCGTACCCGCCACCAGTGGCTGCCTACGCGCAAGCCCCTGCGTCGCCGTACACCCCATCCGCCTATACGCCGCCGCACCACCCGGCCCCGCCGACGCCCGGACAACGGCACCCAAGAAACACCGCTACCATCGTCGCCCGCTTCACGGTCGGTGTGACCAGCGGCGTGGCTTTCATCTTCGCCTTGCACATATTCTTTTCCTTGGCGAAGGCAAATCAAAGCAACGGCTTCGTAGAATTCGTGTACGTGCTGGCCAAAGTGTTCGTACTAGGGTTCGGTGACGTTTTCACGCCGAACGACGCCAAGGTAGGGCTCGTTCTCAACTACGGACTCGCTGCCCTGGTGTACCTGGTTGTAGGTCGGCTGATCGCCCGGGCGCTCCGACAGTAGCTGCCGACAAGCTTGGGGCACCTAGTAGGCATGAAGCGGCCGGCCGGCGGGTGGGCGGTGGTGGACTGAACGGTCGCGGTGAGGGTATGGCCCTGGCTCTTGGCCACGTCCAACCCGGATCGGGCCGTCCACCTGCATCCTGCTGTTCATGGGAGCTGGCCGCTTCATGCTGACTAGTCTTCGCGGGGCCGCCCGGCCTTGCGGAACCGGCCATCAGAACCGCAGCCGGCGCGGTCAGCCTCGCTGGCCGGACAGGTTCGTCAGGCGTCCGAGGCGCGCGAGCAGCGTGGGGCTCGGGTATTTCGAATCGAACACCTTGTCTACCAGTACGGCGATGTAGTCGGCATACAGCTCCGGTGGCAGCCCGCTTTCGATCGTGTCGAGCATCGTCGGGCTGGGGTATCGGTCGTTACTGACCTTGCCGATGAGTTCTCCATAGAAGTCGAGCCGGCTCTGCCACACGTCGGACACGATGCTCCGCAGCCGGGTCCACTGCTGATCATCGTGGTGCTGGTCTCGGTCGGGTCGGTCTTGCACGTTGGTCATCCTCGCTTCGCCTTGGCTGCCGGCCACGATTGCCTCCTCACCTGAAAGTCCGGCTTGTCTGACGGACTTCGAAGTTGTTGTCCGGTGACCACAGATGTTCGGTACCCACAATCAGGGCCGGTACGCGGCGCTTGACGCAATCAGCCGGCGCACGGCTGGGGGCGGATGCCCGGCGCCCACCATCGTGGACAAGGGGCGCGAAGAAGTTTTCACCCGCCGTCACCGGGGGTAGAGGGCTCTTCATGACGGCAGATCCGGAGGTTCAAAAGGACCGTGTACGCCCCCGGTCCGACGACGGCGATGACCAGGGCCGGTCCGATCGCGACCCCGAATCCGGGCGTGGCCATCGAGAGGGTCAGTCCGACAGGGACGCTGCTCAGGACCGGTCTGGAAATGATGACGATCGGAGCGGGTCTGGCTCGCGCCGCGTTGGCCTGATGGGCGCCGCGCGGGCTGCGCTGCGCGAGTTTGAGGAGTTGACTGGCCTAGCCCCGGAGGGCATCACCGGGGCTCGGCCGCAGGACGGCGGCTGGTCTTTCCTCCTCGACGTCACCGAGCTGGATCGGATCCCCGCGACCAGCAGTGTGATGGCGACCTACCGGGTGGACGCTGACCAGGAGGGTCGGATTCTCCAGTACGAGAGGCTGCGGCGGTTCCATCGCAGCGCCACGGATCAGACTTGACATCCTCCCGGCCCTGAAGGGCTGGGATTCTCACGGTCGCCCGTGAGGTTTCCTGTTTCATCGCCGACTGCCTTTCCGGGAGGATTTTCCC
>NZ_JBUEGB010000161.1:0-2409 GCF_054963695.1 Micromonospora sp. RTBAU3-60 | reverse complement strand
AGCTAGTCCAGCACGGCCGACGCTGGGACCGGAGCGTTGGCATCCGTCGCGGCCCGGACGAACTCCTGTATCCGGGCGGTCGTATTCGCCTCCAGCCAGACCGGTCCCCGCTCAATCGGCGGGGCGTCGTAAATCGGCACGTACACGACGTCGGGGCGCGGGTGGTAACGCTCGGTCTGCTCGCCCACCGGCAGCACGCCCCGGCCCAACGCCACGAGTGACAGCATTTCCGAGAAGGTCTTGCCGTGCGGGCCCTTGGGGACGGGTCGGCCGGCCGGCGTGCGCTCGGGTGTGCGGTCGCGCTTGAACTCGGCGGAGGTCATCGCCGGGTACTGGACGACCGGGTGGTCGGCGAGCACCTCCAGCGACACCGACTCCTCACCGGCCAGCGGGTGCGTGGCGGCCACGGCCAGCACGCGCCGCTCCACCATCAGCGCGGGCCCGCGGGCCATGCCGTCGAACGGGTAGGCGGCGACAAGGATGTCGATCGAGCCGTCCAGCAGGCTGGCCCGCGAGTTGTACAGCTGCACCTCGCGCACGTCCACGTCGCAGTCGGGATGCCGAGCGGTGAACAGCTTGACCGCTTTGAGCAGCACCGGCGCGAGGTACTCGCCGAGGAACGCTACCCGCAGCTGGCCGGTCACGCCGCGGCCGGCCTCGACCGCCCGGCGCAGGGCCGTGTCCATCTGTTCGACGAGCGGGGCCAGGTCGTCGGCGAGCTGCCGGCCGATGGGCGTGATGCGGACGACGCGACTGGTGCGCTCGAACAGCGGAGCCCCGATCCGCCGCTCCAGTTTCCTAATGACATGGCTGATCCGGCCGGTCGTCACGCGCAGGCGTTCGGCGGTACGGCCGAAGTGCAACTCGTCGGCGAGCGTCAGAAACGTCTCGATCTCGTGTCGCTCCAGCATCCCGCCGCTCCTTCGTTGAATCCGAGTCAACGATCGTAGTCCGATCATGGCTTGGTGGGCGTGGCCGGTTCGCGAATCGTTAAGGGCGTCACCGGGGCCCCACCGGACAGGGCCGGGAGCGGCAGCCATGGACCGTCGCCGGCCCGGGCCGGTGAGCCGGTCCGGCGCCCGAGGCCAGGCCGTCTCCCTCTACGTCCAGGACCCAGACCGCAACACCGTCGAATTCCGCCGGTACCCCGCCGATGCGAAACCGACGACACCGCCGACCCCGTAACGAACAATGCACCTCAGACCAACCAAGCAGCAGCTACTAGTGGTTGCTTTCCTTTCTAGAACTGTCCACAATTGACGGTCGTGGGCAGTGTCTATCGGATCGGCGAGTTTGCCAAGCGGGTGGGCCGTTCGGTGAGCACGGTGCGTCGGTGGGAGGCGGAGGGTCGGATCACGGCCCGTCGTCTGCCGTCGGGTCAGCGGTATTTTGACGATTCTGATGTGCGCAGGGTGCTGCAGCCGGGCTTCGACGCGGACCGGCGGAAGGTTGTGGTGTATTGCCGCGTGTCGTCGCCGGGTCAGAAGTCGGACTTGGCCTCGCAGGTGGCGGCGATGCAGCAGTTCTGCCTGGCTCGCGGTCTGGCCGTGGACGAGTGGGTCAGTGAGGTCGGCGGCGGGGTGAACCTGCGCCGGGAGAAGTTCCTGGCGTTGATGGATGCGGTCGATCGGGGTGAGGTCGCCACGCTGGTGGTGGCGCACAAGGACAGGTTGGCCCGGTTCGGCTTCGACCTGGTGGAGCATGTGGCGGCGCGTGGCGGCTGCGAGATCGTCGTCGTCAACCAGGAGTCCCTGTCCCCGCAGCAGGAGCTGGTCGAGGACCTCCTGGCGGTCGTCAACTCCTTCTCGGGCCGGCTGGACGGTCTGCGCCGCTACGAGAAGGAGTTGAAGAGGGCGGACTTGGCCATGGAGGGTGACCGGTGAAGGTCACCCGGATCGCCTACTCGGCCCGGCTGAATCCAGGCAAGTACGCCGCTCTGGTGGAGCAGGCCCGCCGGTTGGGCCGGGTGCGTAGCGAGGTGTGGCAGCGCTACGGCTCGATCCTCGGAGTCGGGTCCGGGTTGAAGGACCGGCAGGTGCGGGACCGATGGCTGGCCGACGGCACACACGCCCGGTTTGGTGTATTGGCGAACGCGTGGAAGGAAATCGTCCGCGACGCCATGGCCGACATCGCCGCGAACCTGGCGGCAGCGAAGGTCGACGTCCGGCGGGCGATCTGTCGGCGCACCAACGATCCGGCCGAGCGCAAGCGAATGTTCACCGTGCTGAAGGCCGACCAGTGGGCCGCTGATCCGTTCCTGGCGCGGCAGATGCGTCAGCATTGGAAGCGGGGCCGCAACCGCACGCACGATCAGATCGTGGTGCGCGCCGACAACTACAACACCGCCGTTGATGGGCGGGGCCGGTTGTGGCTGGCGGTCCCCGGTCTCGAGCCCCGCAAGATGGTCAA
>NZ_JBUEGB010000160.1:0-2417 GCF_054963695.1 Micromonospora sp. RTBAU3-60 | reverse complement strand
GCTCCATTGGTCTCTTACCTTTCGCCGAACTGTCCCCGCGAACGGTAAGTCTCTATTGTTTCGTGCCAACTCGGCAAGATCCTACGGCACATGATCGAACTAGTTTACCTATTTGTGCCGTAGCGTTCGTATGCTAAGCGTCGAGTAGCGGATTGCCGCCAGAGTGAACAGCA
Source organism: Micromonospora sp. RTBAU3-60 (assembly GCF_054963695.1). NCBI lineage: Bacteria > Bacillati > Actinomycetota > Actinomycetes > Micromonosporales > Micromonosporaceae > Micromonospora > Micromonospora sp. RTBAU3-60. The sequence goes on along the minus strand of NZ_JBUEGB010000160.1, from coordinate 2,244 downwards.
GGCCACCGGCGAGCCACACCGGATCCCAGAGCAGCAGGTGCCAGGGCAGCGCGGCCCGCCCGAGCCCGGCGGGGACCTCGACCACCCCGGCCACGATCAGCAGATGTTGCGCCAGGTTGGCCACACCGTACAGGGCGAGCAGGGCGGCGGCGCCCCAGCCGGCGAGCAGCAGCATCCAGCGCGGCAGCCAGCGGGGACGCCCGTCGAGGAGCGCGAGGGCGAGTGCCGCGGCGACCAGTTTGAGGACCGCGGTGGCCCAGAGCAACGCCACGAAGCCCGGCTCCCGGGCCAGCGCCGGCCCCTCCACAGCCGGGCCGATGGTGCCGGTGCCGACCCGACCCCCGGCCGCCCAGTAGAAGCTGAGCGCGGCGAACAACAGCGACCAGACGCAGGCGCCGTAGGCGACCCAGGGACCAGGGCGCCCGCCGGCCCGCCGCACCGGGTCGACGGAACCGCCGCCGCGCTGGCCGTCGGTGCTCGCTGCGGTGCTCCGGGTCACCGGTCCTCCCGTGGTCGGGTACGTCCGTCGATCGAGATCGTATCGGTGGACGTCGGTGCCACCGCGTCCGCCTTCCGTGGCAAGGCTTTGCCGTGCTCCTCGAAGCGGCCTCCACGTTCGCTCGACGGCGCGGCCCGGTGTTCGAGGCGACGTCGAGGCCGCCGCGAGGCCGTCACAAGGCGGCCGCTCGACGGTGAGAACCCGACCACGCTGCGGATGACGGGGCGGCGCGCGGCGCTCGCCGACGGACGCGGCCCAAGGACTCACGAAGGACTCCTGGGTGATGAACCGACGGGTTGTGGTAACCGGGCTCGGGCCGGTGTCGAGCATCGGCATCGGCATCGACGCCTTCACGACGGCACTGCGCGCCGGGCGCAGCGGCATCACGCCGATCGCCAGCTTCGACACCAGCGGCTTCCTGACCGACCGGGCCGGCGAGGTGCACGAGTTCGCCCCCGACCGCCTGCTGGCCCGGCTGCACCCGGCCGAATGGGGCCGCAGCAGCCTCTTCGCCGCCGCGGCGGCCCGGCTCGCGCTCACCGACGCCGGGGCCACCGACGTTCCGGACCGGTCCGACCGGGTCGGCGTCTGCATGGGTACGACCAGCGGCGAGTCCCAGGTGGTGGAGCGGCTCACCGAGCACTGGTTGGCCCACGGGTATCCGGGCACGCCGCAGCGGCTGGCCCGCCAGCTGCCGGCGGGACGGGTCGCCGAGGCGGTGAGCCGGGAACTGGGCCTCACCGGTCCGGCGCTGACCGTCTCCACGGCCTGCTCGGCGAGCAACTACGCCCTCGGGTACGCCTTCGACGCCATCGCCACCGGAGAGCAGGACTACATGGTGGTCGGCGGGGCCGACTCGGTGTGCCGGTGGGCCCACGCCGGCTTCTACCGGCTGGGGGCGCTCGCCGCCGAGCGGTGCGCGCCGTTCGACCAGGACCGCGCCGGGGTGATCACCGCGGAGGGCGGGGTGGCGCTGTTCCTGGAGAGCCTGGACTCGGCCCGCGCCCGCGGCGCCCGCGTCTACTGCGAGGTGCTCGGCTACGGGCTCACATGCGACGCCAAGCACCCGACCGCGCCGGACGCGACGAGCGTGGCCCGCTGCATGCGGCTGGCCCACCAGGACGCCGGCGTCAAGCCCGACGAGGTCGACTTCATCTGCGCCCACGGCACCGCCACCCCGGCCAACGACGCCGCCGAGTACGCGGCGGTCCGCGAGGTCTTCGGCGACCGGCTGCCGCCGATGAGCTCGGTGAAATCGATGCTCGGCCACACGATGGGCGCGGCGAGCGGGTTCAGCGCCCTGGCCGGGGCACTGGCCATCTCGGCCGGCTTCCTCGCGCCGACCATCAACCACGTGACCACCGACCCGGCGATGACCGGCCTGGACGTCGTGCCCAACGAGTCGCGTCCCGAACAGCCGCGCATCGTCCAGGTCAACGGATTCGCCTTCGGCGGCAACAACGCCATCACGATCCTTGGACGGCTCGCTTGACATCCTCCCGGGCCTGAAGGCCCGGGAGTCTCACGGTCGCCCGTGAGGTTTCCTGTTTCATCGCCGATTGCCTTTCCGGGAGGTTTTTCCCTTGAGGTCTTCTGTCAGCTCCGCAGGCGTTTTACCTCTCCGCCAGCCCGGCGGCGAGGATGTTCTTGGCGGCGTTGATGTCCCGGTCGTGCTCGACCCCGCAATCCGGGCACGTCCAGGTGCGCTCGTTGAGGGCGAGGGTGGTGTTGATCCGTCCACAGGT
>NZ_JBUEGB010000159.1:0-2983 GCF_054963695.1 Micromonospora sp. RTBAU3-60 | reverse complement strand
CTATCTGCCGGTCGACCCGGGTTATCCGGCGGACCGGATCGGGTTCATGCTCACCGACGCCGCACCGCGCCTGATCGTCAGTGACCGGGCCACCTCGGCGCGGCTGCCGGACGCGGCGGACGTGGATGTGCTCAACCTTGATGACCCTGAGGTGGTCGCGTCGGTGGCCCGGCTGGACGGCAGCGGCCTGGGCGACGCGGACCGGCTGGCGCCACTGCTTCCTGCTCACCCTGCCTACGTGATCTACACCTCCGGGTCCACCGGGCGGCCCAAGGGCGTGGTGGTCAGCCACCGGGGCGTGGCGAGCCTGTCCGGGTTCCTGATCCGCACCTTCGAGATCGGGCCCGAATCACGGGTGGGGCAGGTGGCCTCGCTGAGCTTCGACGCGGCGGTCATGGAGCTGCTGATGTCGTTGCCCGCCGGGGCGGCGCTGGTCCTTCCCGAGCAGCGACAACTGGCCGGGGAGGTGCTCGCGGACACGCTGCGCGAGCTGCGGGCCAGCCATGCCCTGGTCGGGCCGGCCTCCCTGGCCGGGGCGACCACGGAGCAGCTGCCCGGGCTGGAGTGCCTGATGGTCGGCGGTGAGGCATGCTCGGCCGAGGTCGCCGCCGAGTGGTCGAGGGGCCGGCGGATGTTCAACGCCTATGGCCCGACCGAGGCGACGGTGTGCACGACGATGAGCGGGCCGCTGTCGGGAGGAGACACTCCGCCGATCGGCAGGCCGATCTGGAATGCCCGGGCGTACGTCCTGGACGGGCGGCTGAGGGCGGTGCCGCCGGGGGTGGCGGGGGAGCTGTACCTGGCCGGGCCGAGCCTGGCACGGGGATACCTGAACCAGCCCGGGCTGACCGCGCAGCGGTTCGTGGCCTGCCCGTTTGCGTCCGGTGAGCGGATGTACCGGACCGGAGACCTGGTGCGCTGGCGGGACGACGGCGAGCTGGAGTACCTGGGCCGGGTGGACGAGCAGGTCCAGGTCCGCGGCTTCCGGGTCGAGCCGGGCGAGATCGAGGCGGTGCTGGCCGGGCAGCCCGGGGTGGCCCGGGCCGTGGTGGTGATGCGGGAGGACCGCCCTGGGGACCAGCGCCTGGTGGGCTACGTCGTGCCCGCGGCGGGGAGCGAGCTGGACCCGGCCGGGATCCGGGCCGCCGCGGCTCAGGTGCTGCCCGTCTATATGGTGCCCGCCGCGGTGGTGGTCCTGGACGCGCTGCCGTTGACCGTGAACGGGAAGCTGGACCGGCGGGCGCTGCCGGCGCCGACGTTCGTCGGCGGGAGTGGCCGCGAGCCGTCCTCGCCCGCCGAGGAGCTCCTGTGCGAGCTGTTCGCCCAGGTCCTGGGGGTGGACCGGGTCGGGGTGGACGACAACTTCTTCGACCTGGGTGGGCACTCGCTGCTGGTGGCCCGGCTGATCAGCCGGGTGCGGTCGGTGCTGGGGGTGGAGCTGGAGATCCGGGCGGTGTTCGATCACCCGACGGTGGAGTTGCTGGCGCGGTCGCTGGACAGGGTCGGGGAGGCGCGGCCGCCGCTGGAGCCGGCGGACCGGCCGGAGCGCCTGCCGTTGTCGTTCGCGCAGCAGCGGTTGTGGTTCCTGGCACAGCTGGAGGGGCCGAGCACGACCTACAACGTGCCGTTCGCGTGGCGGCTGCGGGGGCGGCTGGACACCGATGCGCTGACCGCGGCGTTGGGTGACGTGGTCCGGCGTCACGAGACGTTGCGGACGATGTTCCCGGTGGTGGACGGGCAGCCGTACCAGCGGGTGGTCCCGGCCGCGCTGGCGGTGCCTGAGGTCACGGTGGTGCAGGCTGAGGAGAACGAGCTGGCCGCGCTCACCGGGCAGGCGTCCCAGTATGTGTTCGACCTGGCCGGCGAGCTGCCGGTGCGGGCGTGGCTGTTCGTGCTGGGGGCGGACGAGTGCGTGCTGGTGCTGCTGATGCACCACATCGCCAGTGACGGCTGGTCGGTCGGCGTGCTGCTGGGAGACCTGGAGCAGGCGTACGAGGCGCGGCTGGCGGGCCACGCGCCGGAGTGGACGGACCTGCCGGTGCAGTACGCGGATTACACGCTGTGGCAGCGCGGGCTCCTCGGCGGCGACCAGGACCGCGGCAGCGTGCTGGCCCGGCAGGTGGAGTACTGGCAGTCGGCGCTGGCCGGCCTGCCCGAGCGGCTGGAACTGCCGTTCGACCGGTCCCACCCGGCCTATCGCTCCTATCGCGGCGGGCAGGTCGCGGTGGACGTGGACGCGGAGGTGCACCGTGGGCTGGCGGAGCTGGCGCGTCAACACCAGGTGACGATGTTCATGGTGCTCCAGGCCGGGCTCGCGGTCCTGCTGTCCCGGTCCGGGGCCGGCACCGACATCCCGATCGGCGTGCCGGTGGCCGGCCGTGGTGGTGACGAGAGGCTGCATCACCTGGTCGGATTCTTCGTCAACACGCTGGTGCTGCGGACCGACCTGTCGGGCGACCCGAGTTTCGCGGAGCTGCTCCGCCGGGTCCGCGACCAGGACCTGGCCGCCTACGCCCACCAGGACGTCCCGTTCGAACGGCTGGTGGAAGTGCTGAACCCGGTCCGGTCGACCGCCCATCACCCGCTGTTCCAGGTGACGCTGGCCTCCGATGACGACACCAGCAGGGAGTGGCAGGTCCCCGGCCTGCAGGCCCGGAACCTGCCACTGCCGGAGCAGTCGGCCAAGTTCGACCTGTCGCTGACGTACCGGTCGCGGCACGAGTCGGACGGCACCCCGGGCGGGATCAGCGTCACGCTGGAGTACGCGGCGGACCTGTTCGACCCGGGCACCGCGCAAGCGCTGGCGGAGCGGCTGGTCCGGCTGCTGGGCCAGGTCGCCGCCGACCCGGGGCTGCGGGTCAGCGGCGTGGAGCTGCTGTCGGCGGCGGAGCGGGAACTGGTCGTCTCGCGGTGGAATGACACGGCGCGGGATGTGCCCGGGACGGTGCTGCCGGAGCTGTTCGCGGCGCAGGCGGCGCGGACG
>NZ_JBUEGB010000158.1:0-3105 GCF_054963695.1 Micromonospora sp. RTBAU3-60 | reverse complement strand
GCGCTTCGCCTCATCCGGCTCCATCCCGTTGATGGCGTCCAGCCGGACCAGCGGGGCATGCCGGCCCCGGTGCGGCGCGACGGTGACTGCGCCGGTGACGAGGTCACCGCGACGCAGGCCGTGCCGGCGCAGCTGGGCGGCGGTGACGTACGCGTCGGCGGCGGAGGGCAGGTAGCCGTCGACCCGAAGTAGGGCATGGTCGTCGACGGTGTCGAGGATGCCGCTGACCGGGAGCGGCGAGGGTGACTGGGTGTTCATCGGGCGCCTTTCGTGTGAGGTATCGTCGCCGGCCGGCGATTGGCGGAGACGGGCTGGAGCGGCAGGTTTCTGGAGCGCCGGTGCCATTGACCGGGCCGAGACATCCGGGCCCGGCCGGTGGTGAGGACGACCAGCCGGGAGCGGGAGTGGGTGCCGTACGGAGGGAGCGGGCCGGCGGACGCTGGCGCGAGCGGTCCGTCCGGCCCTACCTGGTCGTCACCTCGGCGGCGCCCGCGTTCGATTGCCGGCCCTACTTCGCCCGCCGCTGAGCGACGAGTCGCTGGATGCTGCCCGTACGGCAGCGGCTCCAGGAATTTGGGCCGAGGCGTGCGCAGTGTGGCGGGCGGTGTGCCGGCCGGAAGTGCGGGAATCGGGCTCCGGGTGGCGCTGCGCGCCGGCATCCGGACCCATCGGGAGGGTAACTCAGTGCCACCGGGAAGGGCAAGCAGGCGGTCCCAGGCGGACGCTCGCTGCTGCACCGGAGGCGTCGACAAGGGGGGCACGTCGTCCACCGGCGATACGGGTCAGGCGCGCCGGGCGTCCATCGATCCGTGGATCCGCGCCCACAACGGATGGGCGCTCGCCGTCGGGTCACGGGTTGCCCGCGGCGTCCCGGTGTCTCACGTGGGGCGGGCGGCGGGAAGTCCCGCCGCCCGTCCACCGGTCAGAAGTTCGGCCAGCTCCAGCCGAGGTAGTTGGCGTAGTAGGGCAGCCGAGCCGATCCGCCCGTTCACGCTGGTCGCCACGAAGCTGCCGTCGCCCCGGGAGATGCCGACATGCCGTACGGGTAGCTGATGTTCCAGAAGACCAGGGCGCCGCGGGGCGCGTTCAGGTCGCCCCGGGGGCGGTGCCCCGGGCGACCGCGTCGTTCCAGTCCGCCATCGCAGAGGCGTAGACGCCGGTCCGGCCGTACGGGTTCTCGGCTGCCATCTCGCAGTAGCCCTCGTACGCGGTGGACCCGAACCGGGCTTCGTACCAGGCCACCGCGTTGTCCGCCCGACTGCTGGAGCAGCTCGGCGCGACCTGGCCGTTGCTGCCGGTGTAGACGAATCCGTCGGAGACGTAACCGCCGTTGTCCAGCCGATCCCAGATGTTCGTGGGGCCCCAGTTGCCGTTGATCCACTCACCGGTCGTCTGGCAGGTGATGTTGACCGCGGCGCCGTTGGCCACGCTGCCTACGACCGAGTAACCGGTGCCCGGACCGGAGCGGACGTAGAGGCCACCGGATGCCTGGACGGTGCCGGTGGCGGCGAGCGCGGGCGACGCCAGGCCGAGCGTGGTGGCGGTGGTGACGACCAGTGCCAGGACGGCGCGGACGAACCAACGGGTGGTACCCGGTCTCCGCTTTGCAGCAGGGTCATGCCCTTCCCCCAAATCTATCGATTCCTGTATAACGTGCCTGTTCGCCGAGGATCGGGGACGGGTCGCCGGTTGGCGAGGTAGGCAACGGCCGGGGAGGTCTGACATGCGGGCGGCACAGGCGCGTGAGGTGATCGGGTCGCGGATGCGGGAGCTACGCGAGTCGGCGGAAACGTCCCTGACCCGGGCTGCGGACCTGTCCGGGTGGGGCAAGGGGCACCTGTCCCGGGTGGAGCGGGGGCTGACCAAGCCCAGCCGGAGCCTGGTGGAGTGGTACGACGCGGCGTTCGGGGCGGGCTAGGCCCTGCTCGTGCAGTTCCTCGACCTGGAGGCGGCGGTCCGGGTCGGCCGGGAGACGTCGTTGCGGGACGCCCGGCGCCACCGTGCCGGCGGGACCGCCTGCTACCCCACGGTGGCCGGGGGCAGCGTGCCGGTCGACCACGACCCGGCCGACTGCTGTCTGCTCATCGGATTTGCGGCGTGGAAACCCGGCCGTTCAGGGCCGGGAGGAAACGCCGCCCCCTTCCCTTGGGATGAGTGTCGTATATGGACGGTAACTTGTGAGGTGTGGGTGGGGTGGTGAAGCGGGCGTACAAGTACCGCTTCTATCCATCTCCTGAGCAGGCTGAGCTGTTGAACCGGACGTTCGGGTGTGTGCGTGTGGTCTACAACCGGGCGTTGGAAGCGCGCACCCGGGCGTGGGCGGTCGACCGCCGGCGCACCACATATGTGCAGTCGTCGGGGTGGCTGACGGAGTGGAAACGCACCGATGAGCTGGCGTTCTTGAACGAGGTCAGTTCGGTGCCGTTGCAGCAGACGTTGCGCCATTTGCAGGCCGGGTTTGTGGCGTTCTGGGACAAGCGGTCCCGGTATCCGCGGTTCAAGTCCAAGCGCAAGTCGCGGGCGTCGGCGGAGTACACCCGCTCCGCGTTCCGGTGGCGTGACGGCCGGCTCACCCTGGCCAAGATGAACACCCCGCTGAACATCGTCTGGTCCCGGCCCCTGCCCGAAGGGGCGGAACCGTCCACGGTCACGGTGTCTCGGGATGCTGCGGGCCGCTGGTTCGTGTCCCTGCTGGTCGAGGACCCGACGGTGCAGCCCCTGCCGCCGGTTGCGGCCGAGGTGGGTGTGGATGCGGGTATCACCAGTCTGCTCACCCTGTCCCGTCCGATGCTCGGGGTGAGCGATGAGCAGGGGAAGGTGGCCAATCCGCGTTACGGGCAGGCTGACCGGCGGAAGCTGGCCAAGGCGCAGCGGAACCTGGCCCGCAAACAGAAAGGGTCCGCGAACCGGGCGAAGGCCCGAATGAAGGTGGCCCGGATCCATGCCCGTATCGCCGACCGGCGGCGGGACCACCTGCACAAGCTGACCAGTCGACTCGTCCGTGAGACCCAAACGGTCGCGATCGAAGACCTCAGCGTGCGCAACATGCTCCGCAACCGGCGTCTGGCCCGCGTCATCTCTGACGCCGCCTGGGGCCAGTTCCGC
>NZ_JBUEGB010000157.1:0-3201 GCF_054963695.1 Micromonospora sp. RTBAU3-60 | reverse complement strand
AGGGACCACGGTTACCGCGACCGAGCCTGACGGGGCCATGCTCGCCGAGCTGCGTAAGCAGGTGCCAGCAAACGGGCTCTTCACAAAGCGGGGTGTAGTTGGGGTCTGAATCCGCCGGTTTCGAGGAGTGCCCCGGGCGATGTAGTGGGTGAGGTTGCGGAAGCCGAGGGCGATGCCGGCGGGGCGTCGGCGATACTGCGGGCGTGGAGTACGTGTCCAGAGTGCCGCGACCGCCGCTGGACGGGCTGATCGACGACCTTTACTACCTGGAGGGTGCGTCGCCGTACGCCCGGCTGACGCTGCCGCCGATGCCGGCGGCGTTGCTCATCGTCAACCTCGGGGCGCCGTTTCGCATCCGCGCCGGCACCGACATCGAGCCGGCCGAGTACGCCGACGGCTGCGTGGTCACCATGCCCACCCGCGCGTTGGAGTTCGGCTACCCAGTCCGGACCCGGTCCGTCGGCGTGCACTTCAAGCCGTGGGGGCTGGCGCCGTTCCTGCCGATGCCCGCGGCCGAGCTGTGTGACCGGCCGGTGACGGTAGAGCAGGTTTGGGGCCGGCCCGCCATTGCTGAGCTGCGAGACCGGCTGGCCACGGCGGACGGACCGCACGAGATGCTGACGCTGCTCGAGGAAGAGCTAACACGACGGCTGTGCGAGACCGCCGGCCTGGGACTGGTCCGCCATACGAGCAGCGTCATCGCGGCGACCAGCGGGGCGGTGGCGATCGGCGACCTGAGGGTGGCAGCCGGTGTCAGCAGCACTCATCTGGCACAGCGGTTCAAGGAGCTCATCGGCGTCACGCCGAAGCGGCTGGCCCGCACCTACCGCTTCGCCGCCACCGTGTTCGCGATCAACCCCGCCGGACCGATCGACTGGGGCGACCTCGCCGGTCGCGCGGGCTACTTCGACCAGGCCCACTTCGGCCACGAGTTCCGGGCGTTCACCGGGCTCACGCCGACCCGGTACGTCGAAGTCCGGCGGCAGTTCCTGCGCGAGCATCCCGGCCACGTGCTGGACAGCTGGCCGCTGCCGGCCGATTGATTTCTTACAAGAGCGACAGCTCACGACACGCCAATATGGGGGCATCCCAAAGCAGAGGAGCGCCCCATGGGCAAAGTAGTCATGTACAGCTCGGTGTCGGTGGACGGCTTCGTCGCGGACGAGAATGACCAGCCCGGACCGCTGTTCGACTGGTTGTCCAGCGGTGACGTCCCGTTGGACGAGAGCGGCGAGTTGAAGGTGTCGCAGACGTCCTACGACTACACCCGGCCGTACTGGGACCAGATCGGGGCGACAATCGTCGGCCGCCACGTCTTCGACATGACGGACGGCTGGGACGGGAAGCCTCCGGCCGGGATCGACCACGTGGTCGTCGTGACGCACCGGCCGAAGCCCGAGGGCTGGGACCCCGAGGCGCCGTTTCACTTCGTCGACGGCGTGGAGGCAGCCGTGGCCAAGGCGCAGGAGCTTGCGGGTGACCGCATAGTCGAGGTTGCCGCTGGCGACGTCGGTGGCCAGGTGCTTGCCGCAGGTCTGGTCGACGAGGTGCGCATGGACGTCGTACCGGTCGTGTTCGGGTCCGGCAAGCGCTACTTCGGGTCGGTCCACGCGCAGCACCTGTTGGAGGACCCTGACGTGGTGATTCAGGGCAACCGGGTGCTTCACCTGCGCTATCGGGTGCGCCGTTGACCGATCTGAGCGGGTACGCGAAGAAGTCCGCTGCGAACGGTGACACAAGATCGGGTCTCCGGCTGCGTCCGCGCATCGCTGCCCCGGGACCGACGCGCCAGCCAACATCCAGCCGGCGATTACCCCTCAACTGTGAAGAGCCAGCAAACGTCAAGGCCGTGCAAGCCGCGTTCGAGGACTTACGACCAGGCGAGAGCTACGGGCTGGTCTATGCGGCAGCGGCGCATTTGGACGAGCCCGGAGGGTCGGTGGTCGCGCATGGCCGCGCTCCTGAAGCCGGGTGGCGCGTGTGCGCCTCATTCGGTGGACCACTCCAGCTGGCTGACCACATCACCGTCCATCTCGCGCGTCGTGCGAGCAGTAGTGCCTCGACAATCAGATGCCCGCCCGGCGGTGGGCACGGCGAGGACATGAACGTCTGCAGGCGGTCATCCGGACATGCCGAGATCAGTGCGTCTGCTTCTTCCCGCTCGGCACATCGAATGGCGCGGTTGCGGGCTCATCGAGGCGCAGGATCGTTTCCTCGATCTCAGTGTTTCGCCCGTTGGCGAAGGACGTCTCCGTGCCTGTGATCGCGAATCCTGCTCTCTGCAGCACCTTCAGCGATCCCACGTTGTCACTCGCGACGCGGGCGAACAAGGGCCGGACGTGGACCGTTTCCAGAAGGAGGGCCAGCGCTCGGGAAGCGATGCGCTGTCCCCAGAACGATCTGTCGATCCAGTAGGTAACTTCGGTGTCGCCGTCGATGACGAAGCTGGCGATACTGCCGACGAGCTGTCCATCGAGCGTGATAACGCGGTTTGTGACGTCGGGTGATGTCCTGATCTTCGCCATGTGGGCATCGAAAGCGGTGCGATCATCGGGATCCTTGGCGGTAAAGGCCGCCATCCGGACCGACTCGGGATCCCGCATCTGTTCGAACAGCGCGTCGAGGTCGGAGTCGTCGACCGGTCGCAGCGCCACCTCAGCCTCAGCCACAAGCTCCCCCAAACTTGATCCAGCATCCATCAGTGGGGAAACGTACCCAGAGCCTCCGACAGTCTGTGGAGATCCAACGTCCGCGTCTGCCGCTGACCGAGCGTCACGCACGGTAGTCGTCGGGAAACCGCGCCGGCGGGCCACCGTCCTTGCAGGCTTTCGCCGCGGCGAACCAGGCATCGGAAAACGGGCGCAACACTGACCGGGCAGCCACCGAATCCAGCTCACCGAAGGTGCCCGGCCCCGAGTCGGCCAACTCCCGACACAACGCCTGATAACCGACCAGCGGCGCGTCCCGGCGGCGGCGTCGTCACCCGTTGATCTCCAGGACTCGTGCCCACACGTCGCCAGCCGAACGCAGCAACCCGACACACCGGCGCCGCTGCCGAACCGTCACCCGCACCGCAACACGAGCCGTGCGATACACCACCCTGGGCGCGGCCGGATCCCGACGACGAGGCACGACCACACCCAACACCACCGGTACGACAATCTCCGGCAGCGGCCCACCCGGCGAACGTTGGTGGACGCC
>NZ_JBUEGB010000156.1:0-3275 GCF_054963695.1 Micromonospora sp. RTBAU3-60 | reverse complement strand
CTCAATCGTCGCCGGTTAGGGGTTCTTTCAGTCTCTGGTCGATCTGTTCGATGGCGGTGAGGTCTTCCGGGGTGAGCCGGTCGATGAAGTGGTGTCGTACTGACTCGAGGTGGATCGGTGCGGCGTTGTCGAGTGTGTCGAGCCCGTGTGCGGTGAGTACGAGGAGGCAGCCTCTGCCGTCGGTGGGATCGGGTGCGCGCTGCAGGAGACCGCGCGCTTCCATCCGGGTGGCGTGCCGGGACAGTCGACTGCGTGACCAGCCCATCTTGTCGGCCTGTTTTCCCAGGGTGCTGGTGTGGTCGGGCTGCTCCGACAGCGTGCTGAGTACTTCGTAGTCGGGTTCGGAGAGGCCGATCGCGGCCAGGTCGTGCGCGGTGCCGGTCTGAACGGCGACCATCACACGTAGGAATGCCCGCCATGCCCTCTCCTCGTCGGGGTTCAACCAACGCACGTTGCTGGCCGGCGGTCTTGTTGACATGTAATCAATCTAGCATCTAAGCTTCGTTTCCATGTCAACGAAAACGATCCGTGTCCTGGCGCTCATGTGCAGCACCCGCCCCGGCGCCCTCGGCCCCGCCGTGGGAGAGTGGCTGATCGAGGCGATCACCCCTCGTGCCGCGGAACTCGGCGTCGAGCTTGTGCCGGTGGCCCTCGGCGATCTGAACCTGCCGTTCCTGGACGAAGAGGAACACCCGTCGTCGGGTGTCTACCGACATGAGCACACGCGTCGGTGGAGCGCGATTGCCGACGCGGCAGACGGGTTCATCGCGGTCACGCCGGAGTACAACTACGGGATGCCAGCGACCCTGAAGAACGCGCTGGACTACCTCAGCCGCGAATGGGCATGGAAGCCGATCGGTTTCGTCAGCTACGGCCACACGTCGGCGGGCACCCGGTCGGTTCAGCACGCCAAGCAGGTGGTGACCACGCTGCGCCTGGTTCCGTTGGGCGCCACGGTCGCGATCCGCATCGATGACGCAACGGAGAATGGTCGGCTGCGGCCCGACGCGGCCCGCGACACGGCGGGTGTCGGCCTGCTGGACGAACTGGTCCGGGTCGCCCACGCCCTACGGCCGATGCGCGAACGCGCACGAGCCGGTGCCCTGTCCGGACCGTTGCCAGGGTCCTACGCGAGACGGCTGACCCCCGACGACGCGCCCGAGGTCACAGTGCTGCAGCGGTGTTGCTGGGTGGACGAGGCCGTCGCCAACGACACCATGGCCATACCGGCCCTGCACGAGTCGCTGGAGGAGGTACGTGACTGGCTGGCGACCTGGCACACCACGGGCATCTGGCGGGACGGCCGACTGCTGGGCATGGTGCGGGCCCGTAGCGTCGACACCGACTGGCATGTGGGTCGCCTCGCCGTCGTGCCCGACCTGCGAGGCCAGGGGCTGGGCCGGTGGCTGCTACGCACCGCCGAAGCCGCTGCCCAACCGGATTGCCGCCGCATCCTGCTGTTCACCGGCGCCAAGAGCCTGCGGAACATCGACCTCTACCACAGCGAGGGCTACCAGTCGATGCCACCCGCCAGCTTTGACGGAACCACCTGCCTCACCAAGGACCTACCCGTTAGGCAGCGCTGACACTGCCGGTCCATTGAACCCCCGTAGTCCGGTGCGCGCTCACTGCGCAGACTCTTCCTGTCGGCGGTCTCGTCGGGCACCGTGTCTGGTGCCGGCGATTTCGGGTCGTCGGCGCACCTGGTCCCCACCGGGCCACCGCCTTGCGCGCTCGACCGGGAGAGGTCCGGCATGAGTTCCGCGGGGCCCGGTGGTCCCAGGGCACGTATGACTGGCGACAGGGCTGCGCGCCGTCGAGCGCCGATCAGTGAGCGACCGGCTTCCGTGTCCTGAGACCACCAGGTGCCCACCTGCTGCTGCAACAGCAAGGAGGACACCATGAGTGTCGGACACCACCCCTCGATGCGTCGACCCACTGCGGGCATCGACTGGGCCAGCACCGAACACGCCGTCGCGATCGTTGGCCCCGACGGCGTCGAGGTTCAACGGATGCTCGTCGAGCACACCGCTGCGGGGCTGCGGAAGCTGCTGCGATGCCTGCAGAAAGCCGCTGTGCTCGAGGTCGGTATCGAACGTCCCGACGGACCCATCGTCGAGGCCCTCCTCGATGCAGGGTTCACGGTCTTCGTGATCGCCCCGAACCAGATCAAGCACCTGCGCCGCCGCTACGGCGCAGCCGGTAACAAGGACGACCGCTTCGATGCCTACGTCCTGGCCGACACCGTCCGCACCGACCACCATCGCCTGCGTCCCCTCACCGTCGACTCTCCCGCGACAGTCACGTTGCGAATGACCGTCCGCGCCCGCAAGGACCTCATCGCCGCCCGGGTCGCGATGGCCAATCAGCTCCGCGCCCACCTCGAACACGTTCTGCCCGGCGTGATCGGGCTGTTCCGCGACATCGACTCCGCCATCACCCTGAGTTTCCTCACCCGCTTCGGGACGCAGGACAAGGTCGACTGGCTGTCGCCACGCAGACTGCAGAACTGGCTGCGCAGCGTCTCCTACCCCAACCCGGCACGAGCCGGGCTGCTGCACGCCCACCTGGTTGCGGCTACCCGCGGGAGCACCGGTCCTGAAGCCACCGCCCGGGCGCACGTCACCGCCGCGTTGGTGGCTGGCCTGACTGCCCTTCGCGAGCAGATCAGCGCGCTGGAGCAGCAGATTGAGCTCCAGCTGCTGCAGCATCCCGACGCAGCAGTGTTCACGTCCCTGCCCCGGGCGGGGATCGTGCGAGCGGCCCGGCTTCTGGCCGAGATCGGTGACGCCCGCGGCCGCTTCCCGACGCCCGAAGCACTCACCTGCCTGGCCGGGGCTGCGCCCTCGACCAGGCAGTCCGGGAAAGTGAAGACCGTCGGCTTCCGCTGGGCCGTCGACAAACAACTCCGTGGAGCGGTCATCGACTTCGCCGGCGACTCCCACCACGCCAACCCCTGGGCCGCCGACCTCTACCGACGGGCCCGGGCTCGAGGCCACGACCACCCCCACGCCACGCGAATCCTCGCCCGTGCCTGGCTGCACGTGATCTGGCGCTGCTGGCAAGACCGCGTCGCCTACGACCCCACCCGCCACCGAGCTCTGCAGGCCGTCCTCGCGACCACCGCTTGACACAGGGCTACTCATGCCGCCGATCGTGCGCGCCGACAACCTCGGAGGCGTCTGGGCCTGGTGCGTGCAAGTGCGGACGCGGTGGCGAGAGGTCGGCCGAGCCGGCGGGCTGTTGGCCGCCGATGCTGCAGGTTCGGCGACGGG
>NZ_JBUEGB010000155.1:0-3422 GCF_054963695.1 Micromonospora sp. RTBAU3-60 | reverse complement strand
CCTTCGGCGATGGATTGGGCCGCTGACGAATACTCGCTGGCAGAGGCCGATCTAAAGACACCAAAGGATCTCCCGGATTGGCTGCAGCCGCAGACCGGCGGAGCGGGCGGGTCCCTGGGCTTGCCGGCAGCGTCGACACCGGCGGCCGACCCGGGATGGTCGCCGTCGGGCGGGCAGAAGCCGGACTGGGAAAAGGAAGTGGAAGCGGCCGTCCGATACTTGACGGTCGCTGGAACCGCTGCCGAGGCGGCGTTTGGCGAGTGGGCGCGCGAGGTGTTCGAATTCGATCCCGCGAAGGTCGATCTCAGGTCGAACTACGCCTTCAACGAGTCGGTGTTGAACACCTACCGGGAAGAGTTGGGGAAGAAAGGCATCACCACCGCGACTGGATTGCGCGGATGGTTGGTCCGCCAAATGGCCGAGGAACTCGCCCTGGGCGGATCGTCGAGGTTCAGGGAGCTTCTTCCGTATCCGGATACGGATACGGATACGGATCCGGAGAATATGTCCGAGCAGCGACGAGATGCCCTGCACCGGATCTGGCTCGACAAGATCGCAAACGCCCGATCTGCGGATTTGGAAGTCGCGCCTGTAGCTCTCCATCTCCTAGCCAAGGGGTTGGACCAGCCGATGCGGATCCACCATCCGTTCGGCGACCCGTACGACGTCATCGGCCCGTCGTCCGATGACGGTGCCATCCCACACTCGGTCGTGTGGTGGAACGGTGGTTACATCATC
The DNA here is from genome assembly GCF_054963695.1 of Micromonospora sp. RTBAU3-60. Taxonomy (NCBI): domain Bacteria; kingdom Bacillati; phylum Actinomycetota; class Actinomycetes; order Micromonosporales; family Micromonosporaceae; genus Micromonospora; species Micromonospora sp. RTBAU3-60. The sequence continues at coordinate 2,684 of NZ_JBUEGB010000155.1, read as the reverse complement.
CTTAAACCTCGTGACCCAAACGATGCCGACATCGCCGCCCGCATCGCCAGTGGCTACCAGCGGAATTCGATATCCGACCCCGAACAGCAGCGACGGGACAGACTTTTCAACGAGGCGCTCGGTCTACTGAAAACCGAAATCGCCACGGCGGAAGAGAATTTTACCAAGCGCCACCGGTCCCTCCTGAAATACGTATTTGACCGCGAGCTCGCGGCCATTGGCCAACGCCCCACCTCCCCTCGCCGTCAAGCCGAAGAACTTGCAGCACACCGTCGGTACCTCAACGCCCTCGGCAACGGCGGCGACTGGGAAGGTGACTACCGATGGAAACTCAATGACCCGTTCACCCTCCGTATCCCCGCCTACGTTCACGCCGGCAGCGACGCGTACTCAGGATTGCGCACCCGGTTGGGCGGCAAGGTCGTGGAACTCACTCGTGTTGACCACATGATCCTCTCGGGCGATATGGTCGATATCGACTTCGGGTCGGTCGACGGGGTGGGGGTCGGTATTGTCAAAATCCCGTACATGGCCAACGGCGCCAAAAAGTTTGCCTACCTAGAGATCGACCGCAAATTTACTGACAGCGAGCTGGCCGAACTGAGAGACAAGGCGCCCGGCCAGGCGTGGCAACTCGACGAGCCGCTGGTCGGCCTCTTCTATCACATCGCGGCGGGCTTAACGCCCAAGACGGGCCAATTGAGCCGCAGCTTCGGCAAGGGTTCCGAAGGCGAAAAACTCCAGAGAGCCCATATCCCAGTCGTCAAAGTGGCCGACGGAAGTCCGTTTGTCATCCCTGAGAACATGAAGGAGGTTATTCTCCGACTCGGGTATGGCCCGGATGGTCAACCCGTCGCGTTCGTGGTAATGCCGGCAGAGAAGGGCGGGGTCGGACAGGACCTGTATCTGCAACTGCTCAATCCTGCCCCCACCATCGACGACATCGAGTGGCTGCGCAAAGCGTCGCTGTGGGAACGCGAGAATTGGTGGAGCATTTCCCGGGTGAGATATTTCGATGACGAAATGGACTCGCAAAGGCGATTGCCCAATCCTCTGCGTCTTACTATCGGTAGAAAATCGGCAAAGACGTTAGATGGGCGGGAGGTGAATCTCGCCCCTGGGACGCCGATCACCTTGGGAGTAGGGGAGCGGCTCCGGCCGGTCGGAAAAGATGTCGTCAACGGCTTTGTCGATAGCGTCAAAGAGGTTGTCGTCGTGGTCAAGGCGCCGTTGGTCCCAAGACGGGACGCGCCGGCGTCCGAACCCGAATACGCCTTCCGGCTCTTCAGCACGGGCAAGACGGATTACGATGCTTTCATAAAGCAGCTCGAAGACCGGCAGATGAGGCTCGAAGACCGGCAGATGAGGCTCGGCGAGCGCAAAAGGGGAGCCGAGTCGGCAACTGGGCGGGCCGCGCAGCGTCCGCGCATCGAGGATGGGCCGGGCGCCCGGGGTGGGTCGTCTTCGGAGTGGGGAGCGGGTGAGCAGCCGCCTGCCGAGGAGGTGGTGGGCGGCGGTTGGCAGGTGTCGTATCGCAGTCCAAGGGATCTGACGCCAGCGCTTGACCTGGGGGCGGCGCCGCCGGGGATCACTGCACCGGTCGACTCCCCGGACCTGCCGGCAGGGTTGGATCTGCCAGCGCCGTTCGACCTGGGGTCGCCGCCGGAGAACCCCGCGCCGGTCGAGTCTCTGGTCGAACAGGATGATCCGGTAGGCGGCCGGGTCGAACAGCTGGACCCGCTGTCGGAGGTGGGCGGGCCGGCGGGAACTCGGCGGGCCCCGAAGCGTCCGCGCATCGGGGGTGGGTCGTCGTTGCCCGCAGGGGCGGGCGGGGCGGTCCCGGGTTCGAGCGAAACCATGATGGCCGGTGGTTTCGGCGGTGTCGCGCCGGACTTGCGGGAGGTGCCCGGCCAGACGTGGGAATTCGACCCCCCATCGTTCGCCGAGTCCTACCACATCACGGCGTCCCTGGACCCCATGCCGAATTCTGGGCAGTTGGACGTAGGGTTCGCCGGCCGTCCGGTCTTCATTTCACCGACCGTGGTGGTCGACGGAAGGTCGTTTGTCTTTCCTGCGGACATCGAGAGGGTTCGTGTCGAGCTCGGGTATGACATCTTTGGTCGACCCGCCGCAGTCGTGGAGCTACCGGCCGAAAATAGCCCTACCGGACGGGCGCTGTACCTGAAACTGGAGCCCGCCCCCACCGCAGGCGACATCGAGCAGCTGCGCGGGAAAAAGGCGCTGTGGAAACCGGATGATCAGTGGGATCTTTCCGACCCAGTAACGTTCGATGACACAATGCAGTCGAACAAACGGATACCCTACCTGCCCCGACCCCTGAACCTCAGGTTTGGTTCGGAGAACATGACGTTCGGTGGGGGGGAGGTGAATGTCACCGTTGGGACGGATGTCACCTTCCGGGTAGGGAAGTGGTCGCGGCGGGTCGGATCGGAATTCGTTACCGGCGTTTTCGTCGTGGTCAAGGCGCCGTTGGTCGAGGGAACCGGACACGCCTACCAGATCTTCGACACGGGCAAGACGATCAATGAGTTCAAGGCGTTCATCGAAGATCTCCGAGACCGGCAGGAGAAGCGCAATATGCGCATCCTGCGAGCCGAGTGGGCACCTGAGCCGACCGGGCAGCGTCCGGGCGCCGGGGATGAGTCGGGTTCCGAGGATGGGTC
>NZ_JBUEGB010000154.1:0-3454 GCF_054963695.1 Micromonospora sp. RTBAU3-60 | reverse complement strand
CGTCGGGGCTCACGCTCGTTCTCGGCGCGCCCGCCCCGTAGCTTGACGTGACGCGAAAGGGGCCAGCCGATACCCCAAGACGCGAGATGGGCACCGCGGTGTAAGCCGTGCAAATGAACCGCCCTCCCATCGACGTCCTGGTCTCACATCCCCGTCGTACCAGGCTGCGACCATGACGGTCTGGCTGCGCCTCTCCTCGAGGTCCCGCTCCCGCCGTTCGCGTGCCACGCTCAACTGCCCCACCAGCACCAGCACCAGTAGCCCCAGCGCCCGGCAGCACCGCCGGCGGCGTTGTCGGTGACTCCCACCCCTATCAGGGGGTATCCTGCGGGCATGGCCGACAGGAGCCCCAACACCGGCGCCCGCAGCGAGGAGATCCTCGCCGCTGCCGGCATCGTCGTCTCCGATGAGGGGAAGGCTCGCGCGCGCCGACGCCTGGACGAGGCCCGGGAGCGGTGGACGACGGAGCTCGACGCCCAGGCGCGCGAGCAGCTCGGCCTGCCGGCCCGCGCCGCGTGACTGAACCGGCCGTCCGGGTCGTCCTCGACGCCTCCGCGATCATTGCCTTCTGCCGAGGTTCGATCGACGTCGGTGAGGTGATCGCCGAGGTCGCCGACGAAGAGAACTGCGTGTTCGGGCTGCCGGTACTGTGCGTGGCCGAAGCCGCCCGGGTGGTCGTCGACAGGGACCGCCTGCAGCTGCTCGTCAACCACCCGATCGCCGAGATCCTCTCGCCGCCGCCGGACAGCTGGGAGGCCCTCGCGGTCACCCTCGACACGGTCGGCATGGTCGACGCCGCCACCGCGGTGCTCGCCGCGATCGACCTCGGCTGCAGCGTGCTGACCGGCCAGCCCGGCCTGTACGGCGGCATCGCCGGCGGCGGCCCGGTCATCCCCATCTGACCCAGGTACTACACGGCGTGCATCCGAAAGCGCGACGGCGAGCTGCTGCTGAAGGTGGTGTGGGGTGCCCGGCGGCAATGGCCCCCCGGGCCCCCATACCCCTCCACGCGTTCCTATCGCCCGGCAGTACGCGGTGAACGCGCTCGGCCTGATCACGACGTGGGCGGCGCTCGCACCGCGCGCCCGAGCCGGCGGTGCGAGCGCCGCCGTGGTCAGCTCGGACACCGTGCGGGCGGTCGGGGCGGGCAACGGCGCGTACACGGCCTCGAAGGCGGCGCTGGAGGCGCTCGTCCTGACCCTCGCTAAGGAGGAGGCCGGGCATGGCGTACGGGTCAATGTGGTGGCGCCGTCGCACGTCGCCTCACCGCAGGCCGAGGAGATCCTCGCACTGAAGGGTGTCACCGACGTCGAGGCGTACTACGCCGGTCTGCCCGCCGGCCGCGCGCTCACGGTTGGACGAGGTGGCCGGCGTGATCACCGGCCTGGGGTGTGACCGTGCGTGGGATTATGCGACCGGCACGATGATGCGGCTGGTCTTCGACGGCGGCGCACGGTAAGGAGAGTGTCCAACGTTGAGGGAGGCTTCCCCGTGCTGAACGGTGCCGTGATCGTCGAGAGCCTGCGTCCGGGTGCGGAGTTCGACGGTGCTCAGCTCACGCTGCGCAAGCTGTCCCGGATGGAGGTAGCCGACAACACCCCCGAGCAGCCGAAGATCTGGACCTTGGTCGAGTTCTCCAGCGACGCCGACCCCGCCGAGCTGGCCGTACACTTCGCCAGCGCCTTGTACGGCCGCGGCTGGTACGCCAGCTACGACACCGACGACGAGACCTACGTCATCTTCCCCGGCAAGGTCTTTCACTATCGCAAGGGCTACGAGCCGGCCCGCGAGGAGGTCAAGAACTACGCCCGTTGCGCCGGGGTCCCCGACCCTCAGCTCGACTGGTGAGCATGTACCCGTGCCAAAGCCTGATTCCGCGTTGTGATCTGGGGTTTTGAAGATCGTTTCAGGCTGCGCGGTGGTAGTCGTTGCTTAGCTCGCTGAGTCGTTCGGCGCCGTACGGGCTTGTCCAGGGGATGATGACGTCCGGGTCGTGGTTGGGTGGCCGCTGCTACCGTGTCGGGCTCCTGAAGGGCCGGGGCCAGCGTGAAAAGGCCGAGAGCCGAGCACCTCAGCTGCCCGAGCCCGGTACCCGTCGTCACAGTGGTCGAGGCGGTCCGGGGTTGCCTCCGGCGGGCCAGTAGCTCCGATGGCGACGATCAGGTCTGGCCGGGGTGCGGCCTGGGCGAGCGGTGCGTTCCGGGGCCTGGCCCGGAGCCGGAATGCGAGAAGATCGGGCCCATGACCGGGGACTGGCTGGTTCGCTACCGCGCCGGGGAGCGCGGGCAGGTGTGGGATGAACTGGCGCAGCTCGGCGATGCAGTACGGGAGCCTGATGTGCTAGAGGAGGTCCAGCTCGTCTGTGACGAGATGGCTCGACGCGCGCGACACAACGTCGAGGTGATCGTGGAGCGGTTGATTCGTGACGGGTATCGGTTCCACGCCAACGATGATGAGCAGACTCCGCTGATACCGCACATCCCTCCGACTCCTGCGGCCGTCGAGTATGCCGCCTGGCTGCAGGAGCGGTTCGGTCCAGTGCCGCTCACGCTGCTGTCGTGGGTGCGCATTGTCGGGGATGTCTGGCTCGTCGGTACACATCCGGACTGGCCGCTGTCTGCGTCGGCCGATCCGCTGGTGATCCAGGTCGAGGGTTCGCACTACCCCCACTCGTCTATGCGTTTCCACTACGAGTATGAATGGGAGCAGTGGCGCGATCGGAGTGCGGACGATCCCAATGCCAGGCCGTTCCAGCTGACCCTGGCGCCGGACCGGTACCACAAGGACAACGTCAGCGGTGGTGGTCCGTACGGCATGGCGGTGCCTGATGCCCATGCCGACGGGCTGTTCGTCGCGGAGACGACGATGCCGTTCGTGCAGTACCTCAACTGGGTCTTCCTCCGCGGCGGGTTCCCATTCTTGACCGGTTCGAGCGACGCGCTGCAGATCCCGGACGCCCTCGCCGAGGATCTCCTTCCGCTGTGAGACCCGGCGGTCGGCCTTGCATGCCTAGCGCACGCATCTGGCCGTTGTGCGCGGGGACGCACGGTTGACGCCGGCGCTCAGGGGCTTATCACCGCGACTGCCTCCTCGGGTCGCCCTTGGCGAATGAGTAGTTTCGCAAGCGAGGACTGGATCCACATCTCTTGGGCCGGCTGCAGCACGGCAACCGCCTCGTTCAGGCGCCCGGCATCGGCCAGGAGCTCGGCAAGGCGGACGCGCGCGTACCCGGTATCGGCGCCCGGATCGGCCCGCAGGTCGGCGATCGCCTACTCGGCCCGGCCGCACTCGACGAGCACCTCGACCCGATTCATGCGGAGGTCGAACGGGTCCAGTCTGCCCTGCGGGCGACGTCGTCGATGACCGCGAGGGCTTCGTCGGGCCGGCCCTGCCCGATCAGCAGCGTGCACAGCGGGCGGATGAGGCATCATGCCACCGCACGCCGACACGGACA
>NZ_JBUEGB010000153.1:0-4395 GCF_054963695.1 Micromonospora sp. RTBAU3-60 | reverse complement strand
CGTCGTTGTCGGCGTGCGGTGGCATGATGCTCGGCATGACCAGCCAGATCGATCTTGCGGCGGCGGCCCGGGAGCACCTACCAGCAGACGTCGCCGACACGTGGCTGTCGCTGCTGCGGCCGGGAATTCGGCTGGTCCCTGCCGACGACGGTGACGGGCCTCCGGTCGGATACCTGGGCGGCGAGCCCGAACTGCCCGACGACCTGGCGTGGCCGGTCTGGGAGGGGCACGGGCCGTTGAGCTTCATCGCCTCCGTCGACTGCGCCGCGTTGCCAGGAATGGCCACCGAGTTGGGGCTGCCGGTCGACGGCCAGCTTCTGTTCTTCTACTTCGACGGCCAGTACGACGACGGTGCGACGATGGTCTTCGCCAGCGATCCCGAGTATCAGGCCGGCGCCCGCGTCGTGTATGTGCCGTCCGGCCGAGCCTGCGCGGAGCGGGCGACTCCGGAGGGAATCGAACCCTACAAGCGCGTTTGGCTCGCCTCGCGTACGGTGTCGACGGCACCCTCGTACGACCATCCCGCCCTGCACGACGCGTTCGGGGCCGGGTTCAGCCAGGTAGCAGAACCAGAGCATCCGCTTCGGCGCCGGGAGTTCTGCTCGGCGATCAGCTGTGGCAAGGGCCCGCTGCACCAACTCGGCGGCTACGCCTACCCGGTGCAGGGCGACGTCGAGTACGAAGTCGCGCAGGCGGCACTGGGCGGCAGCGTCGACTGGCGAGACCACGCACTCGCCTCCGAAGCCAGCCGATGGCTGCTGCTAGCCCAGTTCGACAGCGACGACAACGCGAACATGATGTGGGGCGACGTCGGCATGCTCTACTGGCTCATCCGACCCGACGACCTCGCCACCCGGCGATTCGACCGAGCCATGTTCACCTGGCAGTGCTGCTGACCGCGTGGTCCTGGCATGAGCGTGGAGGTGAGGTCTATTGGCGAGCGGAGAGGCGCGGGCGGGGGCTTCCAATCGCTGTGATCACTAGAGTGCGGCCCTATGGACGCCGCGGAGCTTGATCGCCGCTACCAGACCAACGACGGCTGGCTTCCGCCCGACGTGGCGGCGGCACTCGTCGAGCACGGCCACCTGAATCTGGTGCGACGGGAGGCTGAGCGCGGCGACTTCCGCTGTGCCGACACGCTGAGCCGGCTACTACAGGCGCGAGGCGAGTGGGACGCGGCCATCGAGGTATACCGTCCGTTCACCTCTACCGGCTGGTGGGTGGCGGTGGAGCGAATCGCCGACATTCTTGAGGAGCGAGAGAGGGCCGACGCGGCGATCACGCTCGTTCGCCCGCTTGCCGAAGCGGGTGAGCGGCTCGCCGTGGTACGGCTCGCGGAGTTGCTGGCGCGGCAGGGGTGCATCGACGAGGTGTTCACGGTGCTGCGCCCGCACCTCGCCGACTGGCTCCTCGCCGGGGCCCTCGTGGAACTGACCGCCGGCGTGAGCCGCGACGACGAGGTGGCGGAGTCGCTACGGCCCTTCGCCGACGCTGGGGACCAGATGTTCGAAGGCTTCCTGGCCACCGTGCTGGAGCGACAGGGCCGGGTGGACGAGGCGGTAGCCCTGCTGCTGTCGAGCCTTCGCGGTGGGTACTCGTACTACGTCAACCACGCCGAGCAACTGGCCGACATCCTGGCTCGACACGACCCGGCGGCGCTGGCCGGCTTCGTCGCCGGTGACGGCCACGAGTACGGCGCATACCGCCTGGCCGAGCTGCTCGAGGAACAGGGACAGGTCGAGGAGGCGATGGCGGTGCTGTCGCCCTTCGCCGCGAAGGGCAACAGGAACGTGGTGGCCGCCCTGGCTGACCTGCTGGCCCGGCACGGCCGGGCCGATGAGGCGATCGAGGTGCTGCGCCCGGTCGCAATAACCGACCCTGAGTGCCTCGTCCGCCCGCTGTGCACCCTGCTGATCGGGCAGGGCCGGCCCGACGAAGCCCTCGCGGTCATCGACGACGTCGCCGCGCAGGGCAGACTGGACCCGTTCGACCTCCGCATGGATCGGGTCGAGGTGCTCGTCGAGTGTGGGCGGGCCGAGCAGGCGATCGCCGACCTGCGGGCCGATCCGGACGCCGATACCGGGTACGCACGCGTTCGCCTGGCTGAGCTGCTGGCCGACGCAGGGCGTCTGAACGAGGCGGTCGCCGTGCTGCAGCCGGCCCAAGAGAGGTGGATCCAGTCCTTGCTTGCGAAACTACTCATTCGCCAAGGGCGACCCGAGGAGGCCGTCGCGGTGATACGCCCCTGAGCGCCGGCGTCAACCTCGCGTCCCCGCGCACGGCGGCCAGATGAGGCCATCCCCTCATGCCCACGAACCACCAACTCCGCCTGATGGCAGTCAGGCTGCTCGACCGGGGTCAGCTAGATGTATATCGCCAGCGTGCAGCGGCCGGGGCATGATGATCGGATGCGCACCGTAGAGGAGCTGACAGCTAATTCCGATCCGTCCTGGCCAGCGCTTGAGTTGGAACTGCTGTCAGATACGCCACCCATCGACCGCGGTCACGTCAACACGCCGCACCACCTCGCTCTGGCCCTGACGATTCAACCTCTGTAACGTGCCATCGTGGTGGATCATCACAGCGGCATATGGACATTGCACCAGCGCGACGACGGCCGGTACTTGCTGATCTCGTCGTGACTGGCGGCGACTTCCCGTGGCTGAACGCTCGTGTCGACCCGAGGGAAGGGCTCGCGGAGGTCCGACCACTCTTCGCTGAGGAACTGCGGCTACTCGATGGCATTGATGAGGACGTCGAGTCCTGGGAGCGTGCGTACGAGGCAATCCGGAACGCAGTGACGCTTCGGCACCCGGAGGGTCGCCAGGTCCCTGAATTCCTTCTCCACATCGACGGTAACGAGGCGTGGTGGCGGTGGAGTGACGAGCCGTTCGACGAGGAGGACGATGCCTAGCCAGCGTGCCCGCTCAGCTGCAGGTGCGCGCGCTTGTCGGTCTACTGATGTCGCCACGCCGCAGCGCACGCTTCGATCCAGGTCGCGAGGTCGGGCACATCATCGATCGTGAGCAGTGAGTACGGTGGGGAGCCCACCACGGGGGTGACATCGGCAAAGGCGTGGTCCGGCGCAAAGAGCAGTAGCTCGAACGAACAGAGCTTGTCCAGCTCGTCGACCGAACTGCGGCACGTGGCAAGTTGACCGGGCGAGAGGCGTGCCACTTGCTGCGTTACAGCCACGCCCGAAGTGTCTCAGACCGGTGATCATCACTGCTCGCCGTACGTACTAGGCAAGACTGCGCATCGAATGCACCGCGTCCCATCACCCATCGTGACGCCCGATCGGCGGCAGATCCGGATGCCTTGATCGCCAAGGCGACTGGGTGTTCACCTCGCCGAGCCTGCCGACGGTCGGGGAGGCAGCAACGTGCGCTCGGCTCAGGCCGGGTAGCCGAGGTGACGGGTCCAAGCTTCGCCGACGCGGGTGCGCTCCGCGCTGTGTCCTGGCGGTAGGTCGAGAACGTCGATCAAGGTCGGATCCTCGTCCACGGCGTGGTGGAGGTGCCCGATCTTGCCGGTACTGCTGTCCGCATCCCTCGTGCCGATCAGCTGCCAGAGACCGACGTCTGCGTCGTGGCCTACCAGCAAGACGGGCTCGCGACGCTCGAAGACCTCGATGGTTTGGATGCAGGTGGTGCCCAGAAGCCAGTGCCGCATCCACCACGCGCGTCGGTCACGCTCCATGACGCGGTCTGCGACCCACCACACAAACGGTAGATCCTCGTGGGCGCGGGCCTGGTCCGCGGTCAGGTCCGGGCCACCCTGTGGCACCTGCTCGAACCGCTCGCCGGTGAGCGAGAACGCATGGCCGTCCTGGTGCGTGAATAGCACAGCGTGGAACGTGCCGCCGCCTGGATTTCCGACGCCGATCCCAATCGACAGACGGGCGACGTGAGGATCCGACCCCGTGATCCAGCCGAACGCGTACGAGGCCAACTCGCCCTGAGGCCCGACGAATTCGCCGAACGCGCGCCGGTCCGTGCCAGTGGCGTCAGCGGTCGACACCTCGACGAACGAACCCTCCAGCACCTGGATATCCACGCGGCCAACCTAGCCGATTCAGCCGGCCAGCAGACACGGCAGGACCTCGAACGCGTCCCGTGCCCGCGGCAGACTCGCGCACCCTCAGCGGCAGATCCGGCCGACCGTGGGCGCGACCTCGCGAAGTAGGGTCGTGAGATGGTGCCCGTGACTCGGCTGGACCACGCCGTCATTGCTGTCTCGGATTGGCGGGTCTCCACCGACTTCTATCGTGATGTCGTCGGTGCTGAGGTGATCAGCGTTGGCGGCGACCGCGTTGCGTTCCGAGTCGGTCCCAACCAGTTGAACGTTCATGGGCCGGGTGTCGACCTTGCGGACAACGTTGCCCGTCTCCCCGTC
>NZ_JBUEGB010000152.1:0-4422 GCF_054963695.1 Micromonospora sp. RTBAU3-60 | reverse complement strand
GGCCGGCTCTGACGCAGACGGGCAGCCGTCCGATCCAGCGGAAACTGACCCGTTTGGTGTTGACCCGGATATTTCTGCCCTGTGGGATAACCCGCCGGGGGAAGCAGACTTTTTCGATATGAGGACACCGGAGCCCGGCTCGGGGTGGTTGCCGCCGGGCTGGCAATCGGAAATGATCGAACAGTTGTCAGCCGTTGCGGCCGCTGACGAGGCGGCATTCCGGCAGTGGGCGGACGAGGTGTTCCACATCGATCCTGCGCTGCTCGGCCAGGGAAGGTCGCCGCACCTCGCCTTCTACAAGTCGGTGTTGAACGCCTACCCGGAACTGCTGGCGCAGGAGGGCGTCACCGACCTGCGTGGAGCGCGCGCGTGGGCGACCCGCCGACTGGCCGTCGACCTCGCCAGGGGTGATGAGTCGAAGTTCAGAGAGCTTCTGCCGTATCCGGAGAGCGTATCCCCGCAGCGCCGAAAGGCCCTGCACCGGCTCTGGCTCGGCAAGGTCGGGCACGCCTACGCCGACGGTCACGACATCTCGCATGTGATTCCCCATATCTTCGCCGGGGAGTTGGGCACGCCGATGCGGGTCCACCATCCATTCGGTGCCCCGTACGACATCGGCCCGCCGCCGGTTGCCGGTGTCACCCGGCAACCAGTCGTCTGGTTGAACGGCGCCTACATCATCGTCCAACCTCGTGACCCACACGATGACCGCATCGCCGCCCGCATCGCTGAGGGCTTCTCGCGGACATCGGCGACCGACCAGGCCCAACAGGCCACCTTTGAGGAGGCACTCCGTCAGCTGCGGGAGGAAATCGACGAGGCGGAATCGAATCTGAATCCGACCGACATCTACGGGATCATCCAACAAGACACATTCCACCGCAAGCTTGCGCTCATCCGTCAACACCCCATCTCCCCCCGCAGCCAGGTCCAGGAACTCGCAGAAAACCTCCGATACCTCCGCAGGCTCTACCTCCGCAGCCACAACGTAGACGGCGGCTGGAAAGACCAGAACTCATGGCAACTCGAGGACCCAATCACCATCAGCTTCACCGCTTCCATCCTCAGCGGTGACTACCGACCAAGTTTGGTGGCCAGGCTGGGCGGCAACCCGGAACGTCTCGCCGTTGTAGACGACGTGGCCATCGCGGGCGATGTGGTCAATGTGAGTTTCGGGAAGCTCAACGGAGTAGGCGTCGGTATCGTCAAAATCCGGTACACCGTGGACGGCAGAACCGAACGCGCTATCTACCGAAAGGTCCCCCGCGAGTTCACTGACGACGAGCTGCGCGCCCTGAGGAAAAAGGTGCCCGGCCGGGAGTGGGAACTCGAAGACCGATGGTTCTCCGAGGACTTTTACCACATGGAGTTCCATGTGGACAAAAAAAGGAGGCTGACCCGTTCCTTCGGACATGGTAAATTCACTATCCCGAATAACAAGATGGTCGACGGAAGTCCGTTTACCTTTCCGGCCGACCTGAAGGAGGTCATTCTCCGGCTCGGGTATGGCATGGATGATCAACCCTTCGGCGTCGTGATTATCCCGGCCGACAAGAACATGACCGGACGGACTCTGTACCTGGAAATGGACCCTGCCCCCACCGCGTACGACATCAAGGGGATGCGCAGTTATGCGCTGTGGGAACGAGATGACCGTCGTTGGTTCCTTTTCAATGAAATATCTGCCAGTTCCGAAATGTGGTCGCGCAAAGTGTTGCCCGGCCTGGACATGAGAATCAATGGTTCGACCAAGACGTTCGATGGGAAGGAGGTGGATCTCTCTCAGGGCACGGAGGTCAAACTGCGGGTAGGATGGATGGAGACGTCCGGACCGGATGCCGGCGCAGGGGTTCTCTCCGAAAACCTTTTCGCCGTGGTCGGGGCGCCGTTGGTCCCAAGACCGGATTCGCCGGCGCCCGAACCCGAATACGCCTACCGGCTCATCGAAACAACCGTGCAAGGCAAAGAGGAATTCGATGCTCTCGCCGAAACGCTCAAGCATCGAGAGGAGCTGGCGCTGAGGCGGCGGGGTCTGCAGCCCGCACCAGACCCCCAGCCCTCGGAGCCAGCCCCCGATGCGCTGTCCGACCTGCCAGCGACGATGGAATGGTCCGGCCCGGCCGTTGACTCGGCGTTGTCGCTGGAGGGCTCCGTGCCGGTCGGGCCCTCGGACCTGCAGGGAGGCGTCACCTCCGCCGGCTTGGTCGACGTGGCCTCGGGTGGACTGCTGTCCGGTCCTGCGGGAGATTACGACCTGTCCGGTTTTGACCCGGGGATTCTTGACGCGGGGGAGGGGTCGAATTCGGGGGCGGGGGCGTATCTGTCGACGTCGGCGCTTGGTTCGGGGTTGTCGCTGGAGGGCTCCGCACCGGTCGCGTCGGGCCCGCTGGCAGGGGTGTCATGGGTGGGCGGGGCGGACCCGGGGCCGAGCGGGGCGATGACGGCCGGTGGGTCCGGTGGTGTCGCGCCGGACTTGCAGCGGAGCGTGGACGCGGCGATCACCCAGTTGTCGGCCGGGGTAACCCGTGACCAGGCGACAGAATTCGAGCAGTGGGCGGACCAGGTCTTCAACATCGATTCTGCGCTGTTCCGCGGGGGGACGCACCTCGCCTTCTACAGGTCGGTGTTGAACACCTACCCGCAGCTGTTGGCGCAGTGGGGCGTCACGAGCGTGGATGGACTGCGCGCATGGGTGGTCCGTCAACTGGCCGACGACCTTGCCCGGGGTGAAGAGTCGACGTTTAGAAAGATTCTTCCGTATCCGGGGGACGTGTCCGAGCAGCGGCGGAAAGCCCTGGAACGGATCTGGCTCAGCACGATCGGAAACAACCAAACCTTGGATCGCGACGTCGCGCTTGTGCCTCTCCATGTGCTGGCCAAGGAGTTGGACCAGCCGATGCGGGTCCACCATCCGTTCGGGGCCCCGTACGACATCGGCCCGCCGTTGGTTCCCGGTGTCACCCCGCAACAGGTCCTTCGGTCGAAGGGCGCCTACGTCCTCGCCCAACCTCGTGACCCACACGATGACCGCATCGCCGCGGGCTTCTCCCGGCCCGACCCTGGCGAGCAGCGCCAACAGGCTGGGGTGTTTGAGGAGACACGTGGTCTGCTGCGAGCGGCAATCGCCAAGGCGGAGAAGAATCCCGACAACACCTACTCGCGCATCCGGCGAGACTCATTCCACCGCAACCTCGCGGCCATCCGTCAACCCCCCATCTCCCCCCGCAACCAGGTCCAGGAACTCGCCGAACACCTCCAATACCTCCGCGACCTCAACAACCAAGGCAGCGGCTGGAAAGACCAGCTCCCAGGGAACCTCGAAGACCCATTCACCATCCGCGTCCCCACCACCTCCGCGCGGCATGACATGGGCAGCGACATAAGGGAGCTAACCCGTCCGGACCCAGCGCTGCGCATCAAAGTGAGCGGCAAGGACATAGTTCTCGGACATCTCAGTGGACTCGTCGTCGTGGGTGATGTTGTCAATATCATTTTCGGGAAGGTCGGCGAAAAGGGCGTCGGGTTTATCGAAATCCCGTACGTTGTGGACAACGGCGCTGGAAGCGTCATCTACCAACCGATCAACCGCGAGTTCACTGACCGCGAGCTGGCCAATCTGAAGCAAAAGGTGCGTGTGGCTTGGGAATTCTACCCCCCATGGATGTTCAGCGCTTCCTATAACATCACGACGCGTCTGTTGCAACCCCGGAGAGAATTGGGCATACGCCTCGGCGGGGAGGGCGGGGCAGGTCGGGTCCATGCCACCGCCCGTCAGGTCCGTATCCCACAGGTCGAGGTGGCCGACGGAAGAAGGTTTGTCTTTCCTGCGGACATAAGGGAGGTTCGTCTCGAACTCGCGTATGACATCTTTGGTCGACCCATCGCGGTCGTGATACTCGAAGAGAACCCTATCAAGCAAACCCTGTACCTGGAGTTGGTCAAGCCCGCCCCCACCGTGCCCGATATCGGTCGGCTGCTGCAGACCGGAAACGTGCTGTGGGAGCGAGAGGATCGGTGGCATCTTTACGACGCAATATCTATCGAAGACATAATGTTGGCGGATGGCCGAATGCCTAACCCCCTGCGTCTTAGGCTGGGCAATTCGGTCGACGTGATGGGTGGCGGGAAGGTGAATCTCGATAAGGGAACGCTGATTACCCTGAAGGTAGGGCAATTGCCGCGGCCGGTCGGATTGGATGTCGCCATCGACATTTTCGCCGTGGTCAAGGCGCCGTTGGTCCCAAGAGCGGATTCGCCGGTGCCCGAACCTGAATACGCCTTCCGGCTCGTGCTCGTGGGTCTGGACAAGAGCATCGACGAGTTCGAGGCTATTAAAGCCCAGATCCAGGCGCGGCAGGAGCGCAAAAAGCGAGCCGAGACGGGAACTGGGCGGGCCCCGAAACGTCGGCGCACCCAGGGTGG
>NZ_JBUEGB010000151.1:0-4661 GCF_054963695.1 Micromonospora sp. RTBAU3-60 | reverse complement strand
CCGTACTCGTCGATCCAACGCAACGCCGCCCGCGCCTCGGCCTCCAATTCGTGCACCAGGTCCGCATTTCCCGACCAGCGTTCGTACTCGTCCAGCAGGATCACGAAAAGCGGCGTCGCGTCCGCGCTGCCGAAATACGGCGTGTCAGGCTGCTCCTCGAACGCGGACAACTCGCTGTACCGGAACTCGTGCATGATCTTTCCCGGCTCCTCGTCGCGGAAGTCGTCCAGGACGGCAGCCTGATCGAGGGCGAGTAGGCGCAAGGTGGCCACGGCTTGGTCCGGCACGATTGGCAGCGCCTGCAGACTGGTAAGGATCGAGTCGCGGCCGGTGGCGGTTGCGGCCCACGGCAGGCCGGCGGCCGGCATCGGCTCGCTCGGCAGCGCCAGTGTGTAAAACCGTAGGGCGGCGAGATCGACCAGGCTGCGCCGGTACGTCTGCTCCAGTGGCGTCCAGTCGCACGACAGCTGTGGCGTCTCGGCGAGCCACTGCTTGAGGTCCTGCTCGAGTTCCGGTTTGTTCCGCCGATGCGGGGCGGGGTGCAGATGCGCCCGGACGTCGTCACCGTCGGGACGCAGCACGAGACCCCGGACATGCAGCGTGGTGCTCCACTGCCCGTGTGGTCCGATGCGGATGTCGTACGTCAGGCCGTCCTCGTCGACCCGCGCCGGCTCGCTGGTGGAGATGACCGTCTCCCGCCGGAACGTGTCGCGCTCGTACCCGAGGCGCAGGCACCCGTCCGCGACGCGTTTGTATATCCGGCCGAGCCGCTCATATCTCCCGCCCTCGGCTACCGCCCACAACGGGAGGAAGTCCGAGTCCGCCTCGATCCGAATGGTGAATTTCGCTGGTTCATCCGAATGGTTGAAGACGGTCAGACGCTCCTCGAAACTGCCGACCACCGAGCGCTCGCGGATGACCGAGGCCTTGGCGTCCACGTAGTGGGTGGGGGCGCCGGGCACCAGGAAGAAGCGCGCCTCGAAGTACTGCGAATCGTCCAAGGCCAGCGAGTGCAATCGCTCACCGTTGACGCTCAGCCGCCACAGCGACAGGCATCGCGTGTCGAGCGTGAAGAATCCGGACGGGTCGCCTTGGGCCGTCTCGATGTCGCCGCTGTCCTGGCTCAATACGAAGATGTTGCCGTCCAGGATCCGCACGAGGCCGGGTTTCATCGGAAGTGCGGCGTGGAAACCCGGCCATTTACGGCCGGGAGGAAACGCCGCTCCCTCCCCTCAGTGATCGTCTTATATGGACAGTCGTTAGGATGTGAGGCATGGGTGAGGTGGTGAAGCGGGCTTACAAGTACCGCTTCTACCCGTCCCCTGAACAGGCTGAGCAGCTGAACCGCACCTTCGGGTGCGTGCGTCTGGTGTACAACCGAGCGTTGGAGGCCCGCACCCGGGCGTGGGCGGTGGACCGTCAGCGCACCACCTATGTGCAGTCGTCGGGGTAGCTGACGGAGTGGAAGCGCACCGATGAGTTGGCGTTCCTGAATGAGGTGTCGTCGGTGCCGTTGCAGCAGACGTTGCGGCATCTGCAGGCCGGGTTCGTGGCGTTCTGGGACAAGCGGTCCCGGTATCCGAGGTTCAAGTCCAAGCGCAAATCTAGGGCGTCGGCGGAGTACACGCGCTCCGCGTTCCGGTGGCGTGACGGCCGGCTCACCCTGGCCAAGATGAGCATCCCGCTGGACATCGTGTGGTCGCGGCCCCTGCCCGAGGGGGCGGAGCCGTCGACGGTCACGGTGTCTCGGGATGCTGCGGGCCGCTGGTTCGTGTCCCTGCTGGTCGAGGACCCCACGGTGACGCCCATGACTCCGGTCGATGCCGAGGTGGGTGTGGACGCGGGGATCACCAGTCTGCTCACCCTGTCCCACCCGATGCCTGGGGTGAGCGATGAGCACGGGAAGGTGGCCAATCCGCGGTACGGGCAGGCCGACCGGCGGAAGCTGGCCAAGGCGCAGCGGAACCTGGCCCGCAAACAGGACGGTTCCGCGAACCGGGCGAAGGCCCGCCTGAAGGTGGCCCGGATCCACGTCCGGATCGCTGACCGGCGTCGGGATCATCTGCACCAGCTGACTACTCGACTCGTCCGTGAGACCCAAACGGTCGCGATCGAAGACCTCAGCGTGCGCAACATGCTCCGCAACCGGCGCTTGGCCCGCGTCATCTCCGACGCGGGCTGGGGTCAGTTCCGCAGCATGCTGGAGTACAAAGCCCAGTGGTACGGGCGTGAGGTGATCCCCGTCAACCGGTGGCTGCCCACGTCCAAAACCTGCTCGACCTGCGGTCAGATCAACACCGCGCTCGCCCTCAACGAGCGTGTCTGGACGTGCCCCGGCTGCGGGGTCGTGCACGACCGGGACATCAACGCTGCCAAGAACATCCTCGCCGCCGGGCTGGCGGAGAGGTAAAACGCCTGCGGAGCTGACGTAAGACCTCAAGGGAAACCTCCCGGAAAGGCAGTCGGCGATGAAACAGGAAACCTCACGGGCGACCGTGAGAATCCCAGCCCTTCAGGGCCGGGAGGATGTCAAGTCCGCCGCCTCTGTTCGCCGCCGGTGAAGGCTCGCGGATGGTGCTCACCCGGGGACTCGGGGAAGAGCCGTTCCAGCAGGATGATGAGCCGGAATTCCCCGTCGCTCGTGAGTTCGTTCCGCAGCCATGCCGGTTCCGGTTTGATCTCGCCGAGCACCATCCGGTCGAACGAGGCGTTGTCGGTGCGGATGACGATGTCCGCGCTGTGCTCTTCCCTCGTCACCCGGATGTCCCCGTTCGTGATGCTGATGAACCAGTGGTCCGTCCCGTGATCGTGGTCTAGGTCGAAGCGGATGGTGCCGGTGGTCTTCTTGAGCACGCGTCCTTGGCGGGGGAGTTCGGCGAAGAATTTTCTGGTCACATCCGACATCAGAGGTCCTCCCAGAAGCTCGAGCGCCATGGCCAGGATCGCTCCACCCGCCGCGTGGTGGCATCACCCGCGGCGGGTGAAATCGAGGCGGCGGCGAGGCTGCCCGTCACCGCCTCGGGACCAGCGAGGACATGGCCGGTCTCACCCGGTGCGGGTGATGCCGGAGTACCCCTCGGCGCACTACCTTGTCCGCGTCGGGAGTCGAGCCGAGGGAGTCTTGATGTCCGATCGCGCCGCGGAATTGTTCAGTGGGCTCGGCCGCCGGGGCCATGAACCCCTGCTCCAGGAGGCCGACGCCGCCGTACGCTTCGACCTTGAGCACGAACGCGGAATTGACCACTGGCTCCTGGTGATCTGCAACGGCGATATCCGGGTGTCGCGTGAAGATCGCGAAGCGGACCTCGTCGTTCGGGTTGACCGGGCGCTCTTCGAGCGGATCGTCGGCGGCGAGACCAATGTCTACTCGGCGTGGTTGCGTCATGAACTCTCGGCCGAGGGCGACGTGCGCCTGGCTCGGCTCATCCAGCGGATCATCCCGGGGCCCTCGGGTGCGCGCCACCCGCGGGACTTCGCCCGCGAGCAGGGACAGCTGAGATGAAGGAGGACCTCGTCAGACTGCTGGACGGCAACACGTTCGTGGTCAGTGAGGACAACGGCGACATCGACGCGTCTCCCACCGTCCCGACCGGGTTGTTCTCCTTCGACACGCGATTCCTGTCGAAATGGCTTCTGCGCATCGACGGGGAACGGCTCACCACGCTCACCATCGACGACGTCGAGTACTTCGAAAAGCGCTTCTTCCTCGTCCCGGCCACCCCCGCTCTCGCCGACGCCCAGGTCTCGGCCATCCGGGAACGCTGTATCGGCGGGAGTTTCACCGAGCGACTGACGGTGATCAACCACCGGAGCCGGCCGGTCGATCTGCGGATCCAGGTCGAGATCGAGAGCGATTTCGCCGACCTGTTCGAAATCAAGGATGTCCAGGCCAAGCGCGGAAATTATCACGCACGGGTGGAAAGCGGGCGCCTGTGCCTCGGGTACGAGCGCGACACGTTCCGGCGGGAGACGGTCATCTCCACCAGCGAGCCGGCGCGGGTCGACGAGGACGGGCTGACGTACGACATCCGCATCGGCCCGCACGGACAGTGGGCTACCGAGCTGCACGTGCGCACCCTGGGCCCCGACGGGCGGGACATCCGCGAGAGCCTCCAGGGCAGGACTAATCGAGAGACCAAGGAGATGCGCCGCGAACTGGACCGTTGGCTGGCCGAGGCGCCCCGCCTGGTCTGCGATTCCACGGCGCTGACGAAGACGTACCGGCGCTGCCTGGTCGATCTCGCCGCCCTGCGTTTCACCCCCCTGACGGGCGGCGGGCAGACCCTGCCCGCCGCCGGGCTGCCGTGGTTCATGGCCATCTTCGGCCGGGACAGCGTCTTCACCAGCCTGCAGGCGCTGCCGTTCGCGCCAGACCTCGCCGCCACGACGCTCCGCCTGCTGGCGCTCACCCAGGGCGCCGTGCTCGACGACTTCCGGGAGGAGGAGCCGGGAAAGATCCCGCACGAGTTGCGGTACGGCGAGACGGTCGCGTTCGAGGAGCAGCCGCATGCGCCGTACTTCGGCAGCGCGGACGCGACGCCGCTCTACGTGATCCTGCTGGACGAGTACGAACGTTGGACGGGCGACGCCGACACGGTGCGGCTGCTCGAGCGCGCCGCGCGGGCGGCGTTGCGTTGGATCGACGAGTACGGCGACATCAT
>NZ_JBUEGB010000150.1:0-5020 GCF_054963695.1 Micromonospora sp. RTBAU3-60 | reverse complement strand
GCTCTCACCCGAGCGGGGCTCCGGCAGCTTCACCATCTCGATCCCTCCCTCAGCTCAGCCGAACCCGCGGGTCGATGACCGCGTAGAGCACGTCGACCACGATGTTGGCGACCACGATGAACACCGCCGCCAGCAGCACGGTCGCCATGACCACCGGCAGGTTGAGGAACTGCACCGCCTCCACGGTCGCCTTGCCCAGCCCCTGGAGGCCGAAGATGGTCTCCGTGATGAACGTCCCGCCGAGGCTGGTGCCGATGTCCAGGCCGGCGATGGTGACGATGGGCGTGATGGCGGCCCGCAGCGCGTGCCGGGTGTGCACCTGCCGCGCGGAGAGGCCCTTCGCGCGGGCCGTCCGCACGAAGTCCTCGGACAGGGTCTCCAGCATCTGCGCCCGGGACAGCCGGGCGTACAGCGCCGAGTTGAGGAAGCCGAGCGTCATCCAGGGCAGCAGCAGGCCCACCGCCCACCGGCCCGGGTTCTCGGTCAGCGGGGTGTAGCTGGGGAACGGCAGCAGCCCGGTGGCGTACACCAGCAGGTAGAGCAGGATCAGTCCGAAGAAGTAGACCTGCATGGACGCCCCGGCCAGGGTGATGCCGATCGCGGCCCGGTCGAAGACCGTCCCCCGACGCAGCGCCGACACCATACCCAGCGAGATGCCCAACACCAGCCAGAGCACCGCGCCACCGAAGACGATGCTGAAGGTGACCGGGAGACGCTGGGCGATGATCTCGGTGACCGGCTGGTTGTTGCGGAACGAGTAGCCCAGGCAGGGGGCCGGGCAGTCCTGGCGGAAGTCCCCCGAGCCGTACGTGCGGCCGACGAAGATGCCCTTGACGAAGTCCGCGTACTGGCGGGGCAACGGCTGGTCGATGCCGAGCCGCTGCTCGACCTGCGCGATGTCCGCCGCGGTGCAGTTCTTGCCGCACATCACCTTGGCCGGGCTGCTCGGCACCGCGAAGAAGAGACCGAAGGTGACCAGGCTGATGACCACGAGGGTCACCCCGGCGACGAGCAGCCGCCGGACGACGAAACGGAACACTCCGAACACCTCCCCGGTGGACGGTGGGGGCGGCTCGGGGCCGCCCCCACGGACGGTCACTTCTTCACGTAGATGCCGTTGAGCGAGATGATCCCGAAGGCGTCGCTGAGGAAGGCGTTGCCGACCTTCGACCCGTGCAGCTCGTAGGTGGCGTCGTAGTAGCAGGGCACGACCGGGACGTACTCCCGCATGATCTTCTCGTCCAGGGCCATCCAGCCGGCGTCCTGCTCGGCGGCGGGCAGAGCGCGGACCCGGTCGATCTCGGCGCTGATCGACGGCTCGTTGAGGTACGAGAGGTTGTTGTTACCCTCCGCCACGATCTCCCGCCCGTCGTAGACCGGCGGGATGATGGTGGACCCGGTCGGCCAGTCCGAGCCCCAGCCGCTGAGGTAGAGGTCGTACGGGTTGTCCTTCCGGCCGACCTCGTCGTAGTAGCTGCTGCTCTCGATGGGCTTCATCACGATGTCGAAGCCCATGTCGGTGAGGTTCTTCCGGATCGCCTCGGCCTGCTGGGTCCGTAGCTCGGTGTTCGAGTGGGCCAACACCAGCTTCGGCCGCTTGCCGCCGAGCAGCTCGGTGACCTTCGCCTTGTCCCCGGTGACCGGGGCGTTGAAGACGTCGTACTTCTTCCAGCCGGAGGTGGTCGGCGACATCAGCGTGGTGGCCGGGGAACCCGCCGCCTGCCCGCCGATCGCCTTGAGCGCGGCGTCCTTGTCCACGGCGTAGTTCAGCGCCTTCCGGACGTTCAGGTCGGTGACCCGCTGGGTGTTGATGTCCAGCACCCAGGTGTACTGCGTCGGGCCCTTCACCACCCGCTCGACCACGCCGGCGGTGGTGGTCCGCGGCAGTACGGCCGGCGGCACGTCGGTCCAGCTCAGCGCGGCCTGATCGGCCGCGGCGTCGGCGACGAGCCGCTCGGCGATCTGCGCCTGCTCCAGGCCGAAGGTGACCCGGATCGCGTCCGGGTACGCGTTGCGGATGGGGTCGGTCGCCGGGTCCCAGTTCGGGTTGCGCTCCAGCTCCAGCGCCACGTCCCGCTGGTACGACTTGACCTTGTAGGGGCCGGAGGAGAACGGCCGCAGGTCGTAGTTGGCGCGGGTGTCCTTCGCCGCGGGCACGGGCGCGCTGGTGGGCAGCGCGGCCGCGTACGGCAGGTCGCAGTGCGCCTCCGGGAAGGTGAACCGGATGGTCCGGTCGTCAGGCGTCTCGACGCCGTCCGGCACGGCCTTGCCGCCGTCGTAGGGCCCCTGGTACTTCGCGTTGTACGCCCCACCCGGGTAGAGCCACTGCTGGATGTAGTGCGGCCCCTCGTTAAGGTTGGACGCGAACGAGCGGGCGATGCCGTACGCCACGTCCTTGCTGGTCACCGGCGAGCCGTCCTCGTACTTCACCCCCTCCCGAAGGGTGAACTCCCACACCTTGCAGTCCTTGTTGACGTCCTTGCCCGGATTGGTGGCGAGGTCGCCGACGAGCAGCAGCTTGCCGGTGCCGTCCTCCTTGTAGCCGTTGAGCGCCCGGTAGATCAGCCCGCCGGTGACCTGCTGCACGTTGACGTAGTTGCGGGCCGGGTCGAGGTGCTCGAAGTCGGAGTTCTGCATGACGGTGAGCGTGCCGCCGCGGGCGGCCCCGTCGACCGCCTTCGCCGGGCCCTGGTTGTCGGCGGCCTCGTAGGAGACCGAGCCGGTCTGGGTCTTCGTCTTCTCGTCGCCGCCACCACCGCTGTCGGTGGTCGGGCTGCAGCCGGCGGCGACGAGCGCCGCGGCGAGGACACCGGTGCTCAGTGTCCGGGTTCGTGCTCGCACGGTGTGCTCCCTTCCCGCCCGGCGGCCCCCGCCGGCCGGGCGTGTTGATAGCCGGGGGTTACCGGGTCGACCGAGGATCCAGCGAGTCGCGCAGGGCGTCACCGAAGAGGTTGAACGCCAGGACCAGCAGGAAGATCGTCAATCCGGGGAACAGGGTGTACCAGGGGTCGCTGGCCACGTAGCCGATGCTGTTGTAGATCATCCGACCGAGGTCGGGCGTGGGTTCGGTGACGCCGATGTTGACGAAGGCCAGCGCCGCCTCGATGGCGATGAACTGCGGCACGTTCAGCGAGACCGTGACCAGGATCGGGGCCCAGATGTTCGGCAGCAGCTGCCGGAACAGGATGTGCCCGGTGCCGGCGCCCGCGGCCCGGGCGGCCTCGACGAACTCCCGCTCGCGCAGGGAGATCACCTGGCCGCGGACCAGCCGGGCGGTGTACGTCCAGCTGAACAGGCCGAACGTGGCGATGATCAGGGCGACCCGGAAGGCCGGCGGCGGCGCCTCCCGCTCGGTGTAGAAGCGGTCCTGCAGGATCGGGATCACGGCCAGCGCGAAAATGAGGAACGGAAACGCCAGCGTGAGGTCGACCAGCCAGTTGACGACACTGTCCAGCCAGCCTCGCGCCCAGCCCGCGATCACCCCCACCGCGACCCCGATGACCGAGGCCAGCAGGGCCGAGGCCAAGGCGATGAACAATGACGTCCGCAGGCCGTACACCAGTTGGAGCATGATGTCGCGGCCGCTGCCCGGTTCGAGTCCGAGCCAGTGCTCGGAGCTGATGCCGCCGGCGTAGCCGATCGGCATTCCGAAATCATTCAGCCGATCCACGAACTTGTCCGTCGGATCCATTCCGGTGAGCCAGCCGAACAGCGGCGCGCAGAGGGCGACAAGTGCGGCGACGACCAGCGTCAGGGCGCTAGTCCGGGCGGTCCGATCCCGCTTCAGCCGCAGCCAGGCGAGCTGGTTCGGCGACCGGCCGACGATCTCCCGCCGGCCGCCGACGGGCGGGGATTCGGTCTCGACGGCGAGGTCCGGGGCGGCCGGATCGCCGGGCGCGGTCAACGACGGTGGGTGGGACATGTCGCTCATGAGGAACCCTCCCGACGGCGACGAAAACGTCCTTCCACCCGACGGTAAGCCGCTGGGGAACGGTGAATTGAATCGTTACGGTAACGGCCGGATCGGTTGTCGGGCATTGACAACGATCTGATTTACGGAATGACTCGCTGCAATAACGGCCCGATCTGGTTGTCATCCTTTCGGCCATCTTCGCCGCAGTTTCTGAAAGCGTTGCGGCGAGGCCGCGATCCGGTTGTCGCCCGTTCGGACATTCCGCTCGCCGCTGCCCCGGCACGGGCACGTGACAGTTCGTGGCGCTTGTTCACCCGCGCCGGGGTTCAGCGAACCGAATGCGCCCGGCCGGCGCGCGTCCCGACTCAGCGGCCGAGCGAGATGGAGGCCCGGTTGATGTGCACGACCTGGACGGCGAAGGCCGCCAGCGCCACCACCACGCCGACCGCGATCGCCAGGCCGAGTGCGGCACCGAACACGCCGCTCAGCAGGGTGGCGCCGAGCCCGATCAGCAGCGCGTTGACCGCGCCGACCAACGCGGCCGTGGTCAGCAGCATCTGCACGCGGCCAGGCCGGCTGCCCACCGCCGCCCACTCCGCTCGCTTGCCGCCCCCCTGGGCCAGGGCGTCGACAAAGAAGTCCAGGTCGCCGGCGAAGCGGTGGTGGTACCAGGCGCGGATGCGTTGGATCCGCTGCAGGTCCACCTCGTTCTCCACCATGCTCTCCACCAGCCGGGCGTAGGTCAGCAACCCGGTGATCACCAGAGTCGGCAGCACCGCACCGAGATACGGCCGCAGCAGGTGCCCGCTGCTGGAGACGAAACCCAACCCGATCAGCGCGGCGGAGAGCATCGACATGAAGATGGTCGCCCGGCCCACCGACTCGGCGATGGTGGCGCTGCGGGAGGTCTGCAGCACGAAGTGCTCGGTGGTGACGGCGGTGAGCAGCGCCTGCTGCCGCGCCTCCTCGTCCATCTCGCCGCCCTCCTTCACCGCCGACGATACGGAGCCACACTCCATTCCGGGGCAGAACGGACATCGCGCAACCGGCGCCCACTGCCCCGAACTGCCTCGCCGCCGGTCGCGGTCGGGCCGTCGCCCACCGCTA
>NZ_JBUEGB010000149.1:0-5290 GCF_054963695.1 Micromonospora sp. RTBAU3-60 | reverse complement strand
ACCGGGCGTTTCCCCTCCGCCATGACCGCCGTAACTCTATCGACATGTCAAACAACCCCATCCACCAAAACCTGGTGGGTGTTGTTCGTTTGTCGGGAGTTGCACAGTGGACGCGTAGCAGCTTAGTAGTCAAGTCCTCGGCCTATTAGTACCGGTCAACTGAACCCGTTACCGGGCTTACATTTCCGGCCTATCAACCCAGTCGTCTAGCTGGGGGCCTTACCCCACAAAGTGGGTGGGATACCTCATCTTGAAGCGAGCTTCCCGCTTAGATGCTTTCAGCGGTTATCCCTTCCGAACGTAGCTAACCAGCCGTGCCCCTGGCGGGACAACTGGCACACCAGAGGTTCGTCCGTCCCGGTCCTCTCGTACTAGGGACAGCCCTTCTCAAGTATCCTACGCGCACGGCGGATAGGGACCGAACTGTCTCACGACGTTCTAAACCCAGCTCGCGTACCGCTTTAATGGGCGAACAGCCCAACCCTTGGGACCTGCTACAGCCCCAGGATGCGACGAGCCGACATCGAGGTGCCAAACCATCCCGTCGATATGGACTCTTGGGGAAGATCAGCCTGTTATCCCCGGGGTACCTTTTATCCGTTGAGCGACACCGCTTCCACATGCCAGTGCCGGATCACTAGTCCCGACTTTCGTCCCTGCTCGACCTGTCAGTCTCACAGTCAAGCTCCCTTGTGCACTTGCACTCAACACCTGATTGCCAACCAGGCTGAGGGAACCTTTGGGCGCCTCCGTTACCCTTTAGGAGGCAACCGCCCCAGTTAAACTACCCACCAGACACTGTCCCTGAACCGGATAACGGTCCGAAGTTAGATACCCGAATCAACCAGAGTGGTATTTCAAGATTGCCTCCACCCCAACTGGCGTTGGAGTTTCACCGGCTCCCACCTATCCTACACAAGCTAACTCAGATACCAATGTCAAGCTATAGTAAAGGTCCCGGGGTCTTTCCGTCCTGCCGCGCGTAACGAGCATCTTTACTCGTAATGCAATTTCGCCGGGCCTGTGGTTGAGACAGTGGGGAAGTCGTTACGCCATTCGTGCAGGTCGGAACTTACCCGACAAGGAATTTCGCTACCTTAGGATGGTTATAGTTACCACCGCCGTTTACTGGCGCTTAAGTTCTCCGCTTCGCCCCGAAGAGCTAACAGGTCCCCTTAACGTTCCAGCACCGGGCAGGCGTCAGTCCATATACATCGAATTACTTCTTCGCATGGACCTGTGTTTTTAGTAAACAGTCGCTTCCCCCTGCTCTCTGCGGCCATACAACGCTCCACCCGCGCGGGGCTTCACGTCTCCGGCCCCCCTTCTCCCTAAGTTACGGGGGCAATTTGCCGAGTTCCTTAACCACAGTTCGCCCGATCGCCTCGGTATTCTCTACCTGACCACCTGTGTCGGTTTGGGGTACGGGCCGCTCGGAACTCGCTAGAGGCTTTTCTCGGCAGCATAGGATCACTGACTTCACCTGAATCGGCTCGGCATCACGTCTCAGCCTATATGTGCTGCGGATTTGCCTACAGCACGGCCTACACGCTTACCCCGGCACAACCACCGGCCGGGATCAGCTACCTTCCTGCGTCACCCCATCGCTTGACTACTACCCGCCAGGTTCCCACGCTCCCCACCATTGACCCGAAGGTCGCCGGCGGTTCGGGTGGTTAGCACAACGAGGTTCGTCAGGGTCGCTCCTTCGCGGGTACGGGAATATCAACCCGTTGTCCATCGACTACGCCTCTCGGCCTCGCCTTAGGTCCCGACTCACCCAGGGCGGATTAGCCTGGCCCTGGAACCCTTGGTCATCCGGCGGAAGGGTTTCTCACCCTTCTTTCGCTACTCATGCCTGCATTCTCACTCGTGCCGCGTCCACAACTAGGTCACCCCGTTGCTTCACTCGCGGCACGACGCTCCCCTACCCACCCACACACCTGCACCAGATATCAAGACCTGGCGAGGTTATTGTGTGAGTGCCACAGCTTCGGCGGTGTGCTTGAGCCCCGCTACATTGTCGGCGCGGAACCACTTGACCAGTGAGCTATTACGCACTCTTTAAAGGGTGGCTGCTTCTAAGCCAACCTCCTGGTTGTCTATGCGACCCCACATCCTTTTCCACTTAGCACACGCTTAGGGGCCTTAGCTGGTGATCTGGGCTGTTTCCCTCTCGACTACGAAGCTTATCCCCCGCAGTCTCACTGCCGCGCTCTCACTTACCGGCATTCGGAGTTTGGCTGATTTCGGTAAGCTTGTGGGCCCCCTAGACCATCCAGTGCTCTACCTCCGGCAAGAAACACGCGACGCTGCACCTAAATGCATTTCGGGGAGAACCAGCTATCACGGAGTTTGATTGGCCTTTCACCCCTAACCACAGGTCATCCCCCAACTTTTCAACGTTGGTGGGTTCGGCCCTCCACGCGGTCTTACCCGCGCTTCAGCCTGCCCATGGCTAGATCACTCCGCTTCGGGTCTAGAGCATGCGACTGAATCGCCCTATTCAGACTCGCTTTCGCTACGGCTCCCCCACACGGGTTAACCTCGCCACATGCCACTAACTCGCAGGCTCATTCTTCAAAAGGCACGCCGTCACCCCGCAAGGCTCCGACGGATTGTAGGCGAACGGTTTCAGGTACTATTTCACTCCCCTCCCGGGGTACTTTTCACCATTCCCTCACGGTACTCGTCCGCTATCGGTCACCAGGAAGTATTTAGGCTTACCAGGTGGTCCTGGCAGATTCACGGCAGATTTCAGGAGTCCGCCGCTACTCGGGAACACCCACAGGAGACCAGCCACTTTCACCTACCGGACTATCACCGCCTACGGTCAGCCTTTCCAGACTGTTCGGCTAGCAACTGGCTTTGTAACTCCTCGAGTGCATGTCAGTACACTCAGCAGGGTCCCACAACCCCGACCACGCAACCCCTGACAGGTATCACACGCAGCCGGTTTAGCCTCAATCCGCTTTCGCTCGCCACTACTCACGGAATCACTCTTTGTTTTCTCTTCCTACGGGTACTGAGATGTTTCACTTCCCCGCGTTCCCCCCACACACCCTATGTGTTCAGGTGCGGGTGACACCACATGACTGGTGCCGGGTTTCCCCATTCGGACACCCTGGGATCACAGCTTGGTTGACAGCTCCCCCAGGCCTATCGCGGCCTCCCACGTCCTTCATCGGCTCCTGGTGCCAAGGCATCCACCGTTCGCCCTTGACAACTTGACCACAAAGATGCTCGCGTCCACTGTGCAATTCTCAACAAACGACCAACCCACAACCCGAACCGCCCCACACCTGTAACCCCAACCAAGGGGATCCGGTTTGCGAGGCCAGGCCATGCCTGGCGCCTCGGCGAGCCCACGCTCGCCTCATGGCTCTGAAAGACAACCCGAGGTTGTTCTTTCAGGACCCAACAGGGTGCTTATCGCCGAACCCCAGCCGCACCACATCCGTCGTTCCTGCACCCCAAAGGGCGTGTACTAGACATCCGTGACCGTTGCCGGCGTCCGACTAACCAGTGTCTCCGCCATTGAGCACCCCGACCCGGCATTCGCGGGCCGCGGGCTCCTTGCACCCTTTCGAGTGAAGGTGCTCCTTAGAAAGGAGGTGATCCAGCCGCACCTTCCGGTACGGCTACCTTGTTACGACTTCGTCCCAATCGCCAGCCCCACCTTCGACGGCTCCCTCCCTTACGGGTTGGGCCACCGGCTTCGGGTGTTGCCGACTTTCGTGACGTGACGGGCGGTGTGTACAAGGCCCGGGAACGTATTCACCGCAGCGTTGCTGATCTGCGATTACTAGCGACTCCGACTTCACGGGGTCGAGTTGCAGACCCCGATCCGAACTGAGACCGGCTTTTTGGGATTCGCTCCACCTCACGGTATCGCAGCCCATTGTACCGGCCATTGTAGCATGCGTGAAGCCCTGGACATAAGGGGCATGATGACTTGACGTCATCCCCACCTTCCTCCGAGTTGACCCCGGCAGTCTTCGATGAGTCCCCGCCATAACGCGCTGGCAACATCGAACGAGGGTTGCGCTCGTTGCGGGACTTAACCCAACATCTCACGACACGAGCTGACGACAGCCATGCACCACCTGTCACCGGCCCCGAAGGACCCCCCATCTCTGGAGGATTTCCGGCGATGTCAAACCCAGGTAAGGTTCTTCGCGTTGCATCGAATTAATCCGCATGCTCCGCCGCTTGTGCGGGCCCCCGTCAATTCCTTTGAGTTTTAGCCTTGCGGCCGTACTCCCCAGGCGGGGCGCTTAATGCGTTAGCTGCGGCACAGGGAACCGGAGAGGCCCCCCACACCTAGCGCCCAACGTTTACAGCGTGGACTACCAGGGTATCTAATCCTGTTCGCTCCCCACGCTTTCGCTCCTCAGCGTCAGTATCGGCCCAGAGACCCGCCTTCGCCACCGGTGTTCCTCCTGATATCTGCGCATTTCACCGCTACACCAGGAATTCCAGTCTCCCCTACCGAACTCTAGCCTGCCCGTATCGACTGCAGGCCCGCAGTTGAGCTGCGGGTTTTCACAGTCGACGCGACAAGCCGCCTACGAGCTCTTTACGCCCAATAAATCCGGACAACGCTCGCGCCCTACGTCTTACCGCGGCTGCTGGCACGTAGTTGGCCGGCGCTTCTTCTGCAGGTACCGTCACTTACGCTTCGTCCCTGCTGAAAGAGGTTTACAACCCGAAGGCCGTCATCCCTCACGCGGCGTCGCTGCATCAGGCTTCCGCCCATTGTGCAATATTCCCCACTGCTGCCTCCCGTAGGAGTCTGGGCCGTGTCTCAGTCCCAGTGTGGCCGGTCGCCCTCTCAGGCCGGCTACCCGTCGTCGCCTTGGTAGGCCATCACCCCACCAACAAGCTGATAGGCCGCGAGCCCATCCCAGGCCGAAAAACTTTCCACCCACCACCATGCGGTAGCAGGTCCTATTCGGTATTAGCCCCGGTTTCCCGGGGTTATCCCAAAGCCTAGGGCAGGTTGCTCACGTGTTACTCACCCGTTCGCCGCTCGAGTACCCCGAAGGGCCTTTCCGCTCGACTTGCATGTGTTAAGCACGCCGCCAGCGTTCGTCCTGAGCCAGGATCAAACTCTCCAACAAAAACTTGTTGAACAATCATCCCAGCAACAAAAGTGTTGCCAAAGGAATCCCAACCAGCCAAACCAAAAGGCCTGACCAGTCCGGGGTATAAAACAATTTGGCACTGGCTTATCAAGCACCCTGTTGAGTTCTCAAAGAACAACCACACACCAACCAGAAACCCCGCT
>NZ_JBUEGB010000148.1:0-5421 GCF_054963695.1 Micromonospora sp. RTBAU3-60 | reverse complement strand
CGGCCGTCCAGGCGTTGTCGATGCCCCACGCTCGTCACGGACCACCTCTTCGCGCAGAAGCCGCAGGCCCGAACCTGGCTCAGCATGATCAGACATCCGCTCATCGACAGAGTCGGACGTCCGAGAACCTGGTCGAACGCGCGCGTCGCGGCTACCTATTGACTGGTGGTACGACCGCAGCCCGGCCAGGCTTGGTCGAGGTGACCGGTGGGGTCGCTCTCATCGCGGCTGCCCACCGCAGGTTGGTGTGGCTCTCATCTGGCGTGCGCCCCGCCGGTCACCGCGGCGGAGAGAGGCTCAAGAGGGGACTGCCCAGCTCAAGGTAGCGCTGCCCTCCCGTCGATGACCCATCGTCGGATCGAGGGAGGACACGATGGCCCAGGTCATCATCGGCGTGGACCCGCACAAGCGTTCCGCCACCATCGAGATCATCAACGGCCGGGAGAAGACGCTCGGGCAGGGCCGGTTCGGCACCGACCGCGACGGCTACCAGGCCATGCTCGCCGCCGGACGCAAGCACAAAGACCGCCTTTGGGCGGTCGAGGGCTGCAACGGCATCGGCCGGCACATCGCTCAACGCCTGGTCTCCGACGGCGAAACCGTCGTGGACGTCCCCGCGAAGCTGTCCGCCCGGGCCCGCGTGTTCGCCACCGGCCAGGGCCGCAAGACCGACCCGGTCGATGCCCGCAGCGTCGCGGTGGTCGCCCTGCGCACCGAAGGTCTGCGGCAGGTCGTCACCGACGACACCACGGTCGCGTTACGGCTGCTCGTCGACCGCCGTGACCAGCTCGGCCGGGCCCGCACCGAAGTGGTCTCCCGGCTGCATCACCTGCTACTCGAGTTGGTGCCCGGCGGCGCGAAGAAGGACCTGTCCGCCCAGCAGGCCCGCGCCCTGCTGGGCACCGTGCGCCCGCGTGACGTGGTCGGCAAGACCCGCCGCCGGCTGGCCTCCGAGCTGATCCAAGAGCTTGTCGTCATCGACAAGAAGATCAAAAGCGCGAAACAGGAACTCACCGACCTGGTCAACAGCACCGGCAGCCGGCTGATGAACTTGACCGGCATCGGACCATCCGGCGCAGCCCGCCTGCTCGGCGACATCGCAGACATCGCCCGGTTCAGCAGCCGCGCCCACTTCGCCTCATGGAACGGCACCGCGCCGATCGACGCCTCGTCCGGCGAGCAGAACCGGCACCGGCTCTCTCGCGCCGGGAACCGGCGCATCAACCGGGCCCTGCACATCATGGCCATCGTCCAGCTGCGCCGAGACACCGAAGGACGCCGCTACTACCGGCGCAGACTGGCCGCGGGCAAGACCCCGATGGAGGCCCTACGGGCACTGAAACGGCGCCTGTCCGACATCGTCTACCGCCAGATGGTCGCCGACGCCAAGCTGGTCAAGACGGGCCCGGGAGGACACGCGGGGGCGACTCATCCAGCGCGGCCGACCCGAACCCCGAGATCGACACTTCGGAACAGTCACTTCCCGGACCCGCCAAACCCCAGCCTAGAACAACCCTCGCCGCGGCCTCTTGACACAGAGGGGTGCCAGATCCGGAAACGAAGAAGCGGACTGCTATATCGGTCCTCTAAGCTCGCTCGGATGACGGCCCCGGTGCGTTATCGATCTTCCGAGGAAGACAGCGGCAGGTGGCTCGCTTTCCCGTTCCGGCGCGGCGACATCGTCATCAGCACCCGATCCAAAAGCGGCACCACCTGGATGCAGATGATCTGCGCGCTGCTGATCTTCCAGACCGCGGACCTGCCGGCGCCGTTGGCGCAACTGTCCCCGTGGCTCGACTGGCTGACTGCTCCACAGCGGCAGGTGTACGACCATCTCGCCGCCCAGCAGCATCGGCGCTTCATCAAGACGCACACGCCACTGGACGGGGTACCGATCGAGCCCGACGTGTCGTACATCGTGGTGGCGCGGCACCCGCTGGACATGGCGGTGTCCTTGTACCACCAGAGCGACAACATCGACCGGGAACGAGTGTGCGAGCTCACCGGCGAACCGCCGTCCAGCAGTGCACCGCCGGCACGGCCTGCCCTGCATTCCTGGTTGGTGCGGTGGACCGAGCGTGATAGGGATCCGCGGGAGGCGTTGGACTCGCTGCCCGGTGTGCTGTGGCATCTGACTGATGCCTGGCGACGCCGGGGGGAGCCGAATGTGTTGCTGGTGCACTATGACGATCTCCTGGCTGACCTCGGAGGACAGATGCGGCGGATCGCCGCCTGGCTAGGTATCGAGGTGCCAGCCGAGCGGTGGGCGACGTTGGTGGAGGCCGCCACGTTCGCCGCGATGCGTGAGCGAGCTCAGGTCCTGGTGCCCGATGCCCTCGGCGTGCTGAAAGACCATCAAGTCTTCTTCCGAAAGGGCCAGTCGGGTGCTGGACACGCACTCCTGAGCCCCGAGGAACTCAGCCGTTACCACCGGCGCGCGGCTGAGATGGCCCCACCGGATCTGTTGGCCTGGCTGCACCGAGGACGTTAGCCCACCGGACCAGCCTCGGGGATCGGCTTGCTGTAGCCCAAGGCGGGCGCACCCTGGCGCCAACAATCCGACGCACTGTTTTCGGCAGATCCGGATACCGGAGCGGTTCGCTCCGATCGCCGATCACCGCACAGCCACCAGGCAGCCAGCGCGTCAACAAGGGATAGGGGCTCTTCGAACTTGAGCGGGGTTCGCGGCTGAGTCGACCCGAGCGTGAAGGGCTCGCAGCCCGTCGGTGATCATCTGAGTGTCTAGTTCGGATGGTCACAAGTGAAGAGCTGCGAGCATGGTCAACGATACGACCCGGCTGCTGGGCCTGGACGGCCTGGTCGCTGAGCGGGTCGAGCTGGACGTCACCGGTGTTCCGGTGGTGGACCTGTCCACCGGCTGTGAGCAGGCACGATGCTGCCCGCAGTGCGGACAACGTGCGCTGAAGGTGAAGCAGTGGACCACAACCCGGCCGAGGGACCTGCCAGTCGGAGGCCGGACGGTACGGCTGCGTTGGCGCAAACGTCGCTGGTACTGCCCGACGCCAGGCTGTCCGCGTAAGTCGTTCACCGAGCAGGTCGCGCAGGTCCCGGCTCGTGCCCGGCTGACCAGCCGGCTGCGGCAGGCGGCCGGGGCGGCGGTCGCCGACGCGGGTCGCACGATCGTGCAGGCCGCCCGGGACCACGGCATCTCCTGGCCGGTCGTCGCTGCCGCGTTCAGCGCCCACGCGAGCGCGGTGTTGCCAGCCGAGCCGGAGCCTGTCGCGGTGCTGGGCATCGACGAGGTTCGCCGCGGCAAGCCGCACTGGATCTGGGATGAGCAGGTCGGTTCGTGGACCGTGACGGCGGACCGCTGGCACGTCGGCTTCTGCGATCTGTCTGATGGTCAGGGGCTGCTCGCGCAGGTCGAAGGCCGTACCACGGCGGCGGTGACCGGTTGGCTGACCGCCCGCCCGCCGGCCTGGCGTGAGCAGGTCCAGGCGGTGGCGATCGACATGTGCACCGTGTTCAAGTCCGCGATCCGGCAGGTGTTACCGCACGCGGTGCTGGTCGTCGATCACTTCCACGTCGTGCAACTGGCCAACCGGGCGGTCACCGAGGTCCGCCGCCGCATGACCCTGACCCAGCGGGGGCGCCGCGGTCGCGGCAGCGACCCGGAATGGCGGATGCGTAACCGGCTGACCCGCTCGGCCGCCCGGATGCCCGGCAAGCACGTCGACCGCCTCGTCGACACCCTCGATGCCCTCCCGGCGGCGATCGGTGCTCCGATCCTGGCCGCGTGGAACGCGAAAGAAGACCTGCTCGACCTGCTCGCGGTCGCCCGCACCCAGCCGAACAGGGAACACCTCCACCGGCTGCTGCACCGCTTCTACACCCGCTGCGCCGCCTCTGACCTGCCCGAACTCCACCGGCTCGCCACCACGATCGAGACTTGGTGGCCACAAATACTGGCGTTCCTGACCACCGGCATCACCAACGCCGGCTCGGAAGGAACCAACCGGGTTATCAAGACCATCGCCCGCGACGCCTACGGCTTCCGAAACCCCGAAAACCAACGCCTACGCACCCGCACTGCCACCACCCGACGCCACCGCGGACACCTCAACCCCGCTTAAGTTCGAAGAGCCGGCATCCATGACGGCACAGGCGCAAAATTTCAAGGGAGCGCTGGAGTTGTCAGCCCCTCGGGTAGGCGCCCTTGAGGATCGCCAGAAGGTTATGCAGATAAGGCTCTGGGCCAAGCTCGCCGACCAATCTCGCGTTCGCCGCAACCCATTCTTCGTCCGAAATTATCGGATCGTGCGCGGCAGCCAGGTCGGGGTCGATATTCACCGCATAGAAGGATTGCCGATCGTGGCCACAACGCCACCGGGGGTCCACTCCCGGTCTGCGCCGCCCATCCGCAACTCTCGTCACTCAGTCCACGGCTTCGGCCGCCTCGATAGTT
This sequence comes from Micromonospora sp. RTBAU3-60, assembly GCF_054963695.1. Classification (NCBI taxonomy): domain Bacteria; kingdom Bacillati; phylum Actinomycetota; class Actinomycetes; order Micromonosporales; family Micromonosporaceae; genus Micromonospora; species Micromonospora sp. RTBAU3-60. The sequence continues at coordinate 995 of NZ_JBUEGB010000148.1, read as the reverse complement.
TCGCCTCCTGGCGGAACGCAGGTCCAGTGGCGCCGGTTGCGCTCATCTCCAGGCTCGCGGCCGGACCCGCCGCTTCGCGCGGGGTCCAGGGACTGCTCCCCCACCCCCCACGAAGCGACAGGTTCATCCGAGACAGTCGATCAACGGCGAATGGTCATCGGTCAGGCGTGCGAGGTTCCTTCCATCGTGGCGAGTGGGTGTGGTTGGTCGGTCATCGCCGACAGGGCGTCAGCGACGGCGTGTAGGTCGGCCTTGATGTAGGTGGTGGTGGAGGATCCTGGGCTGTCGGTGTGGCCGGCGTAGGCGCGGGCGACTCCGTAGCCGAAGTGGCGTTCCACCCAGGTGAGGGTGGTGTGCCGCAGCCAGTGGGTGGAGATGCCCTGGGCGGCGACCCAGGGCAGTCGTTCGCCGATGCGTTTCCACAGGTGGTCGTAGCGGCGGCTGCTGATCGGCTGGCCGTTGCGGTAGCGCAACAAGCGGTCGGTGGACACCAGGGCGCCGCGGGCGTGGGCGTGCTCGTAGAGATGTTCGGCGAGGTCGAGGGTAATCGGCTGCCACCGCACGGTGCCTTTCTCGGCCAGGCGCACGAGTCCGTTGGTGTGGTCCAGGTCGATGAGCCGTAGTGCGAGGGCTCCGCCGCGCCGGCAGGCGCTTTCGGTGTGCAGGCGCAGCAGCAGGGCGTCGAGGATGACGTCGTTGCCGCTGGTCTGCGCCACCGCATTGATCTCCTCCAGTTCGTGCGGCGTCAAGGCGCGACGTGTGCTCGGGAGGCGGCGGGGCTTGGCGACACGATGGGCGGGACTGGCCGAGGTATCGATCAGGCCGTCGGCGATGGCCCGGGAGTAGAAGGCGCGGGCGGCGGCGATGACGTGCTCGCCGGCATGCCGGCCGTTGCGGCTGTTACGCCGCGACCGGGCCGTAGCGATCATGTCTTGTTTCATCGCCTCGATGTCGCTGGCCGCGACGCGGTTCAGGGGCCAATCACCCCACGCGGC
>NZ_JBUEGB010000147.1:0-5667 GCF_054963695.1 Micromonospora sp. RTBAU3-60 | reverse complement strand
TCTAGTGCCCAGGCATCCGTAGCGGACCCGGATCTGGAAACGGAACTGGATGAAATGGGTGTGTTTCGAATGAATACACCGACGCTCGATGAGAGATGGGAGCCGCAGGGGGATGCCGACTCGGTCGAGTCGGATCTGCTGGCAGGGGTGGATTCGGCTACGTCCGACATGGACTGGGAGTCGGAGGGGGGTGCCGGCCCGGTCGACCCCTCGGATCTGCTGGCGGGGGTGGATTCACCGACGTTCGACATGGACTGGGAGCCGCAGGGGGGTGCCGGCCCGGTCGGCCCCTCGGATCTGCTGGCGGGGGAGGATCCGCTGGCATCGGTGGCTGACTTCGATTGGCTGGCGGATGCCGACACGGACGAGGCCTTGCGGCTGCTGGCAGCGTGGGACCAGGTGGAATCGGAGCTTGATCTCGCGCCCCTGCCGGAGAACCCCGCACCAATCGGGCCGGACCCGGGGCCGGGTGGGGCGCCGGCGGTCGGTGGGTCCAGCGGCGCCCGGCAGGACTGGAAGCGGACCGTGGCTTCGGCGGTCGCGCAGTTGTCGGCCGTGGAACGCCGTGGTGGGGTGGATGGGACCCGCGATGATGCGGCGGAGTTCGTGCGGTGGACGCGCGAGGTGCTCGGGGTCGATCTCGCGGGGCACACGCCGAGGTCGAGCGACTTCTACAACGCGGTGGTGCGTCGCTTCGGGAGGGAGTTGGAGGCCGCGGGGGTCGAGCGCAGCAGTGCTGGACTGCGCGCGTGGGTGGCCCGCCAGTTGGCCGCTGACCTTAGCCTGGGTGAGGCGTCGGAGTTCCGGAAGTTGCTTCCGTATCCGGAGGTCATGTCCGAGCAGCGACGGGAGGACCTGCACCGGCAATGGCTTAACAAGATCGCGCACGGCCTGGCCGGCGATTACGACATTGCGCATGTGGTTCCTTACATCATCGCTTCGAGGTTGCCCCTGTCGATGCGGATCCACCATCGGTTCGGTGCCCCGGACGATATCGGCCCGGAGCCCGGTGCTGGTGCCATCCGGTATCCGGTTGTCTTCTACGATGGGGCCTTCTACCTCGGCCAGCTACCTGACCCAGCCGATGCCGCACTCGCTGGCCGCCTCGCCGAGGGTCCCGAGCGGACGTCAATATCGGACGACGAGCAGCAGCGACTCGATCGGCTGTTCGACGAAGCACGCGATCTGCTGCAAGAGAGAATCGAGGCGGCGGAGGAGAACCCCCATCCGACCAACGCCGGGCACTTGCCCATCCTGCAGGAAACCTTCCAGCGCAGGCTCGCGGTCATCCGTAAACAACCCGACTTCCCCTACCGCAAAAAGGCCCGGGAACTCGCCGAACACCTCCACTACCTTCGCAGACTTGCCCGAGTCAGCAAATGGGAGTCCGGGAACCGGCGGAACCTGGACGACCAGTTCACCCTCCTCCTGCCCGCCACGTATTACGGCGGGAGGAGCAAAATATATTTGCGCGCATGGTTGGGCGAGGCGGGCCGCGGTCGGCATGCCGGGGCCGGGACCGGGAAGTGGGTGATCCTCGCTAATATCGATCAGATGGCTATCTCGGGCGATATGATTGCTGTCCATATCGGAACGGCCGACGGAGTGGGCACCGGTATTGCTGTAATCGAGTACACCGCACCCGACGGCACCAAAAGTGAGGCCCACCAAGAAATCAGCCGCAGGTTCACTGGCGTGGAGCTGGCCGAGCTGAGGAGCAAGGTGCCCGACAAGGTGTGGCACGTTGACCGCCCGCAACTGTTGAGCGACTTCTACTACAGGACGACGTCCGTGCAGGAGAAAGGGAGACTGGGCGTCAACCTCGGTAGAGCCGAAGGCGGCTCGAAAGCCCTGCCGACGAGAATCCGGAACTTCCCGGTGGTCGGCGGACTTCCGCCCGTTGTCGTCAGGGAGTTGAAGAAGGTTCGGCTTCTATTCGGGTATGCCAGGGACGGCGGCCGACCCACTGCGGTCGTGGAAGCATCGGCCAGGAAGAACGTCAAAGGGCAGCCCCTGTACCTGGAAATTTCCAAACCTACCATCACCCGGTATGACATCGAATCGCGGCGCAAGAGAGCGTTGTGGGAACCGGCGGATCGGTGGGATCTTTCCGAGAAGATGTCTTTCGATGTCGTGTTGCGGCAGGGGACGTGGACGCCCGGTCCGCTGTCTATTGCGGTCGGCGGTCGTGGTCGGGCCAAGACGTTGGACGGGGCGGAGGTGGATCTCTCCCCGGGGACGTTGGTCACCCTGTGGGTGGGGAAGTGGCAGGAGCCGGTCGGAGCGGATGTCGCCGGCACCATTCCCGCCGTGGTCAAGGCGCCGTTGGTCGACAAGTCCGGACACGTCTACCGGCTTGTCGACACGGGTGTGGACAACAAGGACTTCGACGACCTGAAACGCAAGATCGTCGAGGCCCTGGCGGTCTCGGGGCAGGCGGGGGTGCTGACAGGCCCGGGGCCGGGTGGGGCGCCGGCGGTTGGTGGGTCCAGAGGTGCCCGGCAGGCGGGGGTGCTGACAGGCCAGGGGTCGGGTGGGGCGCCGGCGGTCGGTGGGTCCGGCGGTGCCCGGCAGGCGGGGGTGCGGACAGGCCAGGGGCCGGGTGGGGCGCCGGCGGTCGGTGGGTCCGGCGGTGTAGCGCCTAACTCGTCGCGGACAGTGGAATCGGCGATCAGACAGTTGTCGGCCGTGGGCAAACGCGACGAGCAGAATTTCGTGCGGTGGACGCGCGACGTGTTCGGAATCGATCTCGCGAAGGGCGGACCGAAGCCAAACTTCTACGACTCGGTGACGCGCACCTTCAGCCAGCAGTTGGCGGACTTGAAGCTCGACCGCATCCCGAACGGACTGCACGGGTGGGCGGCCAGCAGCCTGGCCGCCGAGCTCCGTCTGGGTGACGCGTCGGAGTTCAGGGAGTTGTTTCCGTATCCGGAGGTCATGTCCGAGCAGCGGCGAGAGGACCTGCACCGGAACTGGATCGACAAGGTCGCGAACCACCAGAACGGCGATTACGACGTCGCGCCTGTGGTTGTCCGTATCCTGGCCCGGAAGTTGCCCCAGCTGCGCATCTACCAACCGTTCGGCGCCCCGTACGACATCGGCCCGGAGTCCGATGCTGGTGCCGACCCGTATCCGGTCGTCTTCTACGATGGCGCCTTCTACCTCGGCCAGCTACCAGCCGATGCCGAACGCGCTGGCCGCCTCGCCGAGGGTCCCGAGCGGACGTCAATATCGGACGACGAGAAGCAGCGACTGGATGGACTGTTCGACCAGGCACTTGGTCTGCTGCAGGAGCAAATCAACGAGGCGGAACAGGACCCTCGTCCGGCCAACAGACACTGGCCCGCCCTTCGGGAAGCGTTCCAGCGTAAGCTCGCGGTCATCCGTCAACGCCCCGAATCGCCCCAACGCCAGGCCGACATCCTGACAGAACACCGTCGGTACCTCTATTACATCCGCCGGACCAGCGGCTGGAAAGACAAGAGCCGAAGGCCTCAGACTGGTCGGTTCACCCATTACCCCACCGTCCGGGTCCAATATAAACAGAATACATTGTTGATGATGGAGGTGGGCGGCAAGAGCCTGCGTCTCCCCAATTTCAACCCCATCTCCATCCTGGGCGACAGGATCGCTGTCGATTTCTGGATGGACGGCGAAGAGGGCCTCGCTGAGGCCAGAGTCCCGTACACCGCGCCCGACGGAACCGAGAGCTTCATGTACCAGGAGTTCGCCACCAGACCCACGGCGGCGGATCTGACCAAGCTGATGGAAAGGGCGGCGGAGGCCCGGTGGTCGAAAGTTGAGTCGGCGATCGGGCAGTTGTCGGCCGGGGAAACCCGCAGCGAGTTGGCGGCATTCGAGCAGTGGGCGCATGCGGTTTTCCACATCGATCGCGCGGAGGGCGACGCGGGGCCGCTCGACGTCTTCTACGGGACGGTGTTGAAAGCCCATGGGGATCTGTTGGCGCAGGCGGGCGTCACCACCGTGGCTGAACTGGGCGTGCTGGTGGCCCGCCACCTGGACGTCGACCTCCGCCGGGGTGAGCAGTCGATGTTCAGAGCATTTCTCCCTTATCCGGAGAACATGTCCGAGCAGCGACGGGAGACCCTGCACCGGCACCTGCTCAACAAACTCGTACACCGCCAGCCCGGCTATCCCGACGTTGTGCATGTGGTTCCCCACATCGTGGCCTGGGGGTTGGGTCTGCCGATGGAGGTCCACCACCCGTTCGGTGCCCCGCACGTCATCGGTCCGCCGTCCGATGACGGCGCCAAACCGCAACCAGTCGTCTTCTTGAACGGCGCCTACCACCTCGGCCAGCCTCGTGACCCACACGATGCCCGCATCGTCGAGGGTTTCCCGTCACCGACAGCCCTCACCGAACTGCGCCGACTGGATGCCGTGTTCGACGAGGCGCTCGATGTGCTGAAAACCGAAGTCGACGCGGCGGAACAGAACACGACGAACCGCCACTGGTCGCTTCTGCGGGACACATTCGATCGGAACCTCGCGGCCGTCCGTCAACGCCCCAGCTCCCCCCGCCGGCACATCGGGGTACTCGAAGAGCACCGCCGATACGTCGACGCCCTCCGCGAGGACAGCAAGTGGGAAGACGAGAACCGTTGGAACATGCAAGACCCATTCACCGTCCCCGTCCCCGTCGAGGACATCGGGGGTCGCCCATATCTTCGGTTCCGGGTTGGCGACAACGACGTGTTCCTCCAATATGTCGGTCGGGTCGCCGTCGCGGGCGACAGGGTCGCTGTCGTTGTCGGAAAGGTTGATGGCGAAGGTGTCAGTAGCGCTATCGCCAGAATCCCGTACACCGCGCCCGACGGCACCGTGAGGTTCGTCTATCAGGAGTTCGCCCGCAGGTTCACCGACAGCGAGCTGGCCGAACTGCGGAGCATGGCAGCCGGCCCGGTGTGGGAGACCGCCGATCGGTGGAAGTTCGGCAATCTCTACCACATCACGGTGCCGGTGAGCGAAAGCGGAGTATTTAACAACATCACCTTCGGCGGCCAGAGAGTCACGATTCCACCGGTCGAGGTGGCTGACGGGCTTCCGCCGGTCATCGCCGCGGAGTTGAAGGAGGGGCGTTTCCGGCTCGGGTACGGCATGGATGGTCTACCCCTGGCGGTCCTGGAAGCACCGGCCGAAAGGAACGGCACCGGTGCGCCCCTGTACCTGGAGTTGTCCTCGCCGGCGCCCACCGCTTACGACATCGAGTGGCTGCGCACGCTGGCGCTGTGGGAATCAACCGAGCCGCCGCCGCTTCTCGACGAAGTGTCCATCGATCTCGTGATGCAGGAGGACAAGCGGACGCCCGACCCGCTGCCGCTCGCGCTGGGTGGGGACAACTCGGGCAAGACGTTGGACGGGCGGGAGGTGGATCTCTCCCCTGGGACGGAGGTCGCCCTGCGGGTCGGCCGATTCTTCCGGCTGGAGGAGTCGAACGTCGTCACGAGTGTCTTCGCCGCGGTCAAGGCGCCGTTGGCCGACCGGTCCGGATACGCCCACCGGCTCATCGACACGAACATGTCGAACGAGTGGTTCGACGAATTCAAGAAACAGCGGGAGATGACCGACAGCGGCAAACGGCGAGCCGGGCCGGAAGGATCGGCGGGGCCGGTCGAGAAGCGGCCGCGCACCGGGGACGGGGTGCCT
>NZ_JBUEGB010000146.1:0-5857 GCF_054963695.1 Micromonospora sp. RTBAU3-60 | reverse complement strand
CCGGAGCGGGCCGCGGTGATCTCGATCGCCACGAGCCTGCAGGAGTCGAAGCTGGAGAACCTGGGCCACCTCGGTGACGCCAATGATCACGACTCGCTGGGCCTGTTCCAGCAGCGCCCCTCCAGTGGTTGGGGTACGCCGGAGCAGATCACGAACCCCGAGTACGCGACCCTGGCGTTCGAGAAGGGTCTGAAGCAGGTCGACGGCTGGCAGGACATGCCGCTGACGAAGGCGGCGCAGACGGTGCAGGTGTCGGCCTACCCGGACGCCTACGCCCAGTGGGAGCAGCAGGCCGCTGACCTGGTCGCCCAGTACTGGAACAGCTGACAACCAAGTAGCAACCCGAAAGGGCCCCTCCCCCTTGGGAGGGGTCCTTTCGCGTTCGCCCTTCCCGGCTGACGGAGCTGAGAAGACTTCCGGAGATGAGGATGAAGCTGGGCCTTGCGGCCATGCTGACGTTGCTGGTCGGGGCCTGTACTGAACCGGCCCGAGTGACTCCGGGACCGTCCACCGCCCCACGCGTCACGGCGCCGGCCCCCGGGCCGAAGAACCAGCTCACTGTGGTGGCCGCCGGGGATCTGCTGGTGCACCCGCCGCTCACCGAGCAGGCCGCCACCGACGCACAGGCGGCGGGCCGTACCGGTCATGACTTCAGCCGGGTGCTCAGTGCGATCCGGTCCAGGGTGAGCGCCGCGGACCTCGCCATCTGTCACATGGAGACGCCGCTGGCGGATCCGCAGGGGCCGTTCACCGGATGGCCGGCCTTCAGCGTGCCGCCGGAGTTGGCCGACGCGGCGGCCTGGGCCGGGTTCGACACCTGCTCCACGGCGTCCAATCACTCGCTGGACACGGGCATGGAGGGCATCACCCGGACGCTGGACAACCTCGACCGGGTCGGGCTGCGGCACGCCGGGACGGCCCGCAGCGCGGATGAGGCGGCCCGGACGAACCTCCTCGACGTGGCGGGCGTGAAGGTCGCGCAGCTGTCGTACGCGCTGAGCTTCAACGACATCCCACTGCCGGAGGGCAAGCCGTGGGCGGCGAACCTCATCGACCGGGACGCCATCCTCGCCGCGGCGCACCGGGCGCGAGCGGCGGGCGCGGAGATCGTCATCCTCTCGATGCACTGGGGGACCGAGTACCAGAACGCGCCGAACGACGACCAGCTGGATCTTGCCCAACAGTTGCTCGCCTCGCCCGACATCGATTTGATCATCGGGCACCACGTCCACGTGGTGCAGCCGTTCGAGAAGATCGGCAGGAAGTGGGTCGCCTACGGGATGGGCAACCTGACCGCCCGGTTCGACGACGGCTCGCCGGAGAACACGCAGGACGCCGTGGTACCCGAGTTCACCTTCACCCGTACCACTTCCGGCAGGTGGGAGGTCACCAGCGTGAGCGTGCTGCCGACCTGGATGGAGTACCGGCCGGCCGCCCGGGTGGTCGACCTGGTCAACGCCGTCAAGGACCCGGCGGTCCCGGCCGCGCAGCGAGCGCACTACGCGGAGATCGAGAAGCGGATCAACGGGTACGTGGGCATGCGCGGCGCCTTCGAGGCGGGGCTGCGCCCGCTCTCCTGACCGAGCTGTGCGGCGGCCGGGTGACCGTGGTGGGGCCTCCGCCCATGGTCACCCGACCCGGCCGTCAGGGGCAGGCAGCGTACAACCGACGGGTTCCGGACCCGGCGGCCCACGCGGCCGGGTCGCTGAACCGGCAGCCGAAGTCCGGGGCCGCCACCGCCGCCGGATCGGTGACCGGGTCTCCGGCGGGCCGCTGGCCGGTGCGTACCCAGGAGACGAGGTCGTCCCAGGCGGCGCCGGCCTCGGCCGGGCTGAACTCGCAGTGCTGCGCGGCCCGGACGGCCCGCTGGACCACGAGGCGGCTGCGGCCGTGCCCGGCGGCGTCCCGGGCGTACGCCTGCTCCATGCTGAACGGCACGAAGAGGTCGCCGAGGTCGTGCAGGGTGAGCACCGGCACGGTCGGCCGGCCGCTGATCCGCGGCACCTCGGTCAGCGTGGGCGACAGCCGCTGCCACGGGTTCTCCGGGGCGACCCGCTGCACCCGGGCGTTGACGTCGACCGGGGTGTCGGGGATGTACCGGGTGAGCAGGTTGGTGGCGAGCTGGCCGGGCCGCTGGGCGGGGGAGTCGCCGCCGTCGGTGGTGGCGATGCCGAAGAGGAAGTCCTTCCAGACCGCGAAGGCCGCGTCCGCGCCGGGGCGGTCGCCGCCGGAGCGGTTGACCGTGATGGTCCGCAGTTGCCGGCCGAGGTCGTTGACGGTGTCCGGGCCGCCCGGACGGAGGCCGGCCAGCCCCAGCGCCGCCTGGATCTGCGGCACCGCGTTGCTGAGATAGTCGGCCGGCGGCGGGTACGCGCGCACCCCGGCGAGCGCCTGCGCGACCAGGTTGTAGTCCAGGAAGAAGTCGAACAGCTCGTGGTCGCCGAGCACCCCGCACATCGGCAGCGCCCCGGCGTAGTAGCCCGGGTACTGCTCCAGCGATCGGCCGATGATGTGCCCGCCCATCGACACCCCGGCCAGGAACACCCGCGTCGGCCGCCGCACCGTGTCGGCGAAGAGGTCGGCGAGCGTGCGGGTGCTCAGCACGCCGGAGCGGATGTCGTAGCCGTTGCGGTCGTACGACGATGACGCCCACGCGTACCCCTGCTCCAGCAGGCGCTGCCGCAGCCCGAACGCGGGCGGCTCGGGGGAGAGCACGCTGGTCTGGCCGCGGTAGCCGTGCGCCCACATCACGAGCTGGCCGTTCCACCGCGCGGGTGTCTCGATGACGTAGCCGGCGTGGGCGTGCACGCCCTGGCGGATCGTGCTGGGTTCGCCCCCGACGACCAGGGGGTCGAGCGGCGGGTTGCTGATGGTGTAGCCCGGCAGCGGCTGGCTGCCGTCGTCGTGGCGCTCGGCGGCGGCCGGCCCGGCGCCGGCGACGCCGATCGTGAGGGTGAGGGCCGCGCCGACGGCGAGCAGCCGGCGGACCAGGCGGGTGGTGGAGGTCAGCATCGTTGCTCTCCCGGGGACGGTGCCGCCCTGCGGGGGCGACCAGGCGGGACGGATGCCTACCGGCCGGTAGCCCACCGAACCTAGGCTCGCCTTCGACCGCTGTCAATCCGGTCGGCCGTCCCCGCCCGGTCCGCAGTGGATCCTCACACCACACCCTGTGCGAGCATCGCCTCCGCCACCCGCCGGAAACCGTTGATGTTCGCGCCGGCCACGTAGTCGCCCGGCAGGCCGTACTCCTCGGCGGTGGCCCAGCAGCGGGCGTGGATGTCCCGCATGATCTCCCGCAGTCGCTGCTCCGACTGGGCGAACGTCCACGAGTCGCGGCTGGCGTTCTGCTGCATCTCCAGTGCGCTCACCGCCACGCCGCCGGCGTTGGCCGCCTTGCCCGGAGCGAACTTCACCCCCGCCCGGCCCAGGATCCGCACCGCCTCCGGCGTGGTGGGCATGTTCGCCCCCTCCACCACCGCGACACAGCCGCCGGCCACCAGCGCCGCGGCCTCCGCACCGCCGATCTCGTTCTGGGTCGCGCACGGCAACGCCAGGTCGCAGGGCACCTCCCAGACGGTACGACCGGAGACCGCCACCGCGTCCGGCACGTGCTTGACGTAGTTGTCGAGTCGGACCCGGCGCTCCTCCTTCAGCTCCCGCAGCAGCTCCAGGTCGATGCCCTGCTCGTCCAGCACGTACCCGTCCGAATCGGAGCAGGCCACCACCAGGCCGCCGAGCTGGTGCACCTTCTCGATGGCGTAGATCGCCACGTTGCCCGAGCCGGAGACCACCACCCGCTTGCCTTCCAGGCCGTCCCCGGCCTGCTTCAGCATCTCCTCGGCGAAGAAGACCGCGCCGTACCCGGTCGCCTCCCGGCGCACCTGCGCGCCCCCGTACGAGAGGCCCTTGCCGGTCAGTACTCCCGACTCGTACCGGTTGGTGATCCGCTTGTACTGGCCGAACAGGTAGCCGATCTCCCGGCCACCGACGCCGATGTCGCCCGCCGGCACGTCGGTCTGCGCGCCGATGTGCCGATACAGCTCCGTCATGAAGCTCTGGCAGAAGCGCATCACCTCCCGCTCCGAGCAGCCCTTCGGGTCGAAGTCCGCGCCGCCCTTACCGCCCCCGATCGGCAGACCGGTCAGCGCGTTCTTGAAGATCTGCTCGAAGCCGAGGAACTTGACGATGCCCAGGTAGACCGACGGGTGGAAGCGCAGCCCACCCTTGAACGGGCCCAGCGCGCTGTTGAACTCCACCCGGAAACCGCGATTCACCCGGACCCGGCCGCGGTCGTCCTCCCACGGCACCCGGAAGATGACCTGCCGCTCCGGCTCGCAGATCCGCTCAACGATCCGAGCCTGCGCGTACTCGGGGTGACGGGCCAGGGCCGGCCCGATGCTCTCCAGCACCTCCCGTACCGCCTGGTGGAACTCGGGTTCACCCGGGTTGCGATCGATCACGTCCTCGAACACCGTCTCGACGGCCTCCGGCATCACCCGACACGTCCCTTCCGGTCCCGGGCAGCCCCGTCGCCCCCACCGGATCGGCCTCGCGCCGACCGCCCCCGGATACGATAATCACCATCGTCCGGTTCACTGGTCCCGTGGACGAGTTGATCTGGAACGCCGTCCGGGCCTCGCGCGGCTGGCTGGACGCCGCCAACGGCACCGGGGACACCGAGCTGACCTGCCGGATCCTCAAGCTGACCGAGGAGGCGGGGGAGGCGGCCGCCGCCTGGATCGGGGTGCTCGGGCAGAACCCGCGCAAGGGCGTCACCCACCGCCGCGAGGATGTCGTGGCCGAGCTGGCCGACGTGGTGTTCACGGCGCTTGTCGCGATCGAGAGCCTGGGGCTGGACTCGCGGTCCGTGGTGTCGGAGTGCGCCGCCAAGGTGCGGTCCCGGCTGACCTGACGACGCGTGCCGTCGTTGCGTGCGCGCCGGTCGTGGTCGCTGTTGGGGTGTGCGCCCGCGCCCCTCTGCGGTCGCTGTTGGGTGTGGCCCGCGGCCTGTGGTCGCTTGGGGTGTGGCCCGGCCGCTGGCTGTGGTCGCTGTTGGGGGTGTGGCCCGCCGTGCCCGGCTCCGGGCGGTCAGGCTTGATCCCTGCGCCGGTCACGGCGGGCCACACCCGCGTCGTGGTGGGCCGTCGTCTGGATGTGCGGCCTGCGCCGTTCGTGCCTGCGGTACGCGTCCGCACGATCAAACGAGACATTTCGACGTCTTGCCACGTGTCGGGGATGGCGATCGACTCCAGGTCGGGGATGTGGCGGTGTCGGCGGGTGTCGGATACCGCCGTTTAGGCGATGTGGAGTGGATCACCGGAGGTTTGGGGTCGCTTGTCCGGGCGTTCTGGCAGGTAGTGTCCGGTTTGCGAGTGACCGGTGGCATCTCGGGCCCGGAATGGCGGGCGGTCGGGGGTCGTTGAACACGGGTGCACGGCCGAGGAAGACCCCCCTCCCGACGGGTGGCGGGGCCCGGAATGATGGCGGCCCGCCGGTCGTTGCACATGTGCCACGCGATTGAGGCGCCCTCCCAGTGAGGCGGGGTGGCTGGGCCCGGAATGACATCGGGCCGCCGGTGGTTGCATGTGTGCCACGCGATCGAGGCGCCCCGCTGGGGTTGCTGGGCCCGGAATGTTGGCGGGCCGTCGGCCGTTGGATATGGTCCCGGCGCCGCGAAGAGGCGACCCCCCTCGCCCCGCGAGTCGCTGGCTTGAAGACTTTCCCCCCTTGTTTGAGCGCCTGACGGTGCTTGCGTGCCCCGCCCGACCCCCCATGGGCTGTGTGTGCGCCAACCCCCGAATGGAGCTTTGGTGATGAACACGATGCTGCGTAAGACGGTTCTTGGTGTTGCTGGTCT
>NZ_JBUEGB010000145.1:0-6551 GCF_054963695.1 Micromonospora sp. RTBAU3-60 | reverse complement strand
CTCCGTCACCACCGAATGTGAGACAGGGCCAAGTTAACGGCCCTGTCTCAGCTCTCCGTTTAACCTCAGGCGTCGGTGGCTGGGTTAGCTCCTGTGTGGATGTCGGCATGTCGTGTTCGACGTGGGGACGGCCACCGCCTGATGATCTTCCGGTTCCTGGCAGAACATGAAGATCAAGGCGGTGGCCGTGGCTACGATTCTGGACTACCTGGGCGGGCTGGTGCTACCCGGCGCCCCGTCGAGAGGGCCGGTGGCGGATCCAGCAGCGGTGTTGGCCGGTTTCCGTCGGGATGTCTACCAGTGCCTGATCCGTCGGGCGGACGTGTTGTTCGAGCTCACATCGTGCGGCTGACTGAGAAGGGTGCCACGCTGCGCTGGCAACCGATCACCCTCGACCTCGCCACGCACCTCGATAAACATGCCCGCGCCCGGGGCACGGTGCTGCCGACCGATCGACGTGCCTGGGCATCACAGCCGGCTCGGCAAGGTCAGCGCCGCGGCTTGACATCGAACACGATCTGGATGGTGGGTGTTTCCCACGGAGTCCCTTCGCCGATCCGGACGTCCGCGACGTACCGTCCTGGCTTTGTCAGTTTGGTGGTGTCCAGCCGGGCCCGGACGGTCGTGTGGTGGCCTGCTTTGAGGGCGTTTTCGTCCGGCGTCAGCTCCAGCCACTCCTGGTCGTTGGACGGCGCACAGTCGTAGTTTCCGGGCAGTTGCTCGACCGCAGGGTCGCCTGCGGCGTAGCCCTCGGAGCCGCCGACTTTGAAGAACCCGCACGCCCCGGCGGTGCGGTAGAGCGCGTATGTCGAGTTCGGTAGCCGGGTCCAGGTATCGGTGGTCGGGTCGTAGGAGATGGCCTGGTTGGTGATGATCGAGCTCCGCTCGGCCGAGCCGCCCGCGATGACCAGTCGGCCGGCTGAGATCGACACTGCGCTGGCCCATAGGTCGACGGGCATGTCCGCCACCTGCTTCCACCGGTTGGTGTCCGGGTCGTACTCGTAGGTGGACAGCTTGTCGGCGCCGGGCCCGATTCCCCCGGCGCAGTAGACGTGTCCCCGCAGCCCGGCGCAGGAGGTCCAGGCGGTGTTTTGTGGGTAGTCGGCCAGCCGCGTCCAGGTGTCCGACTTCGGGTCGTACCGCAGGACGTCGGTGTTGCCGCAGTCGACGTCGCATCCGCCGACGACGTACAGTTGGCCGTCCAGTACCGCCGTCCCAGAGGCGGCATGGGGAGACGGGTTTACCGCCCCGGTCGTCCAAGAGTCCCTCTCGGGATTGTAGATCGCGGTGCTCGCCACTGGGGTGAAGTTGTCCTCGCCCCATCCGCCGGCAATGACGAATGTGCCGTTGATGAACGCACCGGACGGCCGCTGCCGACCGTCGGGCAGGTCGGCGATCGGCGACCAGGCGCCGCTGGCCGGGTTGTAGGTGTACGCGCTGCGCAGCGGGGCACCGCTGCCGGTGGTGCCGCCGAAGGAGTAGAGCAACCCGTTGTGGTATCCCGCGGCACTGTCTTTGATGCGCGATGGGTACGGGGTCAAGGTGCGCCATGGGGCGTCGGCGAGCCGCGGATCAGGAGGACCGGTGATCAGTGCGCCGCCGCCGCTGGATCCGCCCGTGCGCAACGGGCTAGCGGCCACGCGGTGGGTGCGCAGCGGCGCGCCGCTACCTGCTGGGGTGTTGCCCACGGACCCGGGTGGCGGGGCGAGGCGCGCGACGTCGGCGCCGTCGCGTTCGTCCAATTCGAATCGGGCCGGGCCGTCGCCGGTGTTGGTTATCTTGAAGGTCGCGGTCGCCTTCTCGCCGAGCGGGACGCTACGCTCGATGAGGTGCGTCGACGCCGTGAAGCGGCCCGATGTCAGTCCGATGTCTCGGCGAGTGACGCGGTCGGGTGACACGTGGGCCGTGACGACTGCTCTGTTGCGTTCGGCGGCCGATGCCTCCAGTTTCACGGGTCCGGTGTTCGCGGAGAAGAGCGCGTAGAAGCCGTTGCCCAGCACGTCGTCGGTGGTGGGACCGCTGGTAGTCCACGCGTGCGGATCGTTGGTGGCCACCACCTTGGCGCCGTCGAGTGCCTGGCCGGTTAACGAGGTCGTGGTGCGGCCGATCACCAACCCGCCCGGCGCGGCCCGGCAGTCGCGTTCGCCGATGTACACGTCGTCGATCTGCCACCACCAGTCGTCACCGGCCAGCCAGTACCGGAACCTCACGCGCACGTCGGACTTGCCGCTGGCTGACGGAATCGGGACGGTGACCTTGCTGCTGCGCACGTCGCCCGCGGCCCGCCAGGCGTTGCTCCACGTGGTGCCGCCGTCGGTTGAGATGTCGACGTCGGCACGTTCGAGCCAGTTGGCGTTGACATCGGTGCTGAACTCGACGACCGGGTTGGCTGTCCGCGACAGGTCCACCGTCGGTGAGACCATTGACGTGTCCTGTGAGCCGGCTTGGCCGTACGCATCGCTGTCGACGACGGCGAAGCCGCCGGCACCGCCGGTCAGGTTGCCGTGACGACCGGGATCGTCGAAGGTCCATGTCTGGCCGGTCCGCGCCGTATCCACGACATCCCAGCCTGCGGGCGCGGAGGAAGAGTCGAAGCTTTCGCGCAACCCGTCGCCGCGGCGGTACCCGGGTGCTGTGCAGGAGGCAGGGTCGACCGCCAAGGTGATGTCGCGTCTGGTGTGATCGGCGATCGTGAGGTCCATCGTGCGTGCCATGTACCCGTCGTACTGAGGAGTCACCTTGACCTGGTAATCGTCGCCGACGGGCACCGACATCCGGTAGGCGCCGGTGACCGGGTCTGTGAAGGTGTCCAGGGGCGTGCCGGCGATGCTGACCTGCGCGTAGAGCGGCCAGCCGTGACCCGAACCGTCGGTCACCGTGCCCTCCAACGGCACGCGCCGCGCGGGCGAGAGCTGGAAATTCTTTGTCACGGTGGCGTCCGGTGCGACCTGGATGCCTTCGACGCGGTCCGTGACGTACCCGAAGGACCGGGCAGCGATGTCGTACGTGCCGGCGGTGAGCGTCAAGGCGTAGTGGCCGTCGGCGTCGGTGACAGCGGTCCGCGACGTCGACCCGGTCAGCGACACCGTGGCCCCGGCGATCGGCTCATCCGACCCGGTTGCGGTGACCCGACCGCGCAGGGTTCCCACGTCCCCCCGGGGTGAGGCGGTGACCGCTGCCAACGCGTCGAGCCGGCCCTCGCCGTAGACGTTGTTGTCCTTGGCGTTGCCGCCGCACTGGTCGTCGGCGACATCCCGGGCACCGTCATCGAGCAGTTGTCGGGTGGCAGCCACCTCGCCCACCAGGGACGGCGCGGCCGACCACATCAGAGCGACCGTGCCCGCCACGTGCGGTGCGGCCATCGAGGTCCCGCTGTACACCCGGTATCCGTCGGTCGGCACACTCGACCGCACCGCCGTTCCGGGGGCGGCGATGTTCGGCTTGGTCTCGCCCGACGAGCCGGGTCCGCGGCTGGAGGTGGGGTCGATGATTCCGTTCCCTGCGTAGTTCCCGACCGAGTACGCCTCGGGGTATTCGCCGGGCGCACCGGTGGTGCGGCACTGCGGTCCTTCATTGCCGTTGGAGAACACGGGGAAGATGCCGGAGGCCACCCAGGCCCGCACGAAGTTTTCGTACCAGTCGTCGCCGCCGGGACCGCTCCACGAGTTGTTGACGATGTCGGGGCGGCGGGCCGGATCGGGATTTTCTCCCCGTAGGTCGGTCGGTGCGAGCACCCACTGGGCGGCTGCCGTCAGCGACGACTCGGAGCAGCCGCTGAACTCGCATCCCTTGACCGCGATCCACTGCGCTCCCGGGGCGACACCGATCCTGGCGCCCTCGCCGCCGTCGCCGACCATCGTCCCCATGGTGTGGCTGCCGTGACCGTTGTTGTCACACGGCTTCGCAGAGGGACGGCCGCAGATCGACGCGGGGTCGAACCAGTTGTAGTTGTGGTCGAAGGTGCCGTTGCCGGTGTTGCCACGGTACGAGGCGGCCAACGCAGGGTGATCGAACTGGACGCCGGAGTCGATGTTGGCGACGACGATTCCCTCGCCGCGGTCGTCGAACTGGTCCCAGACCTGGTCGGCCTTGATGTCGGCGATGCCCCACTCGACGCCGGCCGCTGCTGCGGCCCGCAGTGCCGGTGCGGGCTGTTCGAGGGCGAGGACGCCCGCCTGCCGAACCTTCGTCACCGTGTTCTCCGCGGCCGCCAGCGACGCGACCCGGCGGTCGCCCTTATGCACGTGGATGGTGTTGTCCACCCAATACGAGTCGTACTCAACGCCCGCGTCGTTCAGCATTGCCGCGACCTCTGCCTGGCTCTCCCGGGCGGTGTTCTGGAGGGCGGCTACGACGGCGGCGCCCCGCCGCGTCCAGTCGTTAATCCGGGCCGCCTCGGTCAGGTCAGCTTTCGCGTCAAACTCGATGACGAACGGTTCGAATCCGGGTGCCTCGAGCGCCCGGGCGAGCGGGGGTTCGATCTTGTCCACTCCCGGCTCTCCGGACGGTGTCTGGCCGCTCCGGGCGGCGGGTGCCGCGGCGGCCGGCGACGCGGGCACGGTGATGATCACCAGCGCGGTCAGCAGGAGCGCCACGGCACGGCGGAGCCGGTGACGTGCCGGCGGTACGACCGGCGAGTGAGCAAATGCGTTCACGATGGTCCGATCGATCGATACAACAGTTGACCTCGACACCCTGACACCGCGGACATCGCCGGTCTAGACTCCTCCGTGGCCGGGAGAGGCCATCGGCCGGTCCCGGCCACTGCACACGGATCCCCGACGTCCTGATCAAAATGGAGGCAAGCGGTGGGTCCCGCGCGCGAGACCCACGACCCGGGTGAGCGGCAGCTCTCGGCTCTCGGCATTTCCGACGTCGACGAACAGATCTACCGGGTACTGCTCCTGCACCCGCGTAGCAACCAGCAGCAGCTCGCCGAAATGACCTCACTCGCCCCCGCACGCGTCGCCTCTGCGTTACGCAGGCTCGAAGATCTGGCGTTCGTGGGGCGGGTCGAAGGCCGGCCGCGACGCTACGTCCCGACCACCCCAGATGTCGCCGTCGAGACCCTGGTACACGTCCGCGAAAGCCAGTTGCTTGGAGCCCGTGCCGCTGTGGCCGACCTGATGGGGGAGTACCGTGCGGGCCGGCAGGACGACCCGGGGGAACTGGTCGAGATCGTCAACGGGGAACGGGCGGTGGCGCAACGGTTCGCCGAAATCCAGAACTCCTGCACCACCGAAATCCTGCTGTTCGACCGGCCGCCTTACTCCGCTGGACCGGACAACCCGCAGCAGAGCGAGGTACTCACCCGCGGGGTCCGCTGGCGCACGATCTACTCCGCCGAATCGCTGGAGCGGTACGGTGCCCGCGCTCATGTCCGGGAGCTGTCGGCGCAGGGCGAGCAGGCGCGGTTGCTACCGCGCCTGCCGATGAAACTGGTCATCGCCGACCGCCGCATTGCGCTGATACCGCTCATGCTGGAGACAGGAATCCGGCAGAGCGCGGTGATCCGTCGTTCAACGTTGCTCGACGCCTTGGTCACGCTGTTCGAGTTGTACTGGAGCCGAGCGCTGCCGCTCGACGCCCAGCAGCCCGCCGAGACGGGTGCGGTCGACGACGAGGACAGGCAGGTGCTCGCCCTGCTGGCGGCCGGCGCCAAGGACGAGGCGATCGCCCGCGAGTTGGGCATCGGCGTGCGTACCCTTCGCCGACGCATGCAGCGTCTGCTCGCCGCGCTCGACGCCGACACCCGCTTCCAGGCCGGCCTGCAGGCCTCACGCCGCGGGTGGCTCTGATCGGTTTCGCCAAAGACTATGTACCGTGCCAGACTTCGCTGCGCGAGGGCTGACCTGCAGCTTCGTTGATCAGGTCAGACTTCTCGCTGGTACTGGTTCGATCACGCCGCTGAGGATGCGTCGTCGCCGTAGCCCGCCGGTCGCGGCCGTGGTTGGTGTGGATGCGGGTATCACCAGTCTGCTCACCCTGTCCCACCCGATGCCCGGGGTGAGTGACGAGCGGGGCAAGGTGGCCAACCCGCGGTACGGGCAGGCTGACCGGCGGAAGCTGGCCAAGGCGCAGCGGAACCTGTCCCGCAAACAGGACGGCTCCGCGAACCGGGCGAAGGTCCGCCTGAAGGTGGCCCGGATCCATGCGCGTATCGCTGACCGGCGTCGGGATCATCTGCACAAGCTGACCAGTCGACTCGTCCGTGAGACCCAAACGGTCGCGATCGAAGACCTCAGCGTGCGGAACATGCTCCGCAACCGGCGCCTGGCCCGCGTCATCTCCGACGCGGCCTGGTCCCAGTTCCGCAGCATGTTGGAGTACAAGGCCGACTGGTACGGGCGTGAGGTGATCCCCGTCGACCGGTGGCTGCCCACGTCCAAAACCTGCTCGGCGTGCGGTCGGATCAACACCACCCTCGCCCTCAACGAGCGTGTCTGGACGTGTCCGGGTTGCGGGGTCGTGCACGACCGGGACATCAACGCCGCGACAAACATCCTCGCCGCCGGGCTGGCGGAGAGGTAAAACGCCTGCGGAGCTGACGT
>NZ_JBUEGB010000144.1:0-6556 GCF_054963695.1 Micromonospora sp. RTBAU3-60 | reverse complement strand
CCTCGGCCGCGCGATCTCCCCGCGGGCACCTCGGGCAGCGGCCTGCGGACCAGCGGCCTGGTCGAGCCTGGAGGCGGCGTGCGAATCCTGTTCGATGGCGGCATCGGGGTGCACTACGGACAGTTCTACGTCCTCGGCGACGACCTGATCGACATGACCGAGGCGTTCGCCGGGCAGTCGAACGGGCTGTGCGGAGCGGGCGTACCGGGTGGGCTCTTCCTAATCACGGGCACGGACACCGGCACCGTGGCCCTGCGCGTCGAGCGGCACGATCAGGAACCTCCCGTCCCGGGCGGCTGGGAGGAGGTCGTCGAGGCGTCGTACGCGCCGCCGGCCCCGACCGTGGAGCTCAGCGAATGGTCCGGTGCGCGGTCCAGGCCACTCGATCTCGGCGCCGGCGAGGGCGGTTACCGGGTCCGGTACTGCGCCTCCGGCCTGGCCGAGGCGCCGGGGACGGCGTACGGCGAGCCGACCCCGGACTTGTACCTGCTCCAGTTTTGGCCGGACGCCACGCCCCGCCCGGACGCCGTGCTCCGGCAGACCACGACGGCCGCCGCGTACTGGCACGACCACGCGCGTTCGCTCCCGCCGCCGCCGACGCCCGAGCAGCGGGCCGAGGCGGAGCGCCGCGCGCAGGAAGAGCGGGAACGCCGGCACGAGGAGTTCCGGCGGCAGGAGGAGGCGCGCCGGTGGGGTGGGCGGCCGCCCTCGGAGCGGCTACGCCGGGTGGTCGGCAACGTCTTCGGCATCGCCCGCCTGGACCGGGATCTCGTCGACGGCGTTGCCGAGGCCGACCCCGGGACGCAGCGAAGGATCGCGCACTGGGCGGCGCGGCACGCGTACGCGTACGCCGGGATCGCGGACCTGGACTGGCTGGTGCCGGCCTGGCAGGCGCTGGATCGGGGCGAGCCGCCGCCGGACTGGTGCGCCGACACGACGGGGATGTGGCGACGGATCACCGGCGGGGAGATCCGCCTCGAATCCCGGGTGCGGCTGGTGCCGTACTCGCCAGGCACCGCGCCGCCCGATCTGCTCTCCGGGCCCGTCGACCGGGCGGCGATGGCGTTGCCGGCGTTGGCCGCCGCCGCGTCGCCCGATCCGCTCCAGGCGGCGCTGGAGGCGCTCTGGGCGGCGGCGACGGCGTACGGCAAGGATGCGCCCGTGTTCCTCGCCGAGGTCCGGCGCGCCTTCCCGGCCCTCACCGCCCCGAGCGGCGGTCAGAGCGGGGACGGGTCGTCGCGCAGTCGGCTGTAGAGGTAGCCGTCGCGCCAGGCGCCGGCCCGGAACTCGCAGGCCCGCACCACACCCTCCAACTGGAAGCCGGCTTTCTCCAGCGACCGCTGCTCGGCGACGTTCTCCGGGTGGGTGCCGGCCTGGATCCGCTGCGCCGGGCTGTGCGCGAACAGGTAGTCGCAGAGCAGCGCCTGGGCCCGCCAGCCGATGCCCCGGCCACGCCACTCGGGCAGCAGGGCGATGCCGATCTCCCAGTACGGCGCGCGCCCACCGTAGCTGCCGGACAGGTAGCTGACGTAGCCGGCGGCCCCCTCCTCCGGCTCGACCTGCACGATCAGCTGGCCGTCCCGCTCGCCCAGGTACCCGTCCTCGGCGTACCGGCGGGCCGGCGCGCCCGCGTCCCGGAAGCCGCCCCAGTCCAACCCGATCAGCCCCGGCTCGGTGCGGAACCGGCGGAACATCGCAAGGTCGGGCTCGGCGACCGGGCGCAGCCGGACGGTGCGGCCGTCGGCCTCGTGCGCGATGCCGGCGAGCGACACGGGTGGTCCTGCTTCTGCCATGCCCGGCACGCTAGCGGCCGGGCGCGCCCGCCGCCGCCCCGCCGACCGGCGGGGCCGCGACGAGGTGCGGCAGGTCGGGGTGTCCCGACGCGCGGACAGCGCGACCTGCCGCAGGTCGCCCCGCCGGTCCACCGGCCCGCCGGGGAGTCAGAGCGCGACGATCGCGGCCGACTCCGGCGGCAGCTCGATGCCGTCGCGCATCACGGTGACCCCGCTCTCGGTGGCCAGGAGCACCCGGCGGACCACCCCGGGCAGGTTGATCCGCTGCGGCTTGCCGGCCAGGTTCGCCACCACCAGGCACTCGCCCCGGCGCATCAGCAGGAACTGGTCGCCGTGCCGGACCTCGACCCGGTTCAGCCGCGGGTCGGACAGGTCGGGGCGGCTCTTGCGCAGGGCGATCAGCCGCCGGTGGAAGTCGTACATCTCGCGGTGCTCGGGCTTGTCCAGCTCGGCCCAGTCCAGCCGGGACCGGACGAAGGTCTGCGGGTCCTGCGGGTCGGGCACCTCCCCCGCCGGCCAGCCGTGGGCGGCGAACTCCCGGCGGCGGCCGGCGGCCACCGCCGTGGCCAGCTCCGGCTCGGGGTGGCTGGTGAAGAACTGCCACGGGGTGCTCGCCGCCCACTCCTCGCCCATGAACAGCATCGGGGTGAACGGCGCGGTCATCAGCAGGGTGGCGCCGACGCGGAGCAGCCCGGTCGAGAGCGTCTGGGAGATCCGGTCACCGGTGGCCCGGTTACCGATCTGGTCGTGGTTCTGCAGGTACGCCACGAACCGGTGCCCGGGCGTGCGCTGCCGGTCGACCGGGCGCCCGTGGCTGCGGTTGCGGAAGCTGGACCAGGTGCCGGCGTGGAAGAAGGCCCCGGTCAGCACGTCGGTCAGGCATTCCAGCGAGCCGAAGTCGCCGTAGTAGCCCTGCCGTTCTCCGGTGAGCAGGGTGTGCAGGGCGTGGTGGGCGTCGTCGTTCCACTGGGCGTGCAGGCCGTAGCCGCCGGCCTCCCGAGGGGTGATCAGCTTCGGGTCGTTGAGGTCGGACTCGGCGATCAGCGACAGCGGCCGGCCCAGGTGGGTGGAGAGCGACTCGACCTCGACCGCCAACTCCTCCAGGAAGTGGGTGCCCCGCGAGTCGGGCATGGCGTGCACGGCGTCCAGCCGCAGGCCGTCGACGTGGTAGTCGCGCAGCCACATCAGCACGCTGTCGATGATGTAGCGGCGTACCCCGTCGGAGTGTGGCCCGTCCAGGTTGATGGTGCGGCCCCAGGGGTTGCTCTGCTCGGACAGGTACGGCGCGAACATCGGCGCATAGGCCCCGGAGGGCCCGAAATGGTTGTAGACGACGTCGAGGATCACCCCCAGCCCCCTGGCGTGGGCGGCGTCGACCAGCCGCTTGAGCCCGTCCGGCCCGCCGTACGGCTGGTGCGGGGCGTACCAGCAGACCCCGTCGTAGCCCCAGCTGTGCTCGCCGTTGAAGGCGTTGACCGGCAGCAGCTCGACCAGGTCGACGCCGAGGTCGACGAGGTGGTCGAGGCGGCCGACGACCGCGTCGAAGGTGCCCTCCGGGGTGAAGGTGCCGACGTGCAGCTCGTACAGGACGCTGCCGGGCAACTGCCGGCCGGTCCACCTCTGGTCGGTCCAGTGGAACGCCGCGTGGTCGTAGCGCCGGCTCGGCCCGTGCACGCCCGCCGGCTGCCAGGCCGACCGCGGGTCGGGCAGGGCCCGCTCGTCGTCGTCGAGCAGGAACGCATAGTCGGTGCCCGGCCCGGCGCCGGACACCTCGACCCGCCACCAGCCGCCGGGGCCGGGACGCATGTCGTGGTCGGCCCGGCCGGGCAGGCGCAGCCGGACCCGGGCGGCTTCGGGCGCCCACACCGTGAACTCGGTCATGCGGCGGCCTCCACAGAGTCGGTGGGAGCGAGGAGGGCGACGGGATAGGTGCTCAACAGATCATGAAGGAGCAGCTCAGACCCACTGTAGACCCGACCGGTGAATATGTCCGTAACACGGTGAACGGAAATCGACAGGGTCGTGTCCCGCCAGCCGCCGGTCCGGGCCAGCCGCAGGGCCGGCGGTGGCGTCGAGGTCGAAGCCGGGGCGTACCTGGACGCGGTCGGTGGACCCCACCCCCGTCGTCGTCGTGCTGTCGGATCCGGGGGGGGTGTCGGGCATGGGTCAGGCCGTCCTCGCCAGGACCAGCAGCGAGCGGTCGGGCACGCAGACCCTGCCGCCCGCCTCGACCAGCAGGGTCTTCTCCGGATCCGGGTCCGCGGTGCTGATGACCAGTTCCCACCGCGACCCGAACTCGGCCCCGGGCAGCGTGAAGTCCAGCGGCGCGTCGTGCGCGTTGAACAGCAGCAGGAAGGAGTCGTCCCGGTGGCGCTGGCCGTACTGGCCGCGTTCCGGGATGCCGTCGCCGTTGACGAAGAGGGCCACCGCGCGGCCGAAGTCGTTGCCCCAGTCCTCGCCGGTCATCTCCCGGCCCTGCGGTGTGTACCAGGCCAGGTCGGGCAGGGCGGAGCCGGCGGCCCGACCGCCCACCGGCAGCCCGGTGAAGAACCGGCGCCGGCGGAACACCTGGTGCCGGTTGCGGAAGTCGGTGAGCCGCCGGACGAAGTCGAGCAGGTCCTCGTCGGCCCGCGCCCAGTCCACCCAGGCCAGCTCGCTGTCCTGGCAGTAGGCGTTGTTGTTGCCGTGCTGGGTGCGGCCCAGCTCGTCGCCGTGGCCGATCATGGGCACGCCCTGGGAGAGCATCAGGGTGGCCAGGAAGTTGCGGCGCTGCCGGGCCCGCAGGGCGAGCACCGCCGGGTCGTCGGTCTCCCCCTCGACGCCACAGTTCCAGGAGCGGTTGTGGCTCTCGCCGTCCCGGTTCTCCTCGCCGTTGGCCTCGTTGTGCTTGTCGTTGTACGCGACCAGGTCGTTGAGGGTGAACCCGTCGTGGCAGGTGACGAAGTTGATGCTGTGGAAGGGCCGGCGGCCGTCGTCCTGGTAGAGGTCGGCGGAGCCGGAGATCCGGGAGGCGAACTCGGCCAGGGTGGCCGGCTCGCCGCGCCAGAAGTCCCGCACCGTGTCCCGGTACTTGCCGTTCCACTCGCTCCACTGCGGCGGGAAGTTGCCGACCTGGTAGCCGCCGGGGCCGACGTCCCACGGCTCGGCGATCAGCTTCACCCGGCTCACCACCGGGTCCTGCTGCACCACCTCGAAGAAGGTGGAGAGGCGGTCGACCTCGTAGAACTCCCGGGCCAGGGTGGCGGCCAGGTCGAACCGGAAGCCGTCGACGTGCATCTCGGTCACCCAGTAGCGCAGCGAGTCCATGATCAGCTGCAACGAGTGCGGGCTGCGGACGTTGAGGCTGTTCCCGGTGCCGGTGTAGTCGACGAAGCGCCGCCGGTCGTCCTCGCTCAACCGGTAGTAGCTGGGGCAGTCGACGCCCTTGAAGCTGAGGGTGGGGCCGAGGTGGTTGCCCTCGGCGGTGTGGTTGTAGACCACGTCGAGGATGACCTCGATGCCGGCCGCGTGCAGCGCCTTGACCATGCCGCGGAACTCCTGCACCTGCTGGCCGCGGCCACCGAGCGCGGAGTAGCCGTGGTGCGGGGCGAAGAAGCCGATGGTGTTGTAGCCCCAGTAGTTGCGCAGGCCCAGGTCGGCCAGGCGGTGGTCGTGCACGAACTCGTGCACCGGCATCAACTCGACCGCGGTCACCCCGAGCCGCTTGAAGTAGTCGATCATCACCGGGGAGGCGAGCGCCGCGTACGTGCCGCGCAACTCCTCGGGGATGTCGGGGTGGCGCATGGTCAGCCCGCGCACGTGCGCCTCGTAGATCACGGAGTGGTGGTACGGGGTGCGCGGCGGCCGGTCGTTGCCCCAGTCGAAGTAGGGGTTCACCACCACCGACCGGGGCATGAAGGGCGCCGAGTCGGTCTCCGACATCCGGTCCGGGTCGCCGCCCACCTCGTGGTCGTAGCCGGCCGCGTCCCAGGTGACCTCCCCGTCGACCGCCTTGGCGTACGGGTCGAGGAGCAGCTTGTGCGGGTTGCAGCGGATCCCGTTGGCCGGGTCCCACGGCCCGTGCACCCGGTAGCCGTAGCGCTGCCCCGGCCCGATCCCCGGCAGGTACGCGTGCCAGACGTACGCGTCGACCTCACGCAGTTCGACCCGGCGCTCGGCGCCGCCGTCCCCTTCGTCGAACAGGCAGAGCTCGATCTTCTCCGCCACCTCGGAGAAGATCGCGAAGTTCGTGCCCATCCCGTCGTAGCTGGCGCCGAGGGGGTAGCTCTCGCCCGGCCAGACCTGCATGTCGCTCCTTCGGCCCATGATCATGAGCGCACCGGACGGGCGGACCGCCGATGCGCGCCTCGCTAGTGCCCGCTCGCACGTTCCGCCAACCCACCCGTTCGGACGGTAACCGAAATCCATCCACCTGATATCGACCGAACCCTCGGGTGTCGTCCGTCACGATCGCCCTTTTTGGGGTGCGAGTTCGCGCGGGATGCCTTTTCCTGGTAAGCGGACGTGCGCGCAGCGCGGGTCCACTCGGCCTCTCGGCCGCCCTCACCACGCTTCCCACGCCGCCAGAGCCGCCGGCGCGTCCCAGCATGCATGGACGGAGATTGATGTGACCATCCTGCGGGTCGGCGAGCAGCCCGCCACCGCGACGGACCGGACCCACCTACCCACCCGCACCGCCCGCCCCACCATCCCGCCGCAGCCCGGCGTCCCGCCCCGGACCCGCCGCATCCTGATGCTGTCGTGGGAGTACCCGCCGGTGCTCG
>NZ_JBUEGB010000143.1:0-6777 GCF_054963695.1 Micromonospora sp. RTBAU3-60 | reverse complement strand
TGGCATCGGCCGCGCGCTGTCGGTGTTCGAGGCGGCGCTGGTCCCGGCGAGGTTGGTGGCTCGCACTCGGAACTCGTAGGTGACGCCGTTGGTGAGGTACTTGACGGTGAACGAGCAGCAGGTGGTGACCGGGTATTCCAGCCGGATCCAGGAGCCGCCTGCCTTGCGGT
This sequence comes from Micromonospora sp. RTBAU3-60, assembly GCF_054963695.1. NCBI lineage: Bacteria > Bacillati > Actinomycetota > Actinomycetes > Micromonosporales > Micromonosporaceae > Micromonospora > Micromonospora sp. RTBAU3-60. Next base: position 6,607 of record NZ_JBUEGB010000143.1, on the reverse strand, counting down.
ACTCGATCCAGTAGTACACGTTCCGCGTGGGGCTCGCCGACCAGGTCAGCTTGACCTTTCCGTCGCCCGCCGCGGTCGCCGACAGGTTCGACGGCGGCTGCGGGAACGGCGGCATCGGCCGGGCGCTGTCGGTGTTCGAGGGGCTGCTGTCCCCGGCGACGTTGGTGGCGCGGACCCGGAACTCGTACGTGGTGCCGTTGTTCAGGTAGCCAACGGTGAACGTGCAGCAGGTGCTGAGCGGGTATTTCAACCGGGTCCAGGAGCCGCCGGCCTTGCGGTACTCGATCCAGTAGTACACGTTCGGCGTGGGGCTCGCCGACCAGGCGATCCTGACCTCGCCGTCGCCGGCGGTGGCCCGCAGGTTCGTCGGCGGCTGCGGGAACGGAGGCATCGGCTTGGCGGTGGCCACGTTCGACGGTTTGCTCTCCCCGCCGGCGTTCGTCGCGGCCACCTTGAACTCGTAGGTGTCGCCGTTGGTCAGGTACTGGGCGGTGAAGGTGCAGCAGGAGCCGACGGGGTAGGGCAGTTTCTGCCAGGACTGCCCCTTCGTGGTGTCCCGCAGGTAGACGACGTAGTCGACCCCGGCGGTGGGGCTGGCGGTCCAGGTGAGCCGGACGGCGCCGTCGCCGGGGGTCGCGTTCAGGTTCGTCGGGGGCTGCGGCGCGATGCCGACCGCGGTGGCCCGAGCCGTCGCCGATGCCGGCCCCTCGCCTGCGACGTTGGTGGCGCTGACCTTGAATTCGTAGACGTGCTGGTTGGTCAGGTATTGCCAGGTCGCCTCGGTGCGGTCGGTGGGGTACTGCGACTTGCGGAAGGTGGTCTCGCCCGCCGTCACGTCGCGCCAGTACACCCAGTAGAGGACGTTCGGCCCGGGTGCGTCCCAGGACAGCGCGATCTCCAGGCTGCCGGCGGCGCTGGCCCGCAGGTTGGTGGGCGCCTTCGGCAGCGCGACCTGGCTCTTGGCCTGCGCCGGGTCGGACGCCGGGCCCTCGCCGGACAGGTTCTCGCCGGTCACCTTGAACTCGTACAGGTGCTGGTGGGTGAGGAAGCCCCAGATCGCGGTCGTGGCGTCGGTCGGCACGTCGCTGCGCCGGAACGACGTTTCCCCGGCGGTCACGTCCCGCCAGTAGACCCGGTAGTAGAGGTCTGGTCCGGGAGCGTCCCAGGTCAGGGTGATCTCCCCGGTCGGCAGCGGTTGCAGGCGCAGGTTGGTGGGCTTGCCCGGCTTGGCGGGCATGGGCTTGACCCGGACGACGTTGCTCGCGACGCTCTCCGAACCCCGGGTCGCGGTCACCTTGAACTCGTAGTCGTGGCCGTTGGTCAGGAACTGCGCGGGCATCGTGCAGCAGTCGCTGATCGGCAGGGGGAGCTGCTGCCACTCCTCGTTCTCGGTGGCGTCCCGCTGGTAGACCCAGTACCAGACGTCGGGGGTGGGCGAGGGGTCCCAGGTCAGGGTGGCCCGCCCGTCGCCCGGCGCGGCTCGCAGGTTGGTCGGCGGCGCCGGCGCGTCGAAGAACACGGTCGCGCTCGCCGGCGCCGACGCCGGGCCCTCCCCGCCCCGGTTGGTGGCGCTGACCTTGAACTCGTACGTGTGGCCGTGGACGAGGAAGCCCGCCTCCATCTGGCAGCACTCGGTGATCGGCAGCGGCAGCTTGGTGAACTCCTGCTCGTCGGCGGTGACGTCGCGCTGGTAGACCCAGTACCAGACGTCCGGCTGCGGCTCCGTCCAGGTCAGCTTGATGGTGCCGTTGCCCTGGGCGGTCGCGGTCAACCCGCCCGGGGCGGGCGGCGGGGCGATGGTCGACTTCGCCGTGGCGACGTTCGACGGCGGGCTGACCGCCATGGTGTTCACGGCGGCCACGGTGAACTCGTAGATGTGCCCGGGCACGAGGTTCTTCGCGACCGCGGCGGTGCCGCTGTACACGTCGGTGTCCCACGGGGTGAGGTCCGGCTGCCCGGCGGTCACGTCCCGCTGCGAGACCCGGTAGCTGACCCCGTCGGCGTCGACCGGCTGCCAGGCCAGGTTGATGGTGCCGTCGTCGGCCGGGCTGGCGGTCAGGCCGGTGGGCGCCTCGGCCAGCGGCGGCGCGACCCGCAGCAGCCGGTTGGGCGTACCCACACCGGGATCCGTGACCACGCCCTGCTCGGCCTGGCCGATGAGCGCGTCGGCCACCTGCTTGGGCTGGTAGGTCCGGTGCGCCTGCAGCACCAGCGCGGCAGCGCCGGCCACGTGCGGCGCGGCCGCCGACGTACCGCTGCCCGTGTTCGGGCCGTCGTCCTGCGTGTGCCCGGCGGACGTGATGTTCGCGCCGGGGGCGAAGAGGTCGACGCAGGATCCGAAGTTGCTGTCCGGCCACCGCCGGTCCCCCTGCTGGGTGGCCGCGACGGTGATCACCTCGGGGATGCTCGCGGGTATCCTGTCGCAGCTGTCCTCGCCCTGGTTGCCGGCGGCGGCGACCACCGTGACGTCCTTCTGCACCGCCTCCCGCACGGCCTTGGCAAGGCTGTCCCGGTCACGGGAGGGCCGCCGCACGGACAGGCTCATGTTCATCACGGCGGGTTGGGACGCGTTCTCGACGACCCAGTTCACGCCGGCGGTGATCCGGGCCACGCTGTACTCGGGAAGCTCCCTGCAACCGACCTGTACGTCCACCACCTCGGCCTGCTTGGCCACCCCGTAGGAGGATCCGCCGGCGATGCCGGCGGCGTGGGTGCCGTGCTCGGCGCACAGGTCGGGATCGGGCCGAGGCAGGACGCTGAAGCCGTGCTCGGCCCGGCCGCCGAAGTCCTCGTGGGTGATGCGGACACCGGTGTCCACGACGTAGACGTTCACCCCGGAGCCGGTCGACGGATAGACGTACCTGCCGTCGGGCGTGCCGTCGATCCGGTCCAGGCCCCAGGACGGTGGGGACTGCTGGACCCCGCCGGTGGTGGCCCCGTCGAGCTCGGCCTGCTGGTCCTCCTCAACCACCTCGACCGCCGGGTCGGTGGCGAGCTGGCGGGCCTGGGCGTCGGTCAGGCCGGTCACCGAGAACCCGCCGAGGACGGCCGAGTAGACCGACTCCAGCGTGCCGCCGTAGCGGGCGACCAGGCGGCCGGCGATCTCCCGGATGCCGTACTCACCGGCGGCGGCGTTGTCGCGCAGGTCCACGAGGTACGACCCGGTGACGGCGGTCCCTTCCGGCGCGGTCTGGAAGGTGCCCTCCTGGGTCGGGCCGCCCCGGGCGGTGACCGCCACCGGAGCCGACCGGGCGCTCTCCCCGTTGGCGTTCACCGCGGCGACGGAGAACTCGTAGAGGTGGCCGTCGACCAGACCCGCCTCGGTGAAGGACGACGCCGGCAGGTCGTTCGGCAGCCGCACCGGGTGGCTCTGGCCGTACGAGACGTCGCGCCGGTAGACCCGGTAGGCGGTGGCGCCGGCCGAGGCGGTCCAGATGAGCTGGGCGTTGCGCTGCTCGTCGGCGGTGACGGCCAGCCCAGCCGGGACCGGCGGCAGGGTCGCCGGGTCGGGTGCCGGGCGCGGCCAGTCCACCTCCACGAACCGGGGCCGGTAGAGGCCGGCGTCGGTCTGGTTGTCGCCGCCGGCGAGGCTATTGACGTTGTACGAGACGAGCAGCTTCCCGGACCGGGCCAGCTCCGGGTGGAAGCGGGCGTCGTAAACGATGATCTCCCGGCCCGGCTGCGGCTCGGGCGCCCGGAACAGGTGGACCGGGCCGGTGAACGGGCCGGTGGGCGAGGGGGCCGTGTAGGCCACCACCTCAGAGTTGAACACCAGATTGCCGTCCACGGTGACCAGGACGTACTCGCCGCCGACCTTCTGCACGCCGAACGCGGTGGTCACTCCCCCCATCAGCCGCCCGGCGTCGGACTCGCGGTCCGACCAGCCGGTGCCCGTCCAGAACTGCCAGGCGCCGGCGAGCTGCCCGGCCGCGACCTTGGCCAGGTAGACGGACTTCACCGGGCCGGCGTCGTTGCGCAGGCTCGTGCCGTAGACGTACGTGGTGTCGCCGTCCTCCAGGATCGCCGAGCCCCAGGCGATCCGACTGCCCAGCGGCAGCGGCGTCAGCGAGCGCAGGGCCAGGCCCGGCAGGTCGAAGGAGGCGAGGGAGGTGCCGTCCAGCGCCACGTCGAGCGGGTGCGTCCCAGTGCGCCGGTAGTGGTTGTAGAGCACCTGCAGCGTCGTGCCCTCCACCGTGCCGTCGGCCACCCAGTACCCGGCGTTGGCCGGGTCGCCGTCGCGCTCCCCGCCGACCAGCGACGCCGGCCCCTCCGCCGTACCGCCGGTGAGCGTCTCGGTGAGCGCGGCGCCGTCCTGCACCACGATCGAGTTGTGGATCATCGGTTGGAAGGCCGGCCGGGAGCCGTCGGCGTTCACCGGCCCGACGAAGGTGTCCGAGAAAAGCCACACCACCCGGCCGTCGGGGAGCTGCACCGAGGCGCTGCTGTCACCGCCGTTCCACCGGCCACTGCTGTCGCCATACGCGGCGAAGGCCGCGTTGAGTGCGGCCGCGGACATGCCGCCGGCGGGCGGTTCGGCGGCGCGGGCGGTGGCCGCCGGGGAGAGGAGCAGGACCAGCGTCAGCGATACGGCCAGCGCGAGGCGGCCGGTCTTACGGCGCCACCGCACGTGGTCGTGAGGGTGAATGGCTTCGGTGTGTCCCCCGGTGGTGAGCATGCGGTCATGCTCACCAGCCCGTCCTGCGATGTAAATAAGGTTATCGATACGAAGACAGTGGAAAATCTCACTGTGCACTGTGGCCGCAGCGGTCAGCGTGGGCGGCCCAGGCCGGCGTCGCGGGCGCGGACGATGGCCTGGCTGCGCTGGGTGAGGTGCAGTTTGGCCAGGATGGTGGAGACCTTGTTCGCCACGGTCTTGCTGCACAGCAGGCGCTCGCCGATCTCGCCGTTTGACAGCCCGGCGGCGAGGTGGTCGAGGATGTCGCGTTCGCGGGTGGTCAGTTCGGGGAAGGGAGCGTCCTGCGGCGGCGGTGAGGCGAACCAGACCGGCAAGCGGCCCGCCAGGACGGCGCCGAAGACGGGTTGCCCGGCCGCGGCGGCGTGGATGGCGGCGACGATGTCCGCCCCTTCGGCACCCTTGACCAGATAGCCGAGGGCCCCGGCCTGCATGGCGGCGAAGACGGTGGCGTCGTCCTCGAACATGGTGAGAACCAGGACGGCGGCCCCGGGGCACCTGGGCCTGGATCTGGCGGCTGGCCTCGATGCCGTGCAGGCCGGGCGGGCATCCTGCGGTCAGCCGGTCCGCCTGGGAACGCAGGGCTCTGGCGGGCCCGAGGTCGTCGAGGGCGGGCAGGCGTAGTCCGTGGACGATCTTGCGCGCTTGTGGTCGGTACCTTGATCAGTCTCGCGGCGCACGTCGCCGTTGGCGGCCCCGATCCCATCCGCAGGCGTTGGCCGGGTGGCCAGCGTCTGCCGATGCTCGTCTCGGTCAAGTTGCTGTTCGGCATATCGACCACGGCAGAGACGATCAGCGGACGGTCCAACAGGCCGACCCGTCTCTGTCCCGAGACGCCTTGGCCGATGGGATGCGCGATGACGGGCACGGAGTGTGTAATGCCCGAGCTTCACCCCTGCTCAAGATCCTCAGAGTAGAGCGGGATGCCGGTCGTTTCGCACTCGCCGGTAACCACACGGCCGATGCGAGGACGAACGCGGCTAACCCGCCCTGGCGGCGGGCCTGATCGCGGTCTTCTCATCCGCGCCGATCGAAATCTGCCACCGTCGATCGGGCCGCCGCCTGGACGTGGAAGTACAGATCCGGCGAGTTACTCGTAAGCGATGCCGGCTAGGCGCATCGCAAAAGTCCGGGCTGGTGCCGTAGTGGGCGGATGAAGTGGGTTTGGGTCAGGCTGGGGTGAGGAGGCAGAACTCGTTGCCTTCCGGGTCGGCGAGGACGGTCCACGGGACATCGGGGTCCAGGTCGATGGCGGTGGCGCCGAGCGTCCGCAGTCTGGCCGCCTCGGCCTCCGGGTCGTCACCGGGGTATGGGCGGACGTCGAGATGGACGCGGTTCCACCCGGTCTTCACGTCGGGTGTGCGGAGGAACTGCAGATATGGGCCGACGCCCTTGGCGGAACGTAGTACCGCCTTGTGGTCGGTCACCTCGTGCACGGTCCAGTCCATGGCCTCGCCCCAGAAGCGGGCCATGGCTCGCGGATCCGTGCAGTCGACCACTACCGCAGCGATCGGTCCAGTGTCCCGGTAGAGCGGCCGGGGATCCAGCACACAGAACTCGTTGCCCTCTGGGTCGGCCATGACCGTCCATGGCACGTCACCCTGACCTACGTCGGCGGGTGTCGCGCCGAGATCCTTCAGGCGCGTGACCACCTCCGCCTGATGAGCCGCCGAGGTGGTGGCGAGGTCGACGTGCACCCGGTTCTTCACCGTCTTGGGTTCCGGGGAGACGACGAGGTCGATGCAGACAGCGACGGGGTCGGGGTAGACGAAGCCCTCGGGTTCGAGGTTGGTCACGCCGGGTCCCTCGCTGGAGACTCCCCAGCCGAGCACCTCCGCCCAGAAACCGCCCAGCGCGGAGTCGTCCCGAGCCTTCATGTTGATTTGAACCAGCCGCGTTGCCATCCCGACGATG
>NZ_JBUEGB010000142.1:0-6796 GCF_054963695.1 Micromonospora sp. RTBAU3-60 | reverse complement strand
ATCTAGTACGGCAGCCGCCGTTCGCGATCAATGCTGAAGTTCGAGGTTGAGGCGGCGTGTGTAGTGGGATTGTCGGGCTTGGGCTTGATGCCGGCGTCGCCAGCCTGACCAGTGCAAACGATGGGTGAGGTCGCTGATCGGGCGGATGATGCAGGCGTTGATGAGGCGGCGAACTTCGTTGACCGTCAGCTTGATCAGCCCGGTGTCGGCTGGGTCGTGATGGGCCGCGTCGGCGGCGCAGATCGCCAGGACGGCGAGAGCGGCCAGGGCGAGGGTGGTGAACCGGTGCCAGGAGTCCCAGCGGCGGACTTGGTGCTGGTCCAAGCCGACCTGGCTCTTGGCGGCCTGGAAGCTCTCCTCAACGGTCCAACGGATTCCCGCGACTCGCACGAGCTGCGCGAGGGTGGCCGGGCGTGGGGTCCAGCAGCGGTAGAAGGCCAGCTCACTGGTGGTGGTGTTGCGGCGGATCAGGAGGCTGTGCCGGCCGCCGTCGTCGGGGTCGGCGTCGGTGCACACGTCGTCGAGCCAGGCCCAGTCGTAGAAGCGGGGGCCCTTGGATCCGGCGCCGGCTGAGCGGCGCTGCCACGCTGATGCCGGCAGTTCGGCGGCTGCCCGGTCGGCCCGGACCTTGACTTTGCCGCCGTCGATCGGGATCAGATGGCTGCAGGACACCGCGAGGACGTAGCCGAGCCGGTGTTCGCGCAGATGGGCGCGGAACGCGGCGCTGTTGCCGTATGCCTCGTCCGCGGCGGCCCATCCCGCCGGCACGCCGGCGTCGACGGCGGCGGTGATCATGTCTGCGGCCAACTGCGACTTGGTGGCGAATTCGATCTCGTCCGGCACGCCGGCGGCCTGACACCGATCCCGGTCGTCGGTCCACGATGCCGGTAGATACACGCGTCGGTCGATCAGGGTGTGCCCGTCGGAGCCGGCGTAGCCCAGGAACACCCCCACCTGGCTGTTCTCGATCCGCCCGGCGGTGCCGCTGTACTGCCGCTGCACACCGACCGAATGAGCGCCCTTCTTCAGATCACCGGTCTCATCGACCACCAGAACCGCGTCCGGGCCACCGAACCGGTCGACGATCAGCTGCCGCAGGTCATCGCGGACGGCGTCGGCATCCCACACCGCCCGGTACAACAACCGCTGCATCGCATCCGGCCGGGCGTGACCGGCCTGCTCGGCCAACTGCCAACATGTCTTCACCTCAAGATCGGCTAGCAGCCCCGTCACGAACGCCGCCGCCGCACGACGAGGCTCCACCCGCCCGAACCGGCCCGCGAAGCACCCCAACACCCCGGCCAGCACACGCTCCCACCGACCAACGGCTACGCTGTGGCACGCGGCCACCGCAAGATCTGATGTTGTGTCCACAACGCACAGACGATCACGCGGTGGCCGTCTCGCGTCCGCCGCAGTTCAGCAGCAAGATCTCAAACGGCGGCTGCCGTACTAGGGAGCCGACTTGCCAGAGTAAGTCGACGACTCAGACCATCACCACCTGCTTCGCAGTCGCCCGCCATCCGCTGAGCAGCGGCACTCTCGGACCAGCGCAGGCACTGGAGGCTTCAGTGTCCGAATCGTTGACGGCGACAAGCCAAGGCGCTATCAGCCCTCTAGTGTAGTGATAATGACGATTATTGGTACGCGTTGCCGGCTCGAGGCCATGCTTTCCGACCACGTCCGCCCGCCGGTCAATGCAATCGCAGCTCTGGCATTTCCAGGCCTCGGCCCTCACTGTGCTGTGGGACGAGACTGACGGCAGGGCGCGCTGGCTCGCGAGGGCGCCCGACGCGTCAAGTTGCCTCCGCGGCCGGCGCTCGGCTGGCCCGGGCCAGTTCGTGCATTTCCGCTGGATGTAAGAAGCCCGGCATCCCGACCTCCTGCGCTGCCCCGGACATGGCTCTTGACCTGCTCGAGCGCATGCCGTCGGCTTCCGGCATCTTCCGCCGTTACTCGCGCTCGGTTGTGCCGGATCTGTGCCATGTGGTCATGACGACATAGCCAGCCGCCCGCAGCCGGTTGAGGTCGAGCAGTGCCACCATGCCGACCAGGCGGTTGCTGAAGAGGTCGGCGGCCCTGAGCGATTCAGATCTACGAGAGGACGGTGAACCCTTGCCGCAGGGATTTCAATACCCACTCGTCAACGCACGTCTGCGAATGCCCCCGGTCGAGGGACTTGAGATTCGCTTCGGCCGAGCCGAAGGAATCTGGGTGGTATACCTCCTTCGCACCACACTGGGGACAATCCCGAACCAAGAGATAGGGATGGAGATCGACAAGGTCTCGCTGGTCCACCAGTGCGTAAACCCGTCCTCGGTAGAGTGGCCTCTCCGACACCTGCTCCGCCATGTTCCAGTCCGGGTTGTCACCCCGCAGCAGCGCGAACCGACCGCTGAAGTCTGGCTGGCCATCTGCACCCTCGACCGGCTCGATTGACTCTGCGTACCTCAACTCCCAGCGAGCCAGGAAGCTGAGGCCGTCGAGTAACTCGCTCATCGCGCTCTCCGCGTGTGCGAGTCGCTGTTGGAACTCGTAATCTGACCGCGGATAGTCGCCATGGATACGGTTACGTTCCACGAGTAGCTGTTCGAAGGCAACAACGGCGGGGGAGCCCGCGTCGCCGAGCGCCTGCCCGATGCCGCCTAGGTCTAGGGCACTACTTCCGCTGGACAGGATAGATCGCGCCACTTCCGTGAACATCGCTCGCTGGGCGCCTATAGTGGCACCGCTCCTGGTTACTTGGCCGGCCCAGTTTTTCAAAGACTTGCCAGATAGGGAACGAGCGCGGGCGGTGGCCGCCGAGAGGACGGCCAGAACCGTCGATATCGTTTCCAGTCCTTGATGCACTACCTCGTGGTATCGCTCCCGTGGTGACCTAGTCCGATCGATGGCGCGTAACGTGCGGGAAATGGGATAGGGAAAGGAGGCCTTGGCGATGCGGAGGGCTCCGTTCAGGTTCTCCAGCGAGCGCAGGGAGGCCGTGATTCCATGCAGTCCGTCGATACGCGCGGCGATCTCGACGGAGGAAGCGCCCCGGTATATCTCGTCTACCCGGTGGCGCAGCTGGCCGATCTCCGCCTCCAGCCGAGCTACCTCCGAGTCGTAGCCGCTGAGCACGTCGTTGAGATAGTCGGCCGGCAAGGGGCAGTGTGGTACAGGCAGTTCGGCCAACTGATCTCGGTCAAGGCGGGGAATCGTACCTCGGAACATCCTGACGAGATATCCCTTCGCCCCCTCCGATCGTAGATAGCCCAGCAGGTACCGCATGCTGAACGGCCGGCGGGCCCGGAGGACGAGCGTGTGATCGCTTGCGAATGCGGGCCCGTAGTCGTCCGGCACGAGGGCCCACCGTCCATATGGCGGTGAGATGCTGCCGATGATGTCGCCCGGCAGTACCTCAATCGAACTGGCCTTCGGTGGTGTGGAGCGGGGAAGATCGGACCAGGGGGTCAACTCTTGGCCTATATCTTCGGCGCGCACGACGCGTTCACGGTCCGCGTCGACGCTACCTTTGTCGACGCGGTTTCGCCCGGGCAGGATTTCGCACAGGTCGCAGAGGCGTTCTTCCTCCAGCGGGCTGGCTGTGGCCGAGGGGGTCGCTTGTAGCCGGCGTGTCACCGGGGGGATTCGCCACCTGCCATCTTGGGCGAGCAGCGAGGCGGGAACGGCGCTACACAGTTCACCCGCGGGAGCGGACAGTGCCTCCACGATTTGTTGGATGTCTTCGGGAGACAGGCTGTGCCGTCGGCGATCCGTCCGGTGCCCGAGGTCGCGGGCGTCGAACAGGCGGAAGCAGCCGTTGTTCGATCCCGGCGACGGGTGCCGTAGGACCAGCATGGTGGGTGCCATCGATGTGCGTTCGAATACTCCACCCGGCAGCGTAACGACGGCGTGTAGCAATCCGGTCTCTGCGATGAAGCGTCGTAGCTGAGCGTCTCCGGAGCCGGCGGGCCCGACGGTGAGGGCGGCCGAGTTGACCAGCACGATAGCTACTGACTGCGGCCGCTCCGAGATGCACCTCGCGATCGCCGTAAGGTGGAGCAGCGACGAGTCGGACGCCCTCGGCCTGGCGGGAAAAGTCATCTCGCCATCGAGCCACGGCTCGAGGTGGCGCCACGGCGTCGCCTCGATCGCACTGATTAGGTAGTGGAAGTCGGGAACGGCGATGGACTGCTGGGTGAGCCATTCGCCGAGACGGAGTCTGTCAGGAGAAATGCCGGTCAAGGCAACGGTGGTGCGCGCGATAGCGAGGGCCTCGGCGGAGTGGCCATATCCATGTGCGACGAAACCGCCATGGGACTGCATCAGCAGCCGAGCCAGCCCGGCAATCATCTCACCGCATCCCACGTATGGATCGAAACCAACGCGTACCGCCGGCGCGACGTCGTCCTCGGTGAGTGGTGACATTGCCACTGCGAGCCGAGCGCCGAGTTCAGCGAGTTCGGTCGGCACGGTAAAGGCGCCCACTGAGGGGTCGGCCGCTCGGCTGACAATCTTGTTCGCCACCGCCAGTCGATCGGCCGGTTCGACATCAAGCAGGATACGGGCGATGTGCTGCACGGCTTGGCCGTTGGAACCATGGCGATGGAGTTCATCGAACGCGGCGTCGAACCCGAGAGTCGCTAGGGTGTCGGCGAGGTGCCCGGGGGCAATGTGGCTTTCTCGCCAAACAGTCTGCGGTGACTGGGCACACTGCTTCAGCCAAGATTCGCCTCGTTCGGCACCCAGGAGCGTCATGCCGGCGACTACGGCGTGAGCGGCCCGGCTGCCTAGGCGGAGGCGAAGATCCTCCTCGACCGCTTCCAAGGCCTCGACTGATGCTGTGATTCCGCCGAGGTGACCGACCTGGTCGATTGGCATGAATCGGCTGATCGCCACGTACTCCCCCGATCATTACCCGACGTTTAAGCGACGCGAACACTGCGATTAACCGCAACTCGTTCCGCGAGGTGCGGATACGGCGATGCCATCCAGGACGATGCTGCACAGAGATTAGGCCCAATCGATCAAAAGCCTGGAGCAGTTGGCGTGGTTGAGGCGCTGCCGTTCTCGCGACGCCTGTCGCCGCCTCGATATGGCGAACCTGACTCGGTTCGGCGTCGCCGACATCCATGCAGCCCTCTCGCCCGATCAAGTTCCATCGTCGACTTTGGGCTCTGATCATCGGCGTGTCAATCCCCGGGATCGTGGAAGACTCCGTCATGCGGCTAGACCTGCCAACCCTGCTGTTTCTGCGCGTTGGCTCCGGCGATCTGCAGGGCGCCGGCGGTTCCGGCGATCATGCCGGTGGTTCCTGCGACGCCTGCGGCAGCGAACGCGACGATCGGGCGGGTCGGCAGAGCCATCGCAGATTCCTCCATCATCGGCGGTGAGGCGGAGGTTCCGCGTTCGTTCCGAACGCGAATGTTATCTGCCCGGGTCCACACGTTCGCCCGCTCGGATGCGCGTGTCGCCGTGTGGCATCTCTTCCTGGCCAGCCGCCCCCAGGTCCGCAGCCGGTTCGCCGCGACCAACCGACCCCACGTGGTCGACCGCTTCTCGTCCTGATCTCCGGCCGCCGCCGCGCCTGCCCGGCGCGACGTGCGGCCGTCCCACGCACCGCGCGTACCTGCGCTGCCACCGTCGCCCGGTCGTCGGCCTGGTGCTCGATGACACTCGGCCCCACGCTCTTTAGCTTCGACGGTGGGCGGGCCGAGCTGGCCAGCTCGACCGGGACGTCCCGACGTGGCCGGGTCATGGGCAGCGTCGATGTCGAGCGAGTGGGCTGGTACACGGCGGACTGGCTCGCTGGCGGGCACGACGGGCCGGCAACCGCATTTTCGACCGTCCCTTGTGCCAAGCCCTCTGAGTTAGAGTTGCCCGACCTTTGCGCTACCTGGAGGACACCGCCGGCATGTCCCGACTTGCCCTCGCCTCTCTTCCCGACCCGGCCTTGGCGGCGGATGATGTGCCGCTCGGTGACTCGCTTGTGGCCGAACTCGGCAAGCGAGGCTGGCGGGTCGACGACGACCCGCTGCGGGCGCGCTGGTTGCGGCTCGCGGCCTGTCACTCCACCTTCCTATACGAGCTCGGCCGGTCGCCGATCTCGGTCGCCGCGCTGGCGGCACTGGGCAAGGTGGGGGCCACCCATCTGGCGCTTGCGGTGGCCGACCTGGTCGTGGAGCGCACTCGTCCGGACAAGGTCAGCAGGCAGAACCGGGTCATCGCGCACATGCCCGGGCGGGTCGCCCAGCGGGTCGCTGGCAATTTGGCTGTCGTCGAGTCGATGAACCTGGGCAAGGGCGAGGAGCCGAACCGGCGGAGCACGTCGCGCCTGGCTGAGGACGTCATGCACCAGGTCCTCGGTGTGGTGGTGCTCCTCGGCGGCTACACCACCGTCAAGCGGCTGGTGGCAGACGTCTACGAGCAGGCACTCCAGCAGGTGCTCATGGACGGCATCAACTGGTGGGGTGAGCTGACCCGCTCCGTGCCGGTTCAGCAGCTCACGGTTGAGGACCATCAGGAGGGCCCGGATCATCATCGGACCTTCATTGTGGAGATCGTCGACGACCGGGGGCGGCGGGGGCGCGGTGAGTTCTCGAAACGAACCGGCGCGAAGGATCTGGCGGTCCAGGACTACATGCGCAATGCGGGTCTCTACGGTGAGATCGTCGCGCGCGTCGGTGGCCGCTCGATCTTGCGGCTTACCGAGGAGCCCCGTCACTACCCACCGGGGCAGGGCCCGCGGAACCGCACGGTCGCCGAACTGGCCACCACGCTCCGGATCACTCCGGAACGCCGGGCCTACCTGCAG
>NZ_JBUEGB010000141.1:0-6901 GCF_054963695.1 Micromonospora sp. RTBAU3-60 | reverse complement strand
ACCGTCCGCCAGTGATAGCCGTGGACCCGTCCCGACGAGGCCCCGCACATCGGGCAGACCCCGGTGTCCTGCGGCGTCCGGGCCCCCACCACGATCCGCTCACCCTCGTCGACCACGTCCTCGACGATCAGCGGGGACAGCCCCGAGAACACCGCCTGTACAAGCTCGTTGAAATCCTCCACATGGGAGTCAGCGACGCCTCGCCACCCTTCGTCACCACCGAATGTGAGACAGGGCCAAGTTAACTTGACACTCCCTCTCCCTCGTCCGGGTGACAGCAGGCATCACCTCGACGCCGCCGAGCGCTCGACGGCCGGCTGTTGTAAGCTCGGCAGACGATGTTGGAGCCCGGTCGGAATCGTACCGGCGGCATCTCGCTTACAAGAGGAGGATGCCCCTGGCGGGGCGCCCGCGGGTTTGTGAAACTCGATGCGTCGCCCGCCGACGTCGACAGAGCTTGGCACCTGCGAGCCCGTTTACAAGAGTGACGCTGGAACTCGCCCCGGTAGGTACCCCGGGTTGCCGCTATGAGCGCGTGTCTGAGTTTCTTGATCTTTCGCGGGTTCCGCGGGCGACGCCTTGTCGGCTCGGCTCCCCCTGGAGTACCTGGTGATCGACGTGCCGATGCCCGTCATCTTACGGTTTTCGATATGTGGTCGAAGCCGTCGTAGACATTTCGCTCGATCACTACGTCCCCAGACGTCACCGAGTCCAGACGACCGAACGGGTCGTAGTTGTACGACGCCGTCGCCCCGCCCCCACTGCTGGTGAGCAGCCGGTTCCGGTCGTAGTTGAAGGTCGTCGTCGCCCCCTTGATGGTCTGGCTGATGACGTTGCTGTTCGCGTCGTGGATGTAGGACTCGGTGGACGGAGTGTCCCCCGTCTTGGTCACCGACACGATCCGGTCGCACGGGTCGTAGGTGTTCTCCGTGGTGTTGAGGATGTACGCGGAGTGGTCGTCCGCGCGCATCTTCTTGTTGACGTCCTTCGTGCGGTTGCCGTTCAGGTCGTAGAACATAGAGTGCTCGGCAACCACGTCGCCGTTGGGCTTCTTCTCGACCTGGGACTTGGGCAGGCCGTCGAGGTAGTAGGCGTGGCTGACCTTGTTGCCATTCCCCTTCAGCTCGTCGAGCCGCTCACCCCGGTCGGTGTAGGTGTATGACGTGGTCTTGCGGTCGGGGTCGGTCGCCGAAGTACCGACGGCGACCTCCGACAGCAGTCCGCGCGGGTCGTACCGGTACGTCGAGTATTGCTTGTCGTGCTGGGTGGTGACTGGTGACCCGTTTTCGTCATAGGTGAAACTGGTGGTGTTCCTGACGGCACCGGCGTTCGACTCGATGACGGCAGCCACCTGATTCAAACCGGTGTATTCGACTTCGTACCTGTCCACCCCCGCGGCGGGCGAGGTGTCGGTGATCAGTGCCGGGTTTCCGTTCGGGTCGTACTCGTAGCCGTAGTCGTGCCGGTCCTCGTCGGCTTCACCGGCGTTGCTCCGCACCATCTTCACCGCGTCTGCGACGAGACGCGCACACCGCCAGCGTTAATGAGCGTCGGCTGTGGCGGGGTTGGCCTGTTGTAGTTCGTGCACCAGGGTGTCGATGTGATCTTGCGGGAGTCCGAGGGCTTGGCGTGCCTGGTAGCGTCCCCGGGCCAGTAGTCCGGTATCGAAGTCATAGCGCAGGTCGTCGATGTCGAGGTCGGTGAGGTGTCCGAGGTGGGTGACGAGGCCGGCGGTGAACCAGCGGGCGGCCTGCTGCGGGTAGCCGTGTTCGGCCAGGGCTTCGCCGATGACGCTGAACACGTCGGGGTCTTGTGGGCAGAGTCTGCGCGCTTCGGTGATCATGGCCATGGCCTCGTTGTGGCGGTGCCGGTCAAGCAGGAACGAGGCGTAGGCGGCCTGGGCGGTGCCGGGTTCGGCGTCTTCGATGTCGAGCGCGTCGCGGAACATCTGCTCGGCCAGTGCGTGTTCGCCGAGGATGGCGTAGTACTCGCCGGCTTGGCACAGGCTGGCGGCCTGCTCGGCGCAGTCGTGGCCGATGTGGGAGCGCGACAGCGCGTCGGCATGGGCGCGCCGTTCGGCGTCGGTGATCGGCACGAAGTCTTCGTCTCCGGGCCGAGGGTCGTTGCGGTGTCTGCGCGCCATGCCACCACCCTAGCGACGGCGCCTGACGACGAGCCGTCACACCACGATGGAATCACTGTGCGTGCAGCTCGCGCTTGCGCCAGCAGGTCGAAGCCGGCACGACCGCACATTTGGCGCTTGATCATCTTGATGCGGTTCACGTGGCCCTCCACCGGCCCGGAGTTCCACGGCAGCGTCAGCCCCGCAGTCACCGCATCAAGGTCGCGTTGCAGCCCGGCGACGAACGAGTGCAGGCTGGGCAGGTCATCGGCCAGCATGCTCGTGATCCACTGCCCGAGGTCTTGGCCGGTGAGATTCTTCATCATCTTGTCGAACTCGCGGACGTGGGCGGCGACGGCGGCCAGGGCCGGGCTGCGCGCAAGCAGCCGCTGCAGCTGGTCACGATGTTCGGGTGGGAGGTTGTCAGGGTCGGTGACGATCCAGCCAGCCGCCTGGCGAGCCTTGATCACGGCCGGCATCGACGCCGGCATGGGCAGGCCGCCCGGAACGGCTGCAGGACCGGCGCACCGTATCTGGCCCACTCGCACGAGAACCCGCATCGCTCGTGAGCGGCTCAACCCGGATCAGATCGCGTAGGCGGCAGTGCGGTTACCCCCGCCAGGCCGACAAGATCTCCGAAGGACCCCACACCACATCCGCTTTCGTCGAGTCGACCTGTGGCGACACGCCGCTGAGCGAGACGATCACGAGCCCGCAACGGCCGTGGTCGAAGCCGGGCACCTGTGCCGCGCCCGCCGCCAGTTCGGCAAGGTCGCGCGCGTCGAAGGGACTGCTGAGCCATTTGACGGAACCCGCGAAGTAGACGGTCTGAGCCACTGGTGCCCGGTCCGCGCCAATGATGTCGATCTCCGGGTTGAACTGGCGGTTCCACCAACCCCCAACGGCCTGCACGTCTGGCCAGGGCAGGCTTCCGGCGGTCGCGGCGAGTTCCAGGGACTCTCGGATAAGCGGTTCGACGGCGCGGCCGCGCCATCCCTTCCAGCGCCGCTGGACGAGTTTGAATGCTGCCTCCGGGCGGCCTCGGCGGGCCTGCTCCTGCGCGCCACGGAGAATCGCCAGGTACAGGCGTAAGTTGCTGTCGGCGACTCGATACAACGCTGGTCTGCTCGGCTTCGTGGACAGCGGCTCGTCGACGGCCAGCACCCTCTTTTCCTCCACCAGTCGGCGCAGGAGAGGTGAGAGCAGACCGGACGCGAGCGGAGATTGGGTCCCGCCTGCCGTCGAGGCGATGTTGGCATAGGCTCGATCGCCGCCGCCGATTGCCTCAAGGACGCGGCGTGCTTGGTCCGGCGCGGGGAACTCGGCCAGCAGCGCCGCTTCCGGGATGCTGAAGACGACCGAGGCCGGATCGGCGCACTCCTCTTCGAGGAAGGCCAGCGGCGGCTTGGCCGGTGGCCAGGCCCGAACGATCCCCGGGAGGCCTCCGCAGATCAGATGCGCATCAATTGCATCTGCCCCACTGAGATCCAGCGCGCGCGCCGTCTCCGCCGGGTTCAGCGGCCCGAGCATGAGCGCGTCGGCCCGGCCGAAGAACGGTCGATCGTATGCGGTCAGCCGCTCCATCATGTGGACGTCGCTGCCTAGGAGCAGAAGGAGGACGGGCTTGGTGGACAGCAGCCGGTCCCAAGCCGTCTGCAACGCGCCGTCGAAGAGCGCATCCTGCTCGGCAAGCCATGGAACCTCGTCGATAACGACGACGGACGGGACGTCCGGGAGGACAGAGGCCAGCGACCGGAAGGCGTCTGGCCAACCTCCGGCGGATATCGGCACCAAGTCCGGGTTCGTCGGCAGCGGTGAGTCACGCAACTCGGCCAGGAAGGTGGAGATCGCCTCGGTGGAGGACGCACCCTTGGTTGCGGTATAGAAGAGGTAGGGCACTTCGGCGCGGTTGCAGAACTCCTGGACGAGGCGCGATTTCCCGACCTGGCGCCGGCCCCGGATGGTGACCGCCAGTCCGGCCCTCCCTGTTTGGAGCCGGTCCAGCCGCTTCTGCAACAAGGCAAGTTCGGTCGTTCGGCCGACGAAGATTCCCGCCATGAGGTAATCCCAGTCTACGTAGTCTTCTTCTACGTAGACTCACTCTACCAGACTCGCCGGGCGATCACCGGTCGACCGCGACAAGCAGGGCATGAAACGCTCAGTGATGGTCGAGGCCCGCGGCATCCCCCTCGGACGCGTCCTGGCCGGCGCCAACCGCCACGACTCGCCGCTGCTCAAACCCACTCTGGAACACCTCGACGTCCTCGGCCCGCAACCCGAGGACGTCACCATCCATCTCGACGCCGGCTATGACTCCGCCGTGACCCGCGACCTCCTCGCCGGACGCGGCATGATCGGCGAGATCGCCCGCAAAGGAGTCAAGGCCCCCGTCCAGGCCACCAAACGCTGGCATGTCGAGCGCACGAACGCCTGGCACAACGCCTTCAACCGCCTTCAACGCTGCTACGAACGCAAGGAGACAGTCGTCCACGCCTACTTCGACCTCGCCGACACCATCATCACCGTACGTAGCCTCATCCGGCAGGCCTGGACCTTGTACCGATGGGACACCCGCCCCACCTGCCGACCATGAAAACCACCTATCTGCGCGACCTCTTAGATCCATTCACATGGACCTACCAACAAAACCCCTTGCCAAGACATGTTTATCGATCTGTTACCAAGGGCGGACTTCGCAGACACTGCGATACCTATACGTTCAACTTAGAACATCTACAGATATGGAGAAATTCATGAGGAAAGTAACGGCGAAGCGACTCGCAGCGGCGGGTGGAGCATTCGCACTCGCGTTTGCCGGCATCCTTCCTGTCGCCGTACCGGCATCTGCGGCGGTCGAACCCATTCCGAGCGCAACGGCGAACGAGATGGACGTCGAACCGATGGACGTCGAAGCCACGACCTCATGCGCGGCTTGGACGCCGCATATTCGGCGAGTCATCGTCGGCAGCGCTCCGGTGCACAGCAGCTATTACGGGTCATCCCCTGTGATAGCTACGTGGAAGTACAAAACGCTTTTCCGTGTCGACAAGCGTTGCGTGAACAGTTACGGAAACGTGTGGTGGCACTCGGACTGCTGCACTGGCGTTAAAGGCTGGATCTGGAACGACTATACAGAGTTCGCCCACTATAACTAACAGAGCTCGCCTATCACCGCTGGTCGCGTTTTGGGTCTCTCACCAATGCGACGTACGGCGTTGGCTTCTCGAAGAAGATTTTTGGGGCCTGGTGGTTGCGGGCCCAGAGACTTCAAGGTTAATGGCAGCGGCGCGTCGTCAGCGCCCTGCAGCTCGGGCACGTGGCGCGCCTCGATCTTCAAGAATGGCGAGGAGTGCATCGCCTCAGACGCCACCATCACCTGCAAATAGAGCGCCTTAAGGATAGGCGCAGCGACCGGCGTGGTGATCAAGCAATAGCGCAAGCAGTCATATAAGCGACTAGCCTCGCGCCTTGGAGGTAAAGTGGCTAGGGCGACAAGGTACATCGTCCTACCGGACATACAACCTTGTCGCCCTGACCCCTTGGGTCCACCTCACAGTCAATTCGTTCTTGTCCGCCGGGGCGGGTCTTATGGTCGGCTCCACGTCCTGCCACCGGGCCACTCCCGGCGGTGGTGACCTCACGCGCGAGCGCGGCGAGGTTACGCGCGGCGTTCAGGTCCCGATCGAGGGAGGGCCAGGCCGCAAGAGTCGCAGGGGCGAACTGCAACTCATGCCCAGACAACCGCGCATCGCCGATTGCCGGGGGCCGCTGCCACCGGCTCATTCGAAGAGCTCGCGGATAACCGCCATGGCCCGCGGCGAGATCACCTCGTCGGGATAGAAGTCCGCCGCACAGGCGTACGGCGTCGTCCACTGTCGCGACCTTGGCCAGCGCCGCCAAGGTGCGAAGATCGTCCACATCGCGGGCCCGCGCCGCGAGTGCCTTCATCGCGAAGATGTGCTCCGGCGAGGCCGCCATGACGCGTAGCCCGGGATGGTCGAAGACGCGCCGTCTACCCGGGTCATCCTTGCCGGAGACATAGACGCTGGCTTGCTCGTTGAGCCACCATGGGGGCAGTCCCAGTTCGTCGGCCACCGCACGCGCCTCGTCGAGGACGACGCCGTGCGGGACGAACATCGCATCGACGTCCCTGGTCACCCGTTTCGCGTCGTAGGCCAGCGCCATCGCGGCACCACCACGAGATGTCAGCGACGACCCCACGGCGGACGAGGCTCTCGCCCAGGCGGGTGTACGCGCGCTCGAGCTCTGCGCGCCCCATCAGGACGCCGTCCGCCCCGGTCACGCCGCGGCCAGGTCGTGAACGGAGAGGTAGACGCCGTGTTTCCGGAACGCGGCCGGCGCCCAGGCCAAGGCGTCGGCGCAGTGGATGGCCAGTTCGGCCGGGAACCAGGCCCGGCGCAGCACCCGTGCCTCGACCCACGCGGGCGGCGCAAGATCCTCTTGTGCGAGCAGGTGCTCCGCGAGCGCCGCAAGCAGCGCATCCCAACGCGCGTCTCCGGTCAGACCAGGCTGACCAACTTGATTAGGAATCGTCGGTGACCATAGGTTAGCCGTGTGGACCGTGGCGCTTCGCCTTTGGGCTGGTTCGGGGGAGATTCCGGTGAGGTGGGCCGGTCGTGATCGCGGGTTCTCCTGGATCGATGGCGGGGCGATGAGTCGGTGACCGGAAAGCTGCCGCTGGCTGAGGGCGAGGCTTCCCGTACCGCTTGCGCCCGCGCTTTGCTCCGATCAGGGGTGGACGAGGAGAGCGGTCAGGTC
>NZ_JBUEGB010000140.1:0-6970 GCF_054963695.1 Micromonospora sp. RTBAU3-60 | reverse complement strand
TCACCGCCTGCGGGCGCGTCGGGGTGCGCTCGGCCCGCTCGATTTCGACGCAGAACGCGACATGCCACCTGCCGCCGTCACGGCGCACCGTCGCGGACAGGATCCGGGCCGTGCCCGCCTCCAGACGGCGGGCGAGTTTACGGGCGGACTCGTGCAGCTTGAGCCGGCCCAACCGGGGCAGCACAACATGCTGGAGGTCCGGCTCCACCCGGATCGCACCCGTGGTGAACCGCACGGACGGTGTCGACCGGCGGCGGGACTTGAACCGCGGAAACCCCACCCGCGGCCCGGCCCGTTTCCCGGCCCGGGAGTCGGACCAGTTCTTCAAACCGGCCGCCAGGTTGTCCAAGCCCGTGTTGAACGCCTCCTTGGAACACTCAGCCCACCACGGCGCCACATCCGACTTGGCCGCGTTCCACGCCTTGCGCAACGCGGCGAGATTCCACCCGACGGCCGGAGTCAGCAGTTCCTCAGGTACACCGTAGGTGCGTTCGGCGGCGCGCTGGTCCATGATGGCCTTCACCCTGGCCAGGGCCCAGTTGTACGCCACCCTGGCCGCGCCGGCGTTGGCGAGCACGTCACGCTCCTGCGCTGGAGTCAGGTCCAGAGCGAACCGGTACGCTTGAATCGCCTTCACGCTGGCGGGTCCTGTGTGGTGGCGGCCTCGACCGCCCGGCGCGCCCGATCCGCCCCAGCCCGACGGCCGTAAAGACGCCCACACAACGAGGTCAAGATCTCCGTGACGTCCCGGACCAGGTCATCATCGACCCCCGCCGGGTCAACCACCAACAACTTGCGACCCTGCGCGGCCAGCGCCGCCTCGACATACTCGGCACCGAAGCGGACGAACCTGTCACGGTGCTCCACCACGATGGTCGTAACCGCCGGGTCGCGCAGCAGCGCGAGGAACTTCTTGCCCTGCCCGTTCAGCGCGGACCCGACCTCGGCCACCACCTGCGACACCGGCAGGTTCTGCCCGGTCGCCCACGTGACGACCCGAGCGACCTGCCGGTCAAGGTCGGCGCGCTGGTCGGCCGACGAGACCCGGGCGTACACCACCACCCGCTCGGCGCCAGCCGAGACAGCAGGCAGCGGCTCACCCACCATGATGAGTCGACCCAGCCGGTAAGTAGGAACAGGCAACGTCCCAGCCGCGTACTGCCGCCGCGCGGTGACGTACGCGATGCCCTGAGACGCCGCCCACTCCTTCAAATTCACCAGATCACCATAGCGTGCAAAAGCATGCTACAGACCACTCAATCGCGAGCAGTTGTTAACCCCCGGGCGACTGACCCAGCGCCCGCCGTCGACGGCACGGGTGGACCCGGACCGGGTCCACCCGTGCCGTTTCCGTTCGAGCCAGACCGTGCCCCCGGGCCAACCGAGTGCGTGCCGGCGATCAGGCGACGTTCCCCCGTTCGCGTCCGGCGATGCGGACGCCGGCGACCACGAGGGGCAGTAGCAGCAGCGAGAACACCGCACCCATGACCAGGGTCAGGTGCACCGGGATGAACATGACGGCCGCGAAGGTGGCCACGAACGCGAACGTCAGCCACCAGCCCACCACGCCGGCGCGGGCCAGGCCGACGCAGATCAGCAGCAGCCCGAGCTGGGCGAACATGCTCGTTCCTCGCCACAGCGGCATGAGGCTGGCGCCGTCGACCGCGTCGGAGATGCGGACGGCGACCTCCAGCGGTAGCCGCTGGCCGATCTCCATCCGCCACCAGTCGTCCTTCACGGCGCCGGAGATGTTGAGCAGGCTGACGGCGGCGAGCAGCGTGCCGACCAATGTGAGCACCCGTCCCCGCGCGCCCCGGACCAGTCCGGGCACGGCGAGCAGGCCCAGCGCGCCGATCAGCGTGCCGTAGTGCAGCAGGATCGCGGAGAGCTGGGTCTGCCCGCCGTCGCGGGCGAGCGAGGTCACGTAGTCGGCGGTGGATTCGCTGGCCTGCGGCGGGCAGGCCAGCATGCCGGCGAGGAAGAGAACCGGACCGCCGATGAGTGCGCCTGCGCCGAGGCGGCGCAGCGTCGTCCGGCCGTGGGCACCGCCGCCGGTGTCCGTCGGGTCGGTGGTCAGGCCGGCGTTGTCGATGTTGCTGATCATCGTCACTCCCTGTCGCGGGCCGCACTCGTGGCGGCCGATGTCGGGTACTGACGATGCCGGGCGCCGGCGGTCTGCCGCGTCCGTCGTGGCGCACCGACCGAGGCCGCCCCACCAGCGGAGGTACGCCCCCATGGCGGGCACCGAACGGTGGACCCGGAGCCGGTCGGGGTCCACCGCACGGTGGACGGCAGCGGCGGATCGGCGACCTACAGTGCCAACCATGACGCTCGCCCGGCTGCGCGATCCCGGCCTCATCCCGTTCGTTCTGGGGCCGCTGATCGGGGTGCTCGCGGTCGTGGAGACCACCCTGGATCCGTTCTTCGGGGACGCCGCGGTCGCCACCTGGGTGTCGGGCGTGCTCCTCGGCGGCGGGATCGTGCTGGCGCGGTGGTTCCCGCTCACCGGCACGCTGCTCGCCGCCGGCTGCTACCCGGTCGGGGCGCTGCTCGGCGCGAAGGGCCCGGGCGGTGCGGCCATGATCGGGCTGATCGGTGTGGTCGGCTGGGTCGGGTGGCGGCAGCCGCCGCAGCGGTCGTCGCTCGCCCTCGGCGCCGGGGCCGTCGCGCTCGCCCTCACCTCGGTGGTCACCGGCAAACCGTCCTGGGAGCTGCTGTTCGTCCCGGCGATCCTGCTGCCGGGCTGGTTCCTGGGGCTGCTCGCCCGCGCCAACGCCGCCCGCGCGGCCCAACTCGCGGACCTGGCCGCGGCGCTGGCGGCCGAACGCGAGGCGAACGCTCAGGCGGCGGTGGTGCAGGAGCGGGCGCGTATCGCGCGGGAGGTCCACGACGCGGTCGCCCACTCGGTCAGCGTGATGACGTTGCAGTTGGGTGGGCTGCGCCGGCAGCTCGCGGATCGCCCCGAACAGCAGGAGATCGTGCTGGGGCTCGAACGCCTCGGTCGGCAGTCCGTGGAGGAGATGCGTGGGCTGGTGGGCATCCTGCGGGAGAGCGGTACGGCCGGGGCCGCCGCCCCGCAGCCCACGTTGGAGCGGGCCGACGCCCTGCTGGCCGAGGTGGCGCGGGCGGGCCTGCCGGTACGCCTGCGGGTGGAGGGCGAGACGGTGCCCCTGCCGCGCACCCTGGACACCTCCGCCTACCGGGTGCTGCAGGAGGCGATGACGAACGTGCTGCGCCACGCGGGATCCGTACCGACGGTGGTGACCATCTCCTACGCCCAGGACGGGGTCACCGTGGAAGTGGTCAACGAACCTGGTGCGGTTGCGCCGGCTCCCGCGCCCCGTGGCCGGGGTGGGCACGGCCTGGTGGGGATGCGTGAGCGGGTGGCGCTCTTCGGCGGGTCGTTCGACGCGGGGCCGCTGCCGGACGGCGGCTACGCGGTGCGGGCCCGCTTCGCGGTGCCGGGCCGGTGAGGGGGACCGATCATGAGTGTTTCGGTGGTGCTGGTCGACGACGAGGCGATGGTCCGGGTCGGCCTGCGGATGGTGCTCAGCGGTGAGCCCGACATCACGGTGGTGGGCGAGGCGTCCGACGGCGACCAGGCGGTCGACCTGGTCACCCGTACCCGGCCCGACGTGGTGCTGATGGACATCCGGATGCAGCGCGTCGACGGTTTGGAAGCCTCACGCCGGCTGCTAACGGCGGCACCGGACACGAAGATCATCGTGCTGACGACCTTCGACGAGGACGAGCACGTGGCGGCGGCGCTGCGAGCGGGAGTGAGCGGGTTCCTGCTCAAGATCTCCCCGCCGGAGCAACTCGTCGACGCGGTCCGGTTGGTGGCGGCCGGGCGCGGCCTGCTCGATCCGGCGGTCACCCTGCGGGTGATCCGCGGCTTCGCCGCCCAACCGGCACCGGTCCCCCGTTCCCGCGAGCTCGACCAGCTCACCGCTCGCGAGGTCGACGTGCTCCGCCTCATCGCGGAGGGGCTCACCAACGCCGAGATCGGCGGGCGGCTGTTTCTCGGCGAGGCCACCGTCAAGACCCACCTCTCGCGGGTGCTCATGAAGCTGAACCTGCGTACCCGGGTGCAGGCCGTGGTCTACGCCTACGAGCGGGGACTGGTCCGACCAGGAGAGCGGTGAACTGGCACCGTGCCGGTGACCCGGGCGGACGCGCGAGTCGTCCGCCCGGGTCCCTGCGCGCGGGCCAGTTGATCAGCTGGTCGCGCTGGCCGCCGGCAGCTCGTCGGCGAGCCAGATCGGCTGCCAGTCGGGCACCTCGTGGAAGCGGCGCAGCTCCGACAGCCCGGACACCGAACCGCTCCACGCCGCGTACGGGGGGTTGGTCTCGTCGAAGCCGCTCTGCACGAAGGTCAGCCGGGTCTTCCCGGCGGACTCGGCCAGCTCCCAGGTGCTGACGCCGGTCGGTCCCCAGTCGACGGACATCTTGCGGCCCGGCTCCAGGTCGACCACCTTGGCCGCGTACCCGGCATCGAAACCGCCCATGGCGTAGCGGCCGCCAACCCAGGGCTCGATGCCGATCGGGTATCCGAACCAGGCGCTGGCCTGCTCGGAGTCGGTCAGCGAGGTCCACACCCGGTCCATCGGGGCGTCGATGACCAGCTCACCGCGCAGGTCGGCGGAGGTGAAGTCGGTGCGCGGCAGCAGCGCCCGCCCCTCCAGGTGGGCGTTGAGGTTGGCCAGCGCCAGGCTCCACCAGGTCTGCAGCACACCGCGGATGGTGCTGCCGTCGAGCGCCTCGCTGAAGACGAAGTGGCTCTGCCGCAGGGTCAGCTCGGTGTGCTCGCCCTGCGGCGTCACCTCGAGCTCGCTGGTGGTCTCCACGCCGCCGAGCAGCCAGGCGAAGCGCAGGGTGTGGTCGTCGGCGTGCAGCAGCCGCTGATGCGGGGCGTCGCCCTCGGGCGCGTAGCGGCCCCAGAACGCGTACCGGTGCGGCAGCTCGACCTCGGCGTGCTCGGCGAACCAGATGCGCAGCTCGGCGGGGTCGGTCAGCGCGCGCCACACACGCTCCGCCGAGGCGGCGAGCCGGACGCGGATGGTCAGCAGATCACTCATGGTTGTCGCCCTTCGGGTAGCAGGCCACGGCGAGCTTGAAGGCGTCTCCTTCGGTGCCGCCGTAACGGGTGAACAGGTCCTGCAGCGTCGACTGCAGGTCGTGCAGGAACTCCTGGCGTCGCTCGGCCGGCACCCGGATCTCGCCGGAGACGCCGATGGACGGCAGTTCGGGCGCGGTGCGGTCGAGGGCGGCGATGTCCGCCTGGACCTCCTCCATCAGGTCGAGCAGGTAGCCCAGGCTGAGCTCGTCCCGCGCCCGGCGTGACCCGCCGATCCGCCCGACGAGGCGGGGGGACAGCCAGTACGACCGGGCGACGGCCTGGTAGATGCCCTCGGTGATGCCGCGCACCCGCCGTTCGGACACCTGCTCGGCCAGCCCGGCCGCGACCAGCTGCTTGACGTGGTAGTAGACGCGCTGCGGCGTCTGCCCCAGCAGGCCGGCGACCTCGGTGCAGGTGCGGGGCTCGGCGAGCTGCCGCAGCACCTCGATCCGCTGCGGTTTGAGCAGGGCCTCGGCCTGCTCGCGCTCTTCCAGGTACAGGACGTCTCTCATGGCAAAATCAGTTTGTACGTACAAAACTTCTTTGTCAATGGGTTCGACGAAAGGCCGCGCGAACCGCGCGGCCTTTCGTCGCTACTTGCCGATGACCACGGCGTTGGCTGGCGCCTCGACCTTCACCGGCAGGCCGTACTCGGAGAGCTCCACCAGCACGTGCAGGTGGTAGGTGTACTCCGGGCCCCGAGCGTTCCACCGCACCGCACGGTCGTACGCCACCGTCCTGATCCGGCCGTCCGCGTCGATCGTCACGTCACCGACCAGCCTGTCGGCGGCGATTCCCTGGGTCGAATCCCGCATCGAGACCTCGAAGTGGTAGCCACCGCCGGGATTCTGGGTCACCTTGGCGCCGGCCTGCCGCAGCATCCGGAACAGCTGCTGCGGATCCGCCGAGGTGCCCAGCCCGCCGCCCAGCGCATCGTCGTAGTTCAAGCTCGTCTGCCTGCCCTCCGGATCCCGAGCCCACACGATCTTTCCGCTGTCGGGGTCGGCACCGTCCAGGCCACCGAAGTATCGGACGCCATCGACCAGACGCTCCTGCAGCCAGCCGATCGACATGGGCGGACGCAGCCCGGTCCTCGGCGACTCCAGGTAGCCGGTGGCCGTCGCAGGATCGAACGCGCCCTTCGTCACCCAGGTCCTAGCCACCGGCTCGGGCAGCTCGCCCCTCGGCGGGAGCTTGTCCTTGTTGGTCGTCGTGACCTTCACCCGGTAACTGATGTTCTCGCTGGCCGCCGCGGCGGCGGCCAGCCGCAACTGCGGCGACTCCGGGCTCGCCGCGGTCGCGGGCCGCTCGGCGACCGGCCCGGGCGAGCCTCCCCGACCGGCGGGAGCACCGGTGCCGACGGCCAGGGCCGCGGCAAGCGCCCCGGCCACCCCGACCACCCCGGCCGCGTACGCGCTGCGGTGCAGCGCGGTGCGCCGCCGGTGGCGGCGGGTGGCGTCCCCCAGCACGTCGCGGGTGAACGCCAGTCCGGCGACCTCGTCCCGCATGCCGTCGATCAACCGATCTTCAAGGTCAATGGTCATCTGCCCGCTCCGTTCATCGGATTTGCGGCGTGGAAACCCGGCCGTTTACGGCCGGGAGGAAACGCCGCTCCCTCCCTTCGGTGATCGTCTTATGTGGACGATTGGTAGAATGTGAGGCGTGGGTGATGTGGTGAAGCGGGCTTACAAGTACCGCTTCTACCCGTCTGCTGAACAGGCTGGGCAGTTGAACCGCACCTTCGGGTGCGTGCGTCTGGTGTACAACCGGGCGTTGGAAGCCCGGACCCGGGCGTGGGCGCTCGACCGCCAGCGCACCACGTACGTGCAGTCGTCGGGGTGGCTGACGGAG
>NZ_JBUEGB010000139.1:0-7345 GCF_054963695.1 Micromonospora sp. RTBAU3-60 | reverse complement strand
GGCTTGAGCACGACCTTGACGCAGTCCTCCTGCTTGTTCTTGAAGATGTCGTACCCCTGAGGCGTGTCCTCGAGCCGCATCGTGTGCGTGATGATGAAGCTGGGATCGATCTCGCCCCGACGGATCCGCTCCAGCAGCGGCCGCATGTAGCGCTGCACGTGGGCCTGACCCGAGCGCATGGTCAGCGAGCGGTTCATGAACGAGCCCATCGGGAACTTGTCGATGAACCCGCCGTACGCACCGATCGCCATCACCGTGCCCCCGTTGCGGCAGCTCAGGATCGCCTCGCGCAGCGCGTGCGGCCGGTCCGTCTCCACCTTGGCCGCCTGCTTCGCCCGGTCGTACGCGTGCAGCGCCGCCGACGGGTGATGCCCCTCCATCCCGACCGCGTCGATGCACGCGTCCGGCCCCCGGCCGGCGGTCATCTCCCGCAGCGTGTCCAGGACGTCGGTCTCCTCGTAGTTGATCGTCTCCGCGCCGGCCTTGTCCCGCGCCATCCGCAGCCGGTACGGGTACCGGTCGATGACGATCACCCGGCCGGCGCCGAGCAGGTAGGCGCTGACGGTGGCGAACAGGCCGACCGGGCCCGAGCCCCAGACGGCGACGGTGTCGCCGGGCTTGATGTCGCACTGCTCGGCGGCCATGTAGCCGGTGGGCAGCACGTCGGAGAGGAACAGCACCTGCTCGTCCGGCAGGTCGTCCTCGATCTTGAGGGCGCCGACGTCGGCGTAGGGCACCCGGACGTACTGCGCCTGCCCGCCCGCGTACCCGCCCATGAGGTGGGAGTAGCCGAAGATGCCGGCGGGGGAGTGGCCCATCGCCACTTCCGCCATCCCGGCGTTCGGGTTGGAGTTCTCGCAGACCGAGTAGAGCCCGCTCCGGCAGGAGACGCAGTCGCCGCAGGCGATGGGGAAGCCGACGACCACCCGGTCACCGACCCGCAGCCCGTCCCGTGCGCCCGGACCGAGCTCCACCACCTCACCCATGAACTCGTGCCCGAGGACGTCGCCGCGCTTCATCGGGGGGATGAAGCCCTCGAGCAGGTGCAGGTCGGAGCCGCAGATGGCGGACGAGGTCACCCGGACGACGGCGTCGCGGGGATTGAGGATCTGCGGGTCTGGTACGTCTTCGACCGCCACGCGGTGGGGGGCGATCCAGCAGTTGGCCCTCATCGTGTCTCCCTCACGCGATCCGCGCCAGCGGTCGGGCCGGGCGCTGCCTGGCCTGCGACTTGAGGCTCGTGCCGTCCGGTGTGCCGTCGGACCGGGTGATTTCACCGGTCTCGATGACCTGCTTGAATCGCCGCAGGTCGTCGCAGATCTGCTGTTGCGGGTGCTCGCCGAACGCGCGCGCCGCCAGGCGACCCAGGGGCCGGCCGGGCATCGAGTACTCCAGCTCGACGCGCACCTCGGTGCCCCGGCTGCCGGCGGCCGGCATGAACCGTACGGTGCCGGAGTTCGGGACCTTCGCGCCGTCGACGGAGCGCCAGCGGATCAACTGGTTCGGCCGGTCCTCGATGATCTCGGCCTCCCACTGCACGCTCCGGCCGGCGGGGGCCTTCGCGGTCCACCGCGTCCGCCGCGGGTCCGTCCGGCGCACCGACTCGAGGTGGTACATGAACCGGGGCAGGTTCTCGAAGTCGTGCCAGAAGTTGTACGTCTCCTCCGGGGTGCGGTTGACCGTCACCGAGCCGTACGCCCGGCCGCCGTCGCGGACCCGGCGGCGCTGAGTCGCGCGGACCGAGACGTACAGGTCGACGGCGGTGATTCCGGCGAGCGCCGCCATCGGGTACGCCAGCCGGCGCCGCCGCTCGCCGCGGCGGTTGCGCATCGCCAGGCCCGTCGCGGCCAGGTCCATCGCGTCACCGGCCACCCGGGTCCACGTGTTCAGGGCTGCGCGGCGGGGAATCAGCAGCGCCGCGGCGTGGCCCAGTTCCCGGACGCCGGCGGCCCGCAACACCGCCCGGGCGGCGCGTGAGTCGCCGACGCCGCACGCCTGGGCGATGCGGGACCCGGCGGCGAGGGCGGTCACGCCGAGACCGAGGCTGATCCAGCCGAGGACGCGGGCCAGCCCCTCCGTTGCGCGGTCCTGGGCCGCGCGCTCGATGCCGAGGGAGTCCGTCACCGAGCGGACCCCCGTGGTGGTCTTTCGTGTCATGCCTGCTCACCCGTCTTCGAGTAGTTGCTGCCAGCGATCGGCGTCGCGTCCCGTACTGGCCGGCGTGCCTTTCCCGCAAAATCCGTCCGCACACCCCGCGACCTGGGCCGGATCCACCCACCGGTCGCGCCGCCCCGGCCTGCCGCCGCGTCGGCGGCCTCCCGCGCGGCCGTGCCGGCCGGGTGTGGAACCGGCCCGAGCGGGAAGGCAGCCCGGGCGCACCCGCGAACGCTCGTGCGTCGCGACCGACTGGAGAGGGATGGGCGCCAGAACCTTCATCGTGGCCGGCGGGACCAGCGGACTCGGTCTGGCCGTCGCCCGCCTGCTCGTCGAGGAACACCAGGTGGTCGTCCTGGGCGACGCGCCCGACGAGATCGCCGCGGTCTCCGACGACCTGCAGTGCGCCGGGATCGTCTGCGACATCTCCTCCTACGACCAGGTCCGGGACGCGTTCGCCGAGGCGGTCGACCGGTACGACGTGATCGACGGCGTCGCCGCCTGCGCGTCCGTGTGGGCGGGCGGGGCACTTGAGGAACTGTCCCCGCAGCGGATCCGCCGGGCGGTCGAGGTCAACGTGCTCGGCACCACCTACGTGTGCAAGGAGGCCCTGCACCACCTGCACCGGCAGAACTTCGGCAACCTGGTGTACGTCGGCGCGATCGCGGTTACCCACGCCCGCCCCGGCATCCCCGTCTACCGGGCCACCAAGAGCTACGGCGCCAGCCTCATCGAGTCCCTCGCCGAGGCGCAGCACAGCAACCGGATCAAGGTCATGCAGCTGCACCCGGGGCCGATGCCCACCCGGCTGCAGGAGCGCGTCGGCGACGAGTTCCTCGACGAGATCTACGCCATGCCCGAGCAGGTGGCGCCCGAGGTGGTGCGGCTGCTCCAGTTCACCCCCGACGACCTGTACGTCTCCGGGGAGCGGGTGCTGCGGGCGGACGGCCGGTGGTAGCCGCCAACGACGCCACCGCGGCCGAGCCTCAGATCTCGGCGTGGGCGCCCCTGCGCACGGCGGCCTACCGCAGCCTGTGGCTGGCGCTGCTCGCGGCGAACATCGGCACCTGGATGCAGACCGTCGGGGCACAGTGGCTGCTGGTCCACACATCGAACGCCTCCACCCTGGTCGCCCTCGTGCAGACCGCCAGCCTGCTGCCGATGCTGCTGCTGGCGCTGCCCGCCGGCGCCCTCGCGGACACCTTCGACCGCCGGCACCTGCTGATCGCCGTGCAACTGTTCATGGTCGTGGTGGCCCTGGCGTTGACACTGCTCACGGCGGCCGGGCGGATGCCACCGGCGCTGCTGCTCACGCTCACGTTCGCCTTCGGGGTGGGGCAGGCGCTGACCCTGCCGGCATGGGCGGCGGTGATCCCGGAGCTGGTGTCCCGCGAGCAACTGCGGTCGGCCTCCGCGCTCGGCTCGATCAGCGTCAACGTGGCCCGGGCCGTGGGGCCGGCCGTGGCCGGTGTGCTGATCGCCCGGGCGGGCGTGGCCCCGGTCTTCGGTTTCAACGCCGTGGCGTTCCTGATCTTCGCGCTGGCGCTGGTCCGGTGGCGACCCGGCGACGCCCGCGCCGTCGAGGTGCCCGAGCGGTTCACCGCCGCGCTGCGGGCCGGCGGCCGGTACGTCCGCCACTCGCCGACCGTGCGCCGGCTGCTGCGCCGGGCGCTGGTGTTCGTGATCCCGGCGAGCGCGTTGTGGGCGCTGCTGCCGCTGGTGGCCAGCCGCCGCCTGCACATGAACTCCAGCGGATACGGCCTGCTGCTGGCCGCGCTCGGGGTGGGTGCCATCGTCGGCGCCCTGCTGCTGCCGTGGATCCGCACCCGGATGACCGCCAACCAGTTCCTGCTGGTGGCGGGGCTGCTGTACGGGGGGACGCTGGCCGTGGTGGCGTCGGTCCGGATCATCCCGGTGGTGCTGGTCGCGCTGCTGCCCGCCGGGGTGGCCTGGGTGGCCGTCCTCGCCAACGTCAACGCCGAGATCCAGTTGTTCCTGCCGGCCTGGGTACGCGCTCGCGGGCTGGCCGTCTACCAGGTGGTCCAGGGCGGCGGGCAGGCGGTCGGCGCGTTCCTGTGGGGTGTGGTGGCCGACTTCGGCGGGCTCGTCGGCGCGTTCTACGTCGCCGCCGCGCTGATGCTGATCGGCGCGGTGACGTCGCAGATCTGGCCGCTGCCCGACCTGCGCGGGGTGATCAAGGATCCGGCCGTCTACCGGCCGCCGCTGTCGCTGGTGCTCGAACCGGACCCCCGGATCGGTCCGGTGCTGGTGCTGGTCATATACACCGTGCGGCCGGAGCGGCAGGCCGAGTTCGTGGCGGCGATGGAGCACATCCGGGGGTTCCGGCAGCGCACCGGGGCGATGCGGTGGGGCCTGTTCCGCGCCGGGGAAACCCCGGACCAGCTCACCGAGGTCTACCTGGTGCCGTCCTGGGACGAGCACCTACGCCAGCACGGTGGCCGGTTGACCGAGGCCGACCAGCAGGCCGAGGACCGGGCCCGGGAACTCGCCGAGGGCGCGCCCGAGGTGCGCCACCTGCTGCCGGCCTCGGCCGAGACGGCGATGACGGACCACCAGGCGGCGGCGTGACCGCCGCGGGGACTCAGCCCGACACGCTGGGCCGGCCGAACAGGGTCGCGTAACCGGACGGCAGCTGGGTCAGCACGTCGTTGAGCTCGCCGCCGGACACCGCGTCGGCGATGGTCGTGAGGACCGCGCTGGCGTCCCATTCGGCGGTCCGCTCGGTGGCGCCGGTGCCGTCGCTGATCCGCTGGAGGAATTCCGCCACTGCCACGCGCTGACCGCCGCCGCCGGCGGTCTTGAGGAAGTCGCCCAGCTGTTCCGGCAGCTGCGAGCCGAGCTGCCGCGCCTCGTCCGCGGTCAACCGCTCCGCGAGAGTGGTCACCACGACGCTGATCACCTGCTGCGCCTCCGCGGCGTCGTCGTACTCGCCCCGTTCGCGCACTCGCGCCACGAACTCCTGATATTTCATTCCGCCCTCATCCACAGCTCACGGCGGCCCGGCGCCGGATGGGTCGGGGCCGCCTGCCGGCAGATGGCGGCATCAGACGCACGCCGCCCGCGAGGGTGATCCTGACACGCCCCGTCGGTGGGTGTGCCCGCTTCGGCGGCATCCGGGCGTGCCTCCGGGGCCGCGACTTCGCGCCGTCGACCGTATGCGTGGCCGGGCCGCGATCGCGAAATCTATAGACAAGAGTCTTTACTGTTAACAAGGTTTAATTTATGTTCGTCACATCGATTTCCCTGGAAGGAGAGCCGGCATGCGTCGAAGAATCAGCTTCCCACTCCTCACCACAGGCGTCGTCGCGTCCACCCTGGCCGTCGCCACGCCCGCCCAGGCCCACGGGTACGTCTCCTCGCCGCCCAGCCGCCAGGCGCTGTGCGCCCAGAACCGGGTCCCGGACTGCGGCCAAATCAAGTACGAGCCGCAGAGCGTCGAAGGCCCCAAGGGGCTGCGGAGCTGCCACGCCGGGATCGCCCAGTTCGCCGTGCTGACCGACGACAGCCGTAACTGGCCGGCCACCTCGGTCGGCAGCACGGTCACCTTCACCTGGGTCAACACGGCCCGCCACGCCACCAGCAACTGGGAGTACTGGATCGGCAACACCCGGGTCGCCGTCTTCGACGGCGGTGGCCGGCAGCCCGACGCGACCGTGTCGCACACCGTCAACCTCGGCGGGTTCTCCGGACGCCAGAAGCTCCTCGCCATCTGGAACATCGCCGACACCGCCAACGCCTTCTACTCCTGTCTGGACCTGCAGATCGGCGGCGGAGGCGATCCGACGCCCAGCCCGACCCCGACCACGCCGTCGCCCACGCCCAGTCCGACCGTGACCCCGACGAGCTCGCCCGCTCCCGGCGGCACGTGGACCGCCGGCCGGGCCTACCAGGTCGGTGACCAGGTCACCTACAGCGGCCTGACGTACCGCTGCCGCCAGGCGCACACCGCGCTCCCGGGCTGGGAGCCGCCGAACACCCCGGCGCTGTGGCTCCAGGTCTGACCGGGCGGGTGCGGCCACGCCCGGCGTGTGCCGCACCCGACGCCCGGTCACCGCAACCGAGGTACGGCATGCATCACCTGGTGTCCGCCGTCCTGCTGCTGGTCCTGCTGCCCACCGCCGCCTGCGCCCCCGACCCGGCCCGGCCCGCCCCCGCCCCGAGCACGGCCGCCGACACCCCGACAAGCGGCATCGACGTGCTGTTCCTGACCATGATGGCGGCGCACACCGAACAGACCCTGGAGATCGTCCGGCTCGGGCTCGCCCGCACGGCCGACCCCCAGATCCGTACGCTCATCGCCGCCATCGACGCCACCGAGACCGACGAACTCGCCACCATGCGTGGCTGGTTGCGTGACGCCGGCCCCTCGGCGGTGGCCGCCGCCGCCCGGCACGACCACTCCGGACACAGCGACGCCGTCGCCGGCCTGGCCCGGCTGCGCGCCGCCCCGACCGGCGACGTGGACCGGGTGCTGCTGGAGGTGCTCAGCGCGCACCAGCGGACGGCGGCTGGCCTCGCCCGGGCGCAGGTGCGCGCCGGCACCAGTGAGGGGATCCGGGAGTTGGCGCGGCGCATCGAGCGGTCACGGACCGCCGAGGTCGAGCTGATGGCGAAGCTGGCCGCGCAGCCCAGGCAGTGACCGTACGCGCAGGTGTCGTCCTTTCGCCAGAACGTGACGCCGGTTGCCCGCCGGCGCTGCCGCGCTGGCCCACCCGGCGCTGCCGTGGATCGCGCGGCTGGGCCTGACCGGCATCTTCCTGCTCAGCGTCTCTGATCAGCTTAGTGATCCTGAGTCGGATTGGGTTTCCGGGATCGTTTCCCACCGTGGTGGGGTCGCGTGGGCGTGTCCACCCCAGATCGCAGCAAGCCGCGGGCACACGCGGTGCGGAAAGTCTCGCCTTCGGCCAGCGGCGGCTTCCCGCTCACCCATCACAGGCCTGGCATTGCCCGGACTCGGCCAGCAGACGACGCCGGTTCTCCACCGACCGCATC
The DNA here is from genome assembly GCF_054963695.1 of Micromonospora sp. RTBAU3-60. Lineage (NCBI taxonomy): Bacteria > Bacillati > Actinomycetota > Actinomycetes > Micromonosporales > Micromonosporaceae > Micromonospora > Micromonospora sp. RTBAU3-60. The sequence continues at coordinate 178 of NZ_JBUEGB010000139.1, read as the reverse complement.
CCATACAGGCGCCCCGCGAACGTCGTGACCAACGAACCGAAATCCTCCAGCAACTCCTCGCGTCCGCCGAGCTTCTTCGGATGCAGCACTTCCAGGGTGGCGCCATGCACGGCGAGCAGCTGTTCGAGCCAGCCGACACCGAACCGCGCAAGCCGATCCTCATGCGTCACCCGGACCA
>NZ_JBUEGB010000138.1:0-7687 GCF_054963695.1 Micromonospora sp. RTBAU3-60 | reverse complement strand
GTCCTCCAGGATGCCGACGGCCAGCTTGAACTGGTTGTCATCATCGGCCGGGTCCGTTTGCGGCCAGGGACAGTACGCGCCGCAGGCGCGAAGCTGCGTGACCAGCGGGGTCGCGTCTAGGCGCAGGTCGTGCAGCAGTCGGGCCAGGTAGGTGTAGCGGTCGTCGACCTGCCAGTACCACCGGGTATCGCGAGCGGTGCAGGCGTACACCAGGTGTGCGTGATCCGGATGATCCTGCAGCCAGGCCGCTGCGGCGCCCCGGCCGCGCTGCAGCGCGCCCAGCCCGGTGCGGTACGGCGCGTAGTGCCACTCGTGCGAGCAGTCGTCTTCTTCACAACCCATTCCGTACAGGATGAAACCTGCCGGCCGCCCTGCTCCATCGATTTGTTGAGCCGAGCAGCGGGCAGCACGATTGCCCTGGCGGTGCGGCAACCACGGGCGACCTGGCGCCGTCCAACCACTGGGACCGGCTGTTGGCCGGCGCGGCGGAAGGACGGCGAACGAGATGGGCCGGCGAAGCTGTCTCTTGACGATGGTCGCGATCGGGGTCCTGATGGCAGGCTGCGGCGGCGGGGCAGGGGTGGACGAGTCTCCGCCGCACGCCCTGCCGCCGGTCACCGCAAGCCTGAGATCAGCGGATCCAGTGGCACTGCTGGGCAACTGGACCCTGGCCGGGGTCGCCGAGGAGCCGCGCGGCATCCTGCGCCTCGCACCTGACCAGACCCAGCTCTTCGGCCGCTGCGGGATCCTGCTCGGTTCCTGGCGGGCCGACGCTGGTGGTCTCTTCGTCGCCGGCATGTTCGGCTCAACCGCGGCGGTGGGCGGTCCGGGCTGCGACAGCGCCCCCGGACAGAACCCGCAATGGCTGAACCGGGTCACGTCGTACCGGCTGGAGGGCGAAACGCCGTTGTTCCTCGACGCCGACGGCGCGGTCGTCGCCCGGCTGCTACCGGGGGCGACACCGACGCCCGGGCCGTACCTGGCTGCGTCCGAGGTGGCGCCGCCGGAGATCACCGACGAGGTCCGGCGGCGGTTCGTGCCCGCAGCCGCGCTGCCGGCGGCCCTGGCTCCCGCCGCCCGAGACCGGCTTGTCGGGAAATGGGTGCCCGTGAGCGGGCCGAGGAAGGCGTACGTGGAGTTCAAGGCCGACGGTGAGTGGCGCGGCTCCGACGGCTGCAACGGCCAGGTCGGGCGTTGGGTGGCCGGCCCCGCAGGGGCGTTCCTTGCCACCACCGGGCCCAGCACCCTGATTGGCTGCGACGGGGTGCCGGTCGGGGCCTGGCTCTCCTCGTCCTGGCGGGCCGGACTGGACGGCAAGGCCCTGGTGCTCCTCGACGCCCAGGCCAAGGAGGGAGGCCGGCTACGCCGCGCCGGCTGACCGTGCCCGGGCTGTGCGGCTCCCAGTGACGGGACCACTGCTTGGAGGGCTGCCGGTCGCGCGCTGGCCGCGCCCCGGGATCGTCGCGTGTGAGGAGTTCGCCTCGGTCGGGATCCGCTGCCGGTCTGTCAGGATGTGCGAGGCGATGCCCTCATCTGACAGTGGCTGCAGTTGCCGGAGGTGCCGGCGGTCGCCGAACAGCACAGCATCAGCACGAGCAGCATCCGGGCGATCCCCGAGCACGGCGGGACATCCAGAGCGCGGCCGGTCGTGGGACCTCCCAAGATGAACAGCAAGCACCTTGGCGAGAGGAACGAACAGGCATGTCGCGGAATATCGAGACCGTCAACACCTACCTGGACGGCTTCCGCAAGAACGATCACGAACAGATCCTGTCCTGCCTTACCGATGACATCGAGTGGACCGTCTTCGGCGCCTTCCGTCTGACCGGCAAGGAGGCCTACGACAAGGCCATCGACGGCGCACCCGAATTCATCGACCCTCCAGAGCTGGAGGTCGTGCGCATGGTCGAGCAGGGCGACGTCGTCATGGCGGAGCTGACTGGCACGGCGAAGCGCGCTGCGGGCGGGTCGATGCGCATGTCCATGGCGGAGGTGTTCGTCATGCGCGACGGCAAGATCGCTGAGCGCCGCGCCTGGGTGACCGAGCTCAAGGAGAACGAGTACCGCTGAGTTGACATCCCGCTCTGCCGGCGCCCCCGCCTTGTTCGAAGTCCATGACCTCGCCGTGCGGGACATACGGGCAGCGGTCCTGATCAACGGGGGTGCGCCGCGCGTGGGCGAAACGCCTCCGGGTTCGGGTGGGAGACGTTTTTGCGGGTGGCCGTGAATCTGGTCAGGCGAGTGGCGTAGATCGTCGAGCGGCGGGTACTCGGCGGAGCGCCTCTGGTTGCCAGCACGGATCCCGGCAGGCGGTGCGGACGAGCAGCCTGATCTGGCTCTGCGGTCCCGATCGAGTGGGAGACGGCGAGAGCCGCGAACAGGTGTGCCTCGATCCCTGACCCTGAACGAGGCGCGCTCCGCAGGCGCCCTTGCCGGCTCACACGGCAGGAAGGGGCACATGTCATTGCCTTCGGGATAGGGAGGGCCTCTTGTCGACGTATCGGGTGGCGGCGGCCCCGGCAGCGCTGCCGAGGTGTGCCGACTGTTGCCGGGGAAACCGTGGGCGGTACGGGCAGGGGAGGACAGGATGACCGACGCCCGTGCCGCACTTCGGATCGCCAACCGGCTCGGCCGGCTCCTCGGCCTGACCGCCGCCGCGCTGGCGCTGGTGCTGTTCGCCCTGTTGCACGTGCTGGTGAGCCGGCTCAGCCCGGTCACCGACACGATCAGCGACTACGCCCTCTCCTCGGACGGCTGGATCTTCGACACGGCGGTGCTGGTGCTGGCCGCCAGTTCGGTGTGCCTGCTCGGTCCGTTGCTGTGGCGGCGGCAAACCGCCGTACCCCTGGCCACCGCCTGCTACGCCTGCTGGTGCCTCGGACTGGTGGTGTTGACGGTCTTTCCGCGCGACCCGGTCGACGCGCCGGTCACCGCGACCGGCGAGATCCACAAATGGGCATCCGTGGCCGCCCTGCTCAGCCTGCCGCTCGGCGCGCTGCTGACGGCCCGCCGGCGGCGCGGGCCGGGGGCCCGGGTGGTGGCGGTGACGGCGGCCGTCTGCCTGGTCGCCCTCGTTCCGTTCGTCACCGCCTACCTGGCGAGCTCGCCGCTGAAGCCGTACCTCGGGCTGGTCGAACGGGCCGTCGCGCTGGGCGAGGTCATCCTGCTGCTGTTGCTCGGCACGATCCGCCTAGGCCTGCAGGCAACCACGCACCTGACGGCGGCAGGATCGACCCCGGGCGTGATTCAACCCGGCAGCCGATCACGTCAGCGTGCCGTGGATGGGCGGGGCGGCGGGGCGTACCGGGCGGGAGGCGTCGCGGGAGCGCGGCCACACGCTCCCGGCCGATGATCTCGACGGCGGACAGGCCGGCCCTGCCCCTTCGACCGCCGGCCGAAGGGACAGCGACCGCCCGGCTCACTCCGTCCCGACGTCGTGCGCGGTGCCATCGGCGACCGCCTGGAGCTTGTCCGGGTTGGCCACGTTGTGGATGGCAGTGATGCGGCCGTCGGCATCGAAATCGAAGGTGACGGTCGCGATCACGCGGCCCGGACCGCGGAACACGATGCCCGGGCCGCCGTTGAGCTCAACGACTTCGACCTTCATGTCGGCCGGCTCGACGCCCTGGTAGGTGACGGTGCCGATGGCGGCGAACCAGGAGGCCACCGTGGCTGCGCCGACGACCGGGCGGAGGGCCTGGCGGACCTTGCCGCCGCCATCGGTCCACAGGGTGACGTCCGGGGACAGCAACTCCATCAGCGCATTGATGTCACCGCCGGTCGCGGCGGCGAAGAACCGCTCGGTGACCTCCCGCTGCCGTGACCGGTCCGCAGTGAAGCGCGGCCGCCGGGCACGCACATGGTTACGTGCACGATGCGCGGCCTGCCGTACCGCGGTCTCGGACCGCTCCAGGGCCTCCGCGATCTCGGCATGGCTGAAGTCGAAGACCTCCTTCAGCACGAACACCGCGCGCTCGAGCGGGCTCAGCGTTTCCAGCACCACCAGCATCGCCGTCGACACCGACTCGGCGTCGGTGACGGCGTCGGCGGTGTCGCCGGTGGTGAGGATGGGTTCCGGAAGCCACGGTCCGACATAGGTTTCTCGTTTGTGCCGGGTGGAGCGCAGTCGTTCCAGCGCCAGGTTCGACACGATCCGGGTCAGGTACGCCTTGGGGTCGGCCACCTGCGCGCGGTCGGCGGCGGACCATTTGATCCAGGCGTCCTGGACCGCGTCCTCGGCGTCGGCCGCGGTGCCGAGGATGCGGTAGGCCACCGAGAAGAGCAGGTTGCGATGCTGGTGGAAGACCTGCTGGTCGAGGTCCGAAGGCAGGTGGGTCACTGCGCCTCCCTGGTGAAGCGGCCGCCGTGGGGCCAGAACGCGCCCGAGGCGGGCATCGTCTTCATGCGGCCGTAGGTCGGCCAGGGCGACGCGGTCACCGTCTCCTTGTACCGCGCCGCCACGCGACCGGTCAGGTACATCCGTCGAGGGCTGTCGTCGGGGTAGGTGAACTGCACGACCGCGTCGCGCCGGCCCAGGCTCACCGGCGTGTGGTAGTAGCCGAAGCGGAACGGCTTGGGCTGCTTACCGGCCAGCCTACGGATGATCGAGATCGCGGCGTGCACCCCAGTCGGCATACCGCCCTGGCAGGTGCCGTGCATGACGCCGTAGCCCTGGCGGATCGCTGCCGCGTCGCCCACGGCGTACACGTCCGGGTGCGACACCGACCGCAGCGCGGCGTCGGTGACGACGCGGCCGCGCTCGTCGACGGTCAGCCCGGCGGCGGCCGCCAGCGGCGACACCCGCGTGCCGCTGGTCCACACGACCGCATCGGCGGCGATGCTCTCCCCGCCGGCCAGCTCGACCGAATCGGGCAGCACCTTCACCACGTCGACCCCGCTGCGCACCTGCACACCCAGCCGCTGCAGCGCGGCCTGCAGATACGCCCTGGCCTTCGGGTTCATGGCCGCACCGGGTTCCCCCCGGCCCAGCAGCACGACGTTCAGTTCCGGATGCTGCTCGGCGATCTCCGCGGCCGACTCGATGCCGGTGAGCCCGCCGCCGCCGACCACCACCGTGCCGCTGCCCAACTGCGCGAGCCGGGCGGCCAGCAACTCGGCGTCCTGGGCGCTGCTCAAGGTGTACGCATAGTCGTCGACGCCCGGCACCGCCGCCGTGTCGGCCACGCTGCCCAACCCGTACACCAGCGTGTCGTAGTGCAGGACCCGGTCGTCGTCGATCCGGACGGTCTTCGCGTCCGCGTCCACCGCCGTCACCCAGCCGCGCACGAACCGTGCACCCGTACCCTCCAGCAGCTCCGGGATGCTCAGCTCGGCGAGCCGCTGCCCGGTCGCCGTCATGTGCAGCCGCAGTCGCTCGGTGAACCGCTCCTGCGCGTTCACCAGAGTCACCTGCACGTCGTTGCGCCGCTTCACCCGGGCCGCGAGCTGGACCGCCGCGGACATGCCCGCGTAACCCGCGCCCAGGATGAGGACGCGGTGGGGGGTCGTGCCGGCTTCGCGCTGAGTGCTCATCGTCGCGCCTTTCTCCACGTGTTGCTGACGACCAGCAGATGGAAGCCGGCCGCCCGTCCGTGACATGAGGCCCATGTGACGTGCAGCACAGCGTTCGCCGCCGCGACGTCCTGCGCTGGCCGCGGGTGACCCGCTCAGACGCCGCGGGCGAACAGGGCCAGGCGGACCCGGTTGTCGCTGCCGGTCTTCGTCATCAGGCTGGTGATGTGGGTCTTGACCGTGGTGATCCCGATGTGCAGCCGCTCGGCGATCTCGTTGTTCGACAGGCCCTCGGCGACCAGGTTCAGCACGTCCTGCTCGCGGGCGGTCAGCCCCTCGACCGGCCGGGGCGTCTCGGCGCGGGCATGTACGGCGCGCTGGACCAAGCGCCGCAGCACCTCCTGACTGAACGGGCTGTCACCGGCGGCGGCCTTGCGGACGCCGTCCAGCAGGTCGGCGGGGGGTGCGTCCTTGAGCAGGAATCCGCAGGCGCCGGCGGTCAGCGCCGGATAGAGGTGGTCGTCGTCGCCGAACGTGGTCAGCACCAGGATGCGGGTGCCGGGACGGTCGGCGAGGATGCGGCTGGTCGCGGTGATCCCGTCCACGCCCGGCATGCGCAGGTCCATGACGACGACGTCGGGGACCAGCCGGGCAGCGAGGGAGACCGCGTCGCGGCCGTTGTCGGCCTCGCCCACGACCTCGATGTCGGGCTGGGCGTCGCAGAGCATGCGCAGGCCCGCGCGGATGAGGTGCTGGTCGTCGACCAGCAGGACGCGGATCATGCCGGCTCCGCCGCGTGCGGCCCCACCGGGGCCTGGCGTTCCTGCGCGGACTGGGCCGGCGGGACAGCGGGGGAGGAGAGGGGAGAAGGCACTGGGGCGGTGGCCGGGAGTACCGTACGCACCCGCCAACCCGCGCCCGCCGGACCAGCCTCCAGGTGGCCGCCGAGGACCTCGACGCGCTCGCGCATGCCGATGATGCCGTGGCCGCCGCCGGACGGCACCGCCGCCGGCACCCAGCCACCCCCGTCGTCGGACACCTCCCAGTGCACCGCCCCGTCGACCACGCTGACCGACAGGCGGGCGAGGGCGGACGTGCCGGCATGCTTGGCCACGTTGGTCAGCGCCTCCTGGGTGAGCCGCAGCACCGCCATTCCGCGTACCGCGTCGAGCGAACCGATCGCCGGGTCGATCTCGGCCTCGACGGTGACGCCGGCCTGGCGGGCCCGGTCGACCGCGGCGCCGAGAGCCGCCGGGAGCGCAGAGGGCTCGATGGCGGTCAGCGCCGCGTCGCCGCGTACCCCGTCGGGGTTGCGCAGGACCGCGACCAGCCGGCGCAGGTCGGCCAGGGCCGCCGTGCCCGTGCCGTGCACGTCGTCGAACACCCCACCCACCCGCGGGTCCAGATCCGTCAGTACGTGCCGGGCCACGCCGACCCGCAGCACCATCGACGCCACGTGGTGCGCGACCACGTCATGCAACTCCCGCGCGATGGCGCTGCGTTCGTCGGCGCGGGCGGCGCGGCTCTCCGACTCGAGTCGGCGCTGCTCCTCCGCCGCCCGCTCCTGCGCCTGATGGGCCAGCTCCCGGGTGGTCCGGATGACCAGCCCGAGCAGCAGCGGGACGCCGACCTCCACGAGCAGCCCGACGATGCCGGAAAGGAACCGGGGGAACGGGTCGCCGATCGAATCGGTCAGGTCGACCGCGGCCAGCAGCCCGGCGGCCAGCCAGATGGTCCGTGGCCGCCGCGCCCGCATGGCCAGCTCGAGCAACGCCCAGCTGGCCCCCACCTGGTTGATCATGAGGTCGTCGACCAGCCAGATCGCGACCGCCAGCAGCGCGACCTGCGCCAGCAGGTTGACCAGTGACCGGCGGTGGAACACCAGCGCGACGCCGAACGCGATCCCCGCGAGGACCAGCTGCGTGGCCGTCGGCCCGCCTTTCATCGGGGCGCCGAAGACCAGGTAGCCGACGCCGCTCAGGTCGAGCAGCACCGTCCGCGCGAGGCCGTCGCGCGCGTCGAACAGTCGTCCTAACCAGCCCACGGCGTTCAGCGTCCCTGATCAGCTTAGTGATCCTGAGTCGGATTGAGTTTCCAGGATCGTTTCCCACCGTGGTGGAGAGGCGTGGGCGTGCAGGTGGAATCCTGCGCCCAGGGCGGCTCCGCGTGGCTGGTG
>NZ_JBUEGB010000137.1:0-7779 GCF_054963695.1 Micromonospora sp. RTBAU3-60 | reverse complement strand
CTCAGGTGACGGCGGTGGCCATGCGATGGACTGCTTCCGTGATCAGTTCTGGTGACGTCGCCAGGTTGAGTCGTGCGTGTCCTGCGCCGCCGGTTCCGAAGGAGGGGCCGGAGTTGAGGGCGACCCGGCCACGGTCGAGGAAGACGGCTGCGGGGTCGTCGCCCAGGCCGAGAGCGCGGCAGTCGAGCCAGGCCAGGTAGGTGCCCTCACCGGGCCGGTAGCGGATGCCGGGCAGGTGCTCGGCCAGGAGATCGCTGAGCAGCCGACGGTTGCTGTCGAGACCGAGCAGAAGGGCGTCGAGCCAGTCACTGCCGTCCCGGAGTGCGGCGATGTGGGCGATGACCCCGACGTGGCTCGGGCCTTCCTGCACCCATGCGGGGATGCGTGCCACGTCCTCGACTGCCCCGGGCCCGGCGATGGCGAGGGCGGCCCTGAGGCCGGCGAGGTTCCACGCCTTGGACGCCGACATCACCGAAATGCCATTCTCGGCGCCCGGCACACTCAGGTACGGCACGAACACGGTCCCCGGCATCACGAGGGGTGCGTGGATCTCGTCGGCCAGGACCCGGACGCCGTAGCGGCCGGCCAGGGCGGCGACGGCGGCGAGCTCGTCGGCGGTGTGCACGGTGCCGGTGGGGTTGTGCGGGCTGCACAGCAGGTACGCGGGCCGGGGCCCACGGGCCGCAGCGCGCCGGAACGCATCCTCGAGGACGGCCAGGTCGATCCGGGCGTCCTCGCCGAGGGGGGCTTCCTCAATGGGTCGGCCGGTGTGCTCCACGAAGTGGTAGTAGGGCGGGTAGACAGGGCAGTTGATCACCACAGGGTCCGTGGGACCGCAGATCAGGTCAAGGACTTCTACGATGCCGCGCATCACGTCGGGAACCATGGCGGTGCGCTCCACGGTGATCCCGTCCCAGTCCCACCGCTTGCGCGCGAAGTCCGCGAGCGCCTCGGCGTACCCGGTTCCGGCCGGGTAGCCGGTGTCGCCGCGACGGGCCGCATCCGTGATCGCGCGCACGACCGGGTCGGCCAGCGGCACGTCCATCTCGGCCACGAACAGGGGCAGGACGTCGCTCGGATAGGTTCGCCACTTCTCGCTCGTGCGATCCCGCAACTGGTCGAGGGAGAGCTGACGCAGCGGGTTCGCCTCGTCCGGTGTAACACGGGACAGGTTGTTCAGAGGGTCACGCGTTGGCCGGGGCAGGCGAGGATTCACCTTCGGGTCGATCATTCAGAGGACTTCTCTCATCCGGTTGATGCGGTCGAGCCAGGCGTCCTTGTCCGGGTTCGCGGGACTCCCTCCACGTGGGGGTTCGCTGAACGAGATCGCGGTGCGGCACAGCAGTTGCCGTAGCCGCTCCGGCCGAGCGATACCCGCCGTAGAGGTTGCGGGCCGGCTTGCCAGGATCGGCTGCCTTGATTGCCGGGCTTTGGGGAACCCGTTACCCGCGATGATCAAGGCTGTCGGGTTCGCAGACTCGGTAGTTCCGGTGGCGGGCGCGTTATGGGTCGAGGTTGTTGTCCACCAAGCGGGTCAGGAAGGCCTCGACAGCGTCGGCCTCGTCGGCTGTCAGCTGTCTTCCGAAGTGCTTCACGATCTCGCGCAGGTGGGACCTGGAGGCCCGTTGGTAGAGGTCGTGGCCGGTCGGGGTGAGGACGGCGTGGACGACACGGCGGTCGGCGGGATCGCGTTCCCGCCGCAGTAGTCCGGCGTCGCACAGCCGGTCGAGTAGGCGGGTGATGCCGCCGGTCGTGAACAGCACCGCTTCCGCGAGTTGGCCCAGGCGCAACCGCTGATCCGGTGCCGCGGACACGTGGGCCAACACGTCGAATTCCGCCAATGACAGGCCATGGGCGGCCTGCATCTCTCGCTCGAGCTTCTTGAGGACCAGGTTCTGGCTGACGAGATAGAGCCGCCACACCTCGAGGTAGCGGCGTGTCGACAGCCGGTGCCGGTCGGTCACAAGCTGTCCTCCCTCGTCCCGTCATCGCGACCCTCGCCGCGTCCCACCGGGTCGCCTCAGCACCAACGCCCATCAACGGCGTTGGCGGTAGCGCCCCGGTCAGCGCGCGACCCCGGGTGTCCAGGCCTTCCTCGTACGCCGAAGCCTAGCCGTACGTGGCCCGCTGCCGTCATGGCATGCGGCGGCTCAGCCGACAGGTGACGTAGACCACGGATTATTCGCACCCCCTGACACGCTGACATCTGACGAGTCAGATATTAGCGTGTCAGGCATCTGCGCGATCGGCGGCACGCGTTCCGCGTCTGGCGACCGGCCGCGACCCATGGCGGGTCGGCCGCGCAGGCGCACCACAACACGTGAGAGGAGTGAGTCAATGCTGCGACGCGTGCCGTACAAATGGCTGGTCGCGACAGCGTTCGTGTTCGGCCTGTTCATGGAGATCCTCGACATGACGGTGCTGAACACCGCGCTGCCCGCGCTCGGCGAGCGGTTCGACGCCGGCACCGAGGCGCTGCAGTGGCTCGTGACCGGCTACCTGATCAGCATGGCCGTGTTCATCCCCGCCTCGGGCTGGGTGGCCGACCGATTCGGCAGTAAACGGACATTCGTGTTCGCGCTTGCGGTTTTCACCGCGGCGTCCGCGTGGGCGGGTTTTGCTGGCTCGCTCGGCGAACTGATCACCGCCAGGGTCGTGCAGGGCGTCGGCGGTGGGCTGCTGACACCCGTCGGCACCGCGATGCTGTTCCGGGCGTTCCCGCCGGCCGAGCGCGCGCAGGCTTCAGCCGTGCTGTCCATCCCGACGAGCATCGCGCCAGCGTTCGGGCCCGTGCTCGGTGGTTGGATGGTCGACACCCTCTCCTGGCGTTGGATCTTCTTCCTCAAGGTGCCGATCGGCGTCCTGGCGCTGATCTTCACCATGGCCGTCATCCGCGAAGAGCGGGCGGAACGTCCCGGCAGGTTCGACCTCGCCGGTTTCCTCACCGGCGGCGCCGCGCTCGCGCTCCTGCTCGTCGGCCTCGACGGCGGCGCCCGCTCCGGGTGGACCAGCCCAGGGGTGCTGGTACAGCTCGGAGCCGGACTCGCCCTGGTGGCGGCGTTCGTCGTGGCCGAACTGCGCGGCGCCGAACCCATGATCGATCTGCGGCTGCTGCGGAACCGGCTGTTCCGCACCGGAAATCTGCTGATGCTGCCCACCTCGGGCGCGTTGATGGGGGCGTTGTTCCTGGTTCCCCTGCTCCTGCAGCAGCAGATGGGCATCGACGCGACGGGTTCCGGCCTGGTGACCATGTTCCAAGCGCTGGGCATGGCAGCCCTGATGCCGGTCGCCGGCCGCCTCTATTCGAGGCTCGGGCCACGGCGGATGCTCGTCACCGGGTTCGTGATCACCGCGGCCTCCCTGGCGGCGCTGCTCGCCGTCAATCCCGGAACCACTCTGTGGGCGGTACGCGCGCCGCTGTTCACCCTGGGCGCAGGGATGGCCCTGACGGTGATCCCACTGCAGACCGCAACCTTCGCCGGGGTGAGCACCGCGGCCACAGCGCGCGCCTCGTCGCTGTTCTCCACCACCCGCCAGGTCGCCGGTGCGGCCGGAGTCGCCGTGGTCGTCACCCTGCTCACCGAGCGGACCGAGACCAGACTCGTGGACCTCGGCACTCGTGCCGCCGAGGCGGCCAGCCGGAGCGAGGCGATCTTCGCCGCCTACCACGACGTGTTCCTGTTCACCACCGCGCTGGCCGTGCTGGGCCTGCTCGTGGCCCTGCGCGTGCGTGACGCCGACGCGGCAGCGAGCCTGCGGCCCACGCCCACGACAGCGACCGAGGACGCGCGGGTGATGACAGCCCCGTGACCGTCACCGGCTGACCGCACACCCCCTCATCCACACCTCACTACAAACACACAAGGAGTCATCGATGTTCGTCGCCGCCGTTATCCTGTCCGTTCTGCTGGCCATCGGCTTCGCCCTGGCCAGCCTTCCGAAGGTGTCCGCAGCCGACAGCATGGTCACCGAACTCGGCAGGCTGGGCGTGTCCAACGGGCTTGTCCGCCTCATCGGGGCGCTGGAGTTCCTCGGGGCCGCCGGCCTGGTCATCGGACTGTGGATCGGCCCCCTCGGCATCGCCGCCGCCGCCGGACTCGCGCTCCTGATGGCTGGAGCCGTCGTCTACCACCTCAAGGCGCACGACCCCTCGAAGAAGACCGTGCCTTCGCTGGTCCTGCTTCTGCTCAGCGTGATCGCTCTCGTCCTCCGGGCCGCCAGCCTCTGACCCACCCGTCACGACGCCGGCGAGCAGCACCGTGACCGAAATCCCCGCCCGTAACAGCGACTGAAACAACAAACAAGCGAGGAACCACATGACCACCCTGACCACCACCGAGGCCGGCCTGCCGATCGACGAGACCTTCGAGCGGGCCGCCACCGAGGAGCAGCTGCAGCGCGCTGCCAAGGCGCTTCGCGAACACAACTTCGCTGTGGAGATCGTCGACCATGCTGCCGACGCTCGCGCCCTGGTCAACCGTCTGCTGCCCACCGACAAGACGATCTTCACCTCGTCCAGCGAGACACTTCGCCTGTCCGGACTGGACGACGACATCAACACCTCGGGCCGGTTCAATCCGATGCGCCCGAAGCTCATGAAGCTTCGAGAGGAAGGACGATTCGACGAGATGCGCATCGCGGGCGCCGCGCCCGACGTCGTCGTCGGCAGCGTCCACGCGGTGACCGAGGACGGGCGGCTCCTCGCCGCCTCCGGCAGCGGAAGCCAGCTCAGCCTCTACGGCTTCAGCGCGGCCCAGAGTATCTGGGTCGTCGGCGCCCAGAAGGTCGTTCCGGACCTCGAGACCGCCCTGCGGCGCATCGAAACCTACTCCTACCCGCGAGAAGACGCCCGATTCCGTGCGTTGACCGGCCAACCCGCCACGCTCGCCAAGATCCTCATCATCAACCGCGAGATGTTCCCCGAACGCGGCACCGTCGTCCTCGTCCGCGAACCCATCGGCTACTGAAGGTGACCGGGCCTTCGGCATCTCCGGCGTGGTCACCGAGGGGCCAGCCAGCCGCACGTCGACGGGATGCCGGCTGACGGGAGCAGCCGGACCACGGCTTCTTCGCGGTTACTTCACTCCGCATGCCCACCTTTGCCGCCATATGTAGTTCAGGAGCCGAACATGATCTTTGAGCCAGCCCACCGCGGCTGCCGCGATGAGCGACGGTGGCGGGCGACCCGGCGACGGATCCGGGAAGCGCTCGCGGTGCGCCGCGCCTGCGCGGCGGCCGGGCAGCGGACCGTCGAACCCTCCGCCGACTCCAAGGCCGCCGCGTGACGGCGCCCGGCAGGTCAACGACGCGCCATCTTTGGGGCGAACCGCCAGCGGTTGGCCAACGCGATCCCCGAGTGGATCGGGGCCTGTTGACCTTCTACGACCCCCCTGCCCGCCACCTCATCGAACGCCCCTCGACGGTCGCGGCGTGCGCACCGTCATCGCGGATCAGGCCATCAGCACCAAGCGGCTGGCCTTGACAGCGGACACGGGAATTTCCTCGTGGACGGACACGACAGTCGGGCCTTGATGGCAGTCACCGACCGTGATGAGGTGGCCCGAGATCCCGGGCCGGGCCATGTCGCACTCTCGCGCTACGTTCCGGCCCGTGAGTCGTGATGAGTTGCAGCGGCAGTCGCTCGAGGCCGCATTGGGCGACGTTGAGACAGCAATCGTCGAATTCGAGGGCGTCGCCGGCTGGCTGGCCGCCGTCGGTAGCAGTCCGGCCGACCCGCTGGGGGCTGAGGTCTGGGTGCTCGACACGAATCTGACCCAGGTGCTGTTGGTCTGCCATCCGTGGCGGGGCTGGGTTCCGCCCGGAGGGAAAGTCGAACCCGGGGAAACACCTCGTGAGGCAGCCCGCCGTGAGTTGTTTGAAGAGACGGGTGTCATGGCCGAGCTCCTCACCCGGCCGGCCGCTGTCTGCGTCCGCTCATACCATCCCGATCATCCGGCGACACTGGGACTGTCGTATGCCGCGATTGTCGACCGGGCTGTTCCGCTGGTGGCCGAGCCCGGCCAGCCCGTCGCCTGGATGAACCTGGATCACCAGTGGGAAAGCTGCTTCTCCGACGACCCATCCCGCATTCGTCGGCATGCCCAGTGGCTGGCCGGCCTTGCCCGATCTGAGCAGTGACCGCTGACAGGCCTGCTGTCGCTGCACGTCGCACCCGTCGAGGAGATGGCCGCGGTGCTCTCCGATCCGGCTCTACACACCTGAGGACCGTGGAGTATCGGGCACGGCCCGCCGCCAAAATAGAAGGTGCCGTGCTGGGATACCGGCGAGGTTTGCGTGCTGCGAGTTAGTCAACGGAAGCCGGGGAGGGCAGGACCGGTTGGTTCTGTTGCGTGCGCTCCTCGAGATCGAGCTTCGGCACTTCCGGGTCTCGCAGGGTTTGGAACAACAGCCAGCTGAGCACCGGCATGAGGATGAGCGGCGCCAGCGCGGTTCGCAGCGACGTCGCATCGGCTACCGCACCGATGACAGGGCTGGCGAGGCCGCCGATGCTGACCGTCAGGCCGAGGGTGATGCCGCTGGCGGTGCCGACCTTTGTGGGTAGGTAGTCCTGCCCCAGGGTGACCTGGAGCGAGAAGGGAACATAGAGGCCGGCCGAGGCCAAGGCCACGAACAGATAGATGGCCGGCCCAGGCACCCACACCACGCCCGTGATCGCGATGACGGTAATCGCGTAGGACCAGCGGGAGACTGCCACCCGGCCCCATCGGGCTGCCGCCGAACCACCCAGGACCGAGCCGATCACACCGCCGAGGTAGAGCACGAACAGGGCGGCAGTGCCCGCCGCAGAGCTGCCGTTCATGCGCTGCTGGGCGTAGAGGGAGATGAACGTGCTCAGGCCGATGAAAGCGATCGACCGGGACACCACGGCCAGCGTCAGCCGCACGAACGAGGCGGTGTCGTCGCGCCCGATCGGCGCTGGTGCTCCACTTTTGGCGCTCTTGCGTTTGGCGAGAGCGCGCAGGACGGGCAAGGCCATCGCAGTGCCAGCGAGAGCTGGCACCACCATCAGCGGCGTCCAGCCCAGGCCACCGACGGCCGCGACGGCGGCGACCATCAGCGGCGCCAGCGCGAAGCCGATGTTGCCCCCGGTGGAGAAGTACGCCATGGCGGTGTGGCTGCCCTCGCTGGCTTCGCGGGCGATGCGCGCGGATTCGGGATGGTAGGCGGCCACGCCGATACCGGAGATCGCCACGAAGAAGAGAGTGAGGGTGTAGTTGCCACTCAGTCCGCTCAGCGCGATGCCCACCCCGCCCAGCATGGTGCTGACTGGCAGCAGCCAGGGCATCGCCCAACGGTCGGTGAGCGCGCCGAACATCGGTTGCGCGACCGAAGACAGCAGTGAGGCGGCGAGCACGATGCCAGATGCCGTCGCGTAGGTGTAAGCCCGTTCGGCGACGAACAACGGCACCAGAGCCGCGACGGTGCCCTGGTAGATGTCGACGCAGGCATGCCCAACGGAGAGCAGAGCGATTGAGGTTTTCCTTCGCACTCGGCGATGGTTCCAACTCACCGCCCTGCCGGGCTTCCGATAAGCTGCCAACTAATGACGAAAATCCGCCACACCCCGGTGGCCCCCACACGTACTCAGCGGCTCGCGTCCGGGGGCGAGATCGACGCGCACCGCCACGACGATCACCAGATCGTCTACGCCGCCCGCGGGGTCCTGGCTGTCACGACCAGCGAAGGATCCTGGGTCGCGCCGGGCACGCGCGCCATCTGGGTGCCGGCCGGAACGGTGCACGCCCACCGGGCCTACGG
>NZ_JBUEGB010000136.1:0-7917 GCF_054963695.1 Micromonospora sp. RTBAU3-60 | reverse complement strand
CAAGCCGCACGGGATCCGCGGTGAGGTCACCGTGGAGGTGCGGACCGATGAGCCCGAAGCACGGTTCGCCCCGGGCATGGTGCTGCGCACCGAGCCCGGGGCGGTCGCGCCCGAGGCCCCCGGGGCCTACCGGGTGCCGACGGAGTTGACCGTCGAGTCGGCGCGCTGGCACCAGGGGCGGCTGCTGGTCGCCTTCGAGGGCGTGCTGGACCGCAACGTCGCCGAGGCGCTGCGCGGCACCCTGGTCGGCGTGGACAGCGCCGACGTCGCCGCGCCGGAGGACCCGGAGGAGTTCCACGACCACCAACTGGTCGGCCTCGCGGTGGTCAACCCGCAGGGCGAGCGGCTGGGCGAGGTGGCCCGGATCGACCACGCTCCCGCCTCCGACCTGCTGGTGCTGCGGCGTCCCGAGGGACGGACGGCGCTGATCCCGTTCGTCAAGGCGATCGTGCCCGAGGTCGACCTTGCGGGCGGGCGCGTGGTGGTCGACCCGCCCGGCGGGCTGCTCGACCTCTGACTGGAGCCACCCCTTCATGCGCGTCGACATCGTGTCGATCTTCCCGGATTACTTCGCCCCGCTCGACCTGTCGCTGATCGGCAAGGCCCGGGCGAGCGGCACCCTGCGGCTGGCCGTGCACGATCTGCGGAGCTGGACCCACGACGTGCACCGCACGGTCGACGACACGCCTTACGGCGGCGGGCCCGGCATGGTGATGCGGCCGGAGCCGTGGGGTGAGGCGCTGGACGCCCTCGTCCCCGCGGACGGCGACCCGCGGCCCCGGCTGCTGGTGCCCTCCCCGGCCGGCGTCCGGTTCACCCAGGCGATGGCGCACGAGCTGGCCGCCGAGCCGCACCTGCTCTTCGCCTGTGGCCGGTACGAGGGCATCGACCAGCGGGTGCTCGACCACGCGGCGACCCGGATGCGGGTGACCGAAGTCTCCCTCGGCGACTACGTGCTCTTCGGCGGCGAGGTGGCGGTGCTGGTCATCCTGGAGGCGGTCACCCGGCTGCTGCCCGGGGTGCTCGGCAACGCCGGCTCGCTGGACGAGGAGTCGCACGCCCACGGGCTGCTGGAGGCGCCGATGTACACCAAGCCGGCGACCTGGCGCGGGCACGAGGTGCCCGAGGTGCTCCGCTCCGGCGACCACGGGCGGATCGCCCGCTGGCGGCGCGACGAGTCCCTGCTGCGTACGGCGGCCCGCCGTCCCGACATGATCGCCGCACTGCCGCCGGAGAGCCTGGACAAGCGGGACCGGGCGGCGTTGGACCGGGGCGGATTTCAGCTGCCGCCGGGGGATGTGGCAAAGTAGAGGGGTTGCCGCATCCGTCCACGCCGTGGGCGGCTGCGAGGACCCTCGACCGGGGTCGGCGCCGCCGGCCACCACCCGAGGGTCAGAATCACCCATTCGCGCATCGACTGACGGTGCGCCGTGAGCCTCACGAGGACGCAGCGATGAACATCCTGGACGCCCTTGACGCCCAGTCGAAGCGCGTTGACATCCCCGACTTCCGTGCCGGTGACACCGTCAAGGTGCACGCGCGGGTTGTCGAGGGCAACCGGTCCCGGGTCCAGATCTTCCAGGGCGTCGTCATCCGCCGCCAGGGTGACGGCCTGCGCGAGACCTTCTCGGTCCGCAAGGTCAGCTTCGGCGTGGGTGTCGAGCGGACCTACCCGATCAACAGCCCGGCGATCGACCGGATCGAGGTCGTGACCCGCGGTGACGTGCGGCGCGCCAAGCTCTACTACCTGCGCGAGCTGCGTGGCAAGAAGGCCAAGATCAAGGAGCTGCGCGAGAAGCAGCCGGCGAGCTGAATTTCCGTTCGCCACGCCGCCTGACCTGCCCGTATGTCGTATCGACCGGAGTGCATTACCCTGGTCGCACGGGCGCAGGGGGCGGCGCGCCACGCGTGCTCGACGCGGTGGCACAGCGATCCACTACCGCCCGTGGGGTCTCCCGGCGAGACCCCCGGGCGGTAGTGTCGTTTCCGCGGACCGGGGGAGTGGCATGGCGCAGATGCTTGACGAGGACGGCACCGTCGATCCGTGGCGCCGGCGGTCCCGGCGCTCCCGTCGGCAGCTGCCCCTCTGGCAGGAGTTGCCCCTGCTCCTGGTGGTCGCCTTCTGCCTGGCGGTGCTGATCCGCACCTTCCTGCTCCAGGCGTTCTTCATCCCCTCCGGTTCGATGGAGAACACCCTCCTCATCGGCGACCGGGTGCTGGTCAACAAGGTCGTCTACGACGTCCGTGACCCGGCCCGGGGCGAGGTCGTGGTCTTCCGGGGCACCGACCGGTGGGTGGCCCAGGAGACCCCGGCGCCGCCGACCAACTTCGCCGGCAAGGTCGGCCGCACGCTCGGCGACCTGGTGGGGATCAGCCGTCCCGGCGAGAAGGACTTCATCAAGCGGGTCATCGGCGTCCCCGGCGACCGGATCTGGTGCTGCGACAACGGCCGGGTCGTGGTCAACGGAGTGCCGCTGGACGAGCGGGCGTACGTGTCGGAGGACTCCCCGGCCGAGCTGCCGCCGAACCCGAAGGAGTGCCGCTCCCGGCAGTTCACCGAGGTGGTCGTACCCCCGGGGCAGATCTTCGTGATGGGCGACCACCGACTGGTCTCCCAGGACGCCCGGTGCCAGGGCCCGGTGCCGATCGACAACGTGGTGGGCCGCGCCTTCATGATCGTGTGGCCGTCGCAGCGGTGGACCACCCTGCCGGTCCCGCAGACCTTCGCCGACCTGCCGCGACCCAACGCCGCGCCGGCCGGACCGGTGCGGGTCGATCCCGACCCGGTAGGGGGTGTCGTCCTGATCCTCCCGGTCACGGCCGCGCTCTCCGTTCTCGCGAGTTCAGGGCGACTGCGTCGCGCCCGGGGACGTAGGCTCCTCCCGTGATTGACGAGCAGACCGAAAAGCCGCGCAGCTCCTTCTGGAAGGAGCTGCCCATCCTCCTGGGCGTGGCGATCCTGGTCGCAGTGCTGGTACGGGCCTTCGTGCTGCAGACCTTCTTCATCCCGTCCCCGTCCATGGAGAACACCCTCAAGATCGACGATCGGGTGCTGGTCAACAAGCTGGTCTACGATTTCCGCTCACCCCACCGGGGCGAGGTGATCGTCTTCAAGGCGCCCACCGACTGGAGCGGCAACCCGCAAGGCGAGGACTTCATCAAGCGGGTGATCGGCGTCGGCGGCGACCACGTGATCTGCTGCGACCGCAGCGGCGGCAACGAGCGGCTGGTGATCAACGGCAAGCCGCTCGACGAGCCGTACATCTTCCCCGGCAACAAGCCCGCCGACCAGGACTTCGACATCACCGTGCCGGACGGCCGGCTCTGGGTGATGGGTGACCACCGGGAGGCCTCCGGCGACTCGCTGGAGCACTGGCAGCAGTCGGGCGAGGACATCAACGAGGCCACCATCCCCGAGGACCGGGTGGTCGGCCGTGCCTTCACGATCTTCTGGCCGGTCAGCCGGGCGACCTGGCTCACCGTGCCGAAGCAGTTCGACGGGATTCCCAATCCCTGACCCCGGAGGGCGTGGGCGTTCGTCGGACGCGTCTGGCAGGCTTGGGCGGTGACCGTCTACACCCCCCGTCGCGCCGCCCGGGTGCTGCTCGTCGACGCGTCCGACCGGGTGCTGCTGTTCGCCGGCACCGACCCGGGCCGACCGGGGCACGCCTACTGGTTCACCCCCGGCGGGGGGCTGGACCCGGGGGAGAGCCCGGCCGCGGGCGCGGCCCGGGAACTGGCCGAGGAGACCGGGCTGCGACTCACCCCGGCCGAGCTGGGCGCGCCGGTCTGGTCGGAGACGGTCGAGTTCCCGTTCGACGGCGTCTGGTATCGCCAGCAGCAGGAGTTCTTCCTGGTCCGGGTGCCCGCCTGGGAGGTCGACACGGCGGGCTTCAACGAGGTCGAGCGGGCCAGCGTCTCCGGCCACCGCTGGTGGTCGCTGGCGGAGCTGTCCGCCACGACCGAGCGCTGCTACCCGCCGGACCTGCCGGACCGGCTCGCCGCCGCGCTGGCCGAGCACCGGCCCGCCGCCGGAGGTGGGTCGTGCTGACGCCCCCGCGCACGGTGGTTCGCCGCGACGGCGGCCTCTACGCCCTCGAACGGGCCCTGCAACGGCGAGGCTTCCGGCACGTGGCCGGCGCCGACGAGGCCGGCCGCGGCGCCTGCGCCGGCCCCCTGGTGGCCGCCGCCGCGGTGCTGCCCGAGGGGCGGCGCGGCGAGATCGACGGGCTGGCCGACTCCAAGCTGCTCACCCCCGCCAGCCGGGAGCGGATCTACGACGAGGTGGTGGCGCGGGCCCTCGCGTACGCGGTGGTGGTCATCCCGGCCGACGAGGTCGACGCGCGTGGGCTGCACGTGTGCAACCTGGCCGCGATGCGCCGGGCGCTGGCCTCGCTCACCACCCGCCCGGAGTACGTGCTGACCGACGGGTTCGGCGTCGACGGGCTGGACGTGCCGGGGCTGGCGGTCTGGAAGGGGGACCGGGTGGCCGCCTGCGTGGCGGCGGCGAGCGTGCTGGCCAAGGTCACCCGGGACCGGATCATGGTCGAGCTGGACGAGCGGTACCCGGGCTACGGCTTCGCCGAGCACAAGGGCTACATCACCCCCGAGCACACCGCTGCGCTGCGGGAGCTCGGGCCGTGCCGGGAGCACCGCTTCTCGTACGTGAACGTGGCGGCCGTCTCGGGCCGGGACGGGCAGCCGCCCCGCTCCCGGCGGCCGGCTGCCGATAGCCCCGGCGAGGCGCTCGTCGGCGGCCCGATCGCGGCGCTCTTCGGTGATCCGGCGGAGGTGCCCGGCGGGGGCCCGGACGAGCCGATGGAGCGCTCCGGCGCGCCAGGGGGTACCGTCGGCGTGGCGTTGGGCGAGCGGGCGCGACCTCCGGCGCCGGTGGGGGAAGATGTGGTCATGGAAGGCGGAGTGCGATGAGCGCGGAAGATCTCGAGAAGTACGAGACCGAGATGGAGCTGCAGCTCTACCGGGAGTACCGCGACATTGTCCGCCAGTTCTCCTACGTGGTGGAGACCGAGCGCCGCTTCTACCTGGCCAACCAGGTCGACCTGCACGTCCGCAACTCGGACGGTGAGGTCTACTTCGAGGTGGAGATGCACGACGCCTGGGTGTGGGACATGTACCGCCCTGCGCGATTCGTCAAGAATGTCCGGGTGATGACGTTCAAGGACGTCAATGTGGAAGAGCTCGAAAAGCCCGACATCTCGCTTCCCGCAGACTCCGGATTCGGCGGCTGACCCCGGCGGGCGGGCCGACGCGCCGCCCGCCACCACGGCGGATCACTCCGCCAGCACCATCACCTCGACCCGCTGCACCAGGTTGTTGGCGAAACCACCCCGGTTCCACGGCTGCTCCACCGGCTGAGTGCGCCCGGAGGCGTCGGTCGCCCGCGCGCCCAGCGCGTAGCGCCCCGGCGTCGGGTGCCACTCGACGTGCCAGCGTCGCCACGCCCACGCACCCCCGGTCGGCCCGTCCAGGGTCGCCGGCACCCACGTCGTACCGCCGTCGAAGGTCACCTCCACCGCCGTGACCGGGGCGTGGCCCGACCAGGCCCGACCGTCCACCGTGCACGGACCCGGCCGCAGCACCCGGGTGCGCGACATGAAGTCCGGGAAGCCCGGCGGGCGGACCAGGGCCCGGGGCTCGATCCGGGTCACCGGCACGCCCGGGTCGTCGGCGTCCTGCCGCAGCCGATACGCCACGGCGTTCTGGTAACCGTCGAACGGCTCCGTCACCACCCGCACGTTCCGCAGCCACTTCACGTGCGCCATGCCGTACCAGCCGGGCACGATCAGCCGCAGCGGCGCACCGTGCTGGGGCAGCAGGGGAGCACCGTTCATCTCGTACGCGAGCAGCACCTCCTCGCGCAGCGCGTCCGCGACCGGCAGCGCCCGCTGGTAGTCCTGCTCGACACCGCGCTCCACGCCGTGGTCCGCCCCGGTGAACACCACGTCCACCGCGTCGGCGGCGAGCCCGGCCTCGCGCAGCAGCGGCGCCAGCGGCGTACCGGTCCACTCCGCGTTGCCCACCGCCTCCACCAGCCACGGTTGGCTGACCGGTCGCGGGTGCAGCAACGCCCGCCCATTGCCGGCGCACTCCAGGGTGACCCGGTGGGTGACCCGGGGCCGCTCCCGCAGCGCGGCCAGGTCCAGGGCGAGCGGTTGCCGCACCGCGCCGTCGACGGTCAGCGTGTGCGCCACCGGGTCCACATCCGGGATGTCGTAGTGGATGAGCAGGTAGTGCAAGCCGGCCGGAGTCACGTCGTAGCGGAGCGCCTCCAGCGGGATCCCGTGGTTACGCGCGGCCAGTTGGAGTTCCTCGGCGCTGATCGCCTCGCCCGGCTCGGCCACCCGGGAGGGGCGGCTGACGTCGTCCACAGTGGTCATCTCGGCTCCCTCGGGTCGGCCAGGGACGGCTCACGCCGGTCGTGGCCGACGAACTCGAACATCCGCACGCCGGCCGCCAGCGAACGGGGCGTACCGGTGAACCGGTGCACGCCCACCCCCACCCCGTCGGCGGGGCGGCTCACCGCGACCGGAGTGAACCCCGCCTCGGCGAACCAGTCGCAGATGGTGGGCACCAGATCCGGCTCCCGGCGGTGCCGGGTCCAGAAGACCGTGCCACCGGTGGCGCAGAGCGCGGCGCAGTGCCGCACCGTGGCCCGGACGTCGGCGTCGACGATGTTGCCGAACACCCCACAGACCAGCACGAGGTCGGCCGGGACGAGGTCCGCGTACCGGTCGGTCAGCGCCGCGTCGCCCGCCACCACCTCCACCCCGGTGAGGCCGGCCTCGGCGACGGCCGCCCGGGCCACCGCGACGTTGCGCGGATCCAGCTCGACCAGCCGGGCGGTGACGTCCTCCCGCCGGGGATGGGCGGCGAGCACCGGAATCAGGTCCCGCCCCTGGCCGGCGCAGAGGCTGATCACCCGCAGCGGACCGGCCGGTGCGACGTCCAGCGCGTCCCGGATCCGGCCCCGCAGCTCGGCGAGACGTCGGGACAGCGCCGAGCCGGGCTGGTCGTAGTCGGCGTGCCAGGCGTACCAGTCCTTCGTCACGCGGCCAGCATAGGGGCCGCCGCTTACCAGATCCGTCCCGCGCACGGGGGCCATCCACAGCTCACCCATCGTCCACAGTCACCGCGCCCGCCGGTCGCGGCGACCCACTTGCGACGGCAGAGTGGCGAAGGTGCCGAACCTGCTGCGCCGGGCCACCACGGCCCTCGGACTCCTGCTGCTGGTCGTCCCGCTCCCCGCCGGGCCCCGGCTAGCCATGGCCTCCGCCGGGGCCGCGTTCGCCCCACCGTCCGACCGGGCGGCGCCCCGACCGCTGCCGCCCACCGTCCCTGCCGGGGATCCTCGGCCGCCGGCCGACCCGGCGTCACCCCGCCCATCCGGCGTCGCGCGATTCGGCTGGCCGCTCGCCGGCACCCCCCGACCGGTACGCCGGTTCGACCCGCCGCCGCAGCCGTGGCTACCCGGCCACCGCGGCGTCGACCTGGCCGCCGCCCCCGGCGTCGAGGTCCGCGCCGCCGGCGCCGGGATCGTGCTCTTCGCGGGCCCGGTGGCCGGACGCCCCGTGGTCACCGTCGGGCTACGCACCACCTACGAACCCCGTGGACCCCCGCCTCCTGGCAGGCACCCCGGTCGGTGCCGGCACGCCGATCGGCAGCGTCCCTGATCAGCTTAGTGATCCTGAGTCGGATGGGGTTTCCGGGATCGTTTCCCACCGTGGTGGGGTCGCGTGGGCGTGGAAGTGGAATCCTGCGCCCAGGGCGGCTCCTCGTGGCTGGTGGCCGGGGGTGGGTGTGCTGGTCGTGTTCACGCTCTGGTGTCGGTGGGCTGCGCGGGGCAGCCTCATCCGGTCCGTTGGTGCGTGTCCCTCCGGACGCTTTCCCGCCTGACCT
>NZ_JBUEGB010000135.1:0-8040 GCF_054963695.1 Micromonospora sp. RTBAU3-60 | reverse complement strand
CCAAGCCGGCTCCGTGGATGGCTCGGTCGACGCCGTGGATCTGGCCCCTGTGGACGGGGGTAGCGGCCCCGCGTCACCCGCGACGGGCAGCAGCATTGACGGCAAGGGCGGCGACGTGGAAACGACGCCGGTCGGGAACCCGCCGGAGGTCGAACGGCTGACCCGGGAACTGGCCAGCATCCGGGACACGACCGCTGCCGTCGAGAGTGACCTCGCCGCAGCGCGGAGCGAGCTGTCCACCGCTCGGGAGGCCCTGGCGCGCCAGGTCGACGCCCGCGCGGCCGTGCCACCGGCGCGCGTGACGCAGACCCCGACCAGCGCCGATGAGACCCCGACCAGCGGCGATGAGACGCCTGCCAGTGGTAATGAGGCGCAAGCGGTGGAGCGTGCGGCGTGGGAGCGGCTCACCAGGGCCCAGGACCGGGTTGCTGAGCTGGAACGGCAGCGCGGAACAGCGGAGCGGCGCGGGCACCAGTTGCTGGAGCGGGCCGTGCGGGTGGCTGACCGGAGGCGACAGGCGCTGGAGCAGGACGCCGCCACCCGGGAGGCGGACTGGCGGACGGCGGTACAGCAGTGGACGGACGGCCTGCAGGCGTTGCAGGCCGGCGGGGCAGCGGCGGCGGACCGCGCGGCGGAGCGGATCCGGCAGCGGGACGCGGCGCGGGAGGCTGCCGAGCAGCTCGCGGCCCAGCGGGCCGGCGAGCGGGAGGTGGCCCGGCAGGAGGCAGCCACGCGGGCGGCGCAGCGTCTGGTGGCGAGTCAGGAGGCCCGCGAGCGGGCGGCGGCACGCGAACAGGCCCGGAGAGACGAGCAGGAGCGGTGGGACACGTGGCAGGGCGTACAGCGGGCGCTGGCGGTCCGGAACGCGGTGCGCGATGCCGCGCAGGCGGAGGCTGACCGGCAGGAGCAACGGCGCCAGGAGCAGGAGGCGCGGGCCGCGGCGGATGAGGCGCAGCGACGGCTGGCGGATCAGGACCCCGGGCAGGAGCACCTGGCTGCGGAGCGGGAGCAGCAACGGCCGGCCGCTGCGGCAGCACAGTGGCGCACCCGGGAGCGCGAGCTGGCCGCGGAGGCGGCGAAGATTCGGCAGGACGAGCAGCGCGCCGACGACCAGTTGGCCGAGCAGGCGCAGCGGCGGTGGGAGGAGGGCCGGCGGGAAGCCGAACTGGCGGAGGTCGATCGGGTACGGGCGGACGAGGACGCGCGGCGGCAGGAGGACGAGTGGCAGCGGGCCGACCTGCGTGCGGTCGAGGATGAACGTGAGCGGGTCGAGGCGGAGCGGCGGGACGCCGACGCGGAGCGGCAGGCGGAGACGTGGCGTCAGGCCGAGCTGGCGGACGCGGTCGACGCGGCGGCGCGTACGGCGGAACGGACCCGGTTGGAGCGGAACGTCGCACGCTCCCAGGGGCGGCTCGACCGCGCCCGGAATGCGGCGTCCGATGCGCGTACGGTCTGGGAGCGTGCGGTCGAGGAGCGGGATCAGGCCAACGCAACTGGGGCGGCGGCCAAGGGGAAGGCCAGGGAGCCTGAGCCGGCGACGCCGTGGTACTTCGCCGACGGTGCCCTCGGTGAGCTGAGCGTCTCGGCGGTGCGGCACCTGACGCCGCAGCAGGTGACGGAGACCGTTGCACAGTTGATGGACGACCTGCCGTCAGGGTGGCCCACCGGGGGAGCCGACGACATCGAAATGGGCACGACCGACCGGCTGGATCTGGGCACCGCCACCCAGGAGGCGGGCATCCGCTCGCGGGTGTCGGCGGCGCTGCACACGCTGCTGACAACGCCGGATCAGCGGGACCCCCGTGCCGTCGAGGAACACCGTGAGCGCTGGGAGCAGGCGCTGTTCACTGGAGAGACGCTCAGTGCGGGCGGCCGGCTGGTGTGGATCCGTCCCGTGCCGCACGATCCGCGACCGGCGCCCGCCGGCAATGCCGGCGGCCCGCGGGTGTTCGGAGTCTCCTTCGGTTCGACCAAGGTCGGCAACGACACGTCCGTGTCCAGCGGACGGAAGTCCGACGGAGGGCTGGAGGAAACCTTCGACATCTCGACCGGGCGCGCGTCCAGGTTGATCGCGGGACTCCCCACGCTGTCGATCAAGGGCGATCGCCAACACGCGATGTCCCAGGAGACCCGGGTCATCTGGGGCCGGAAGATGTTCGTGACCGCGTCGACGTCGTTCACCAGCGGGGTGTCGTTCCAGGTCTTCGTGAACGGCGTCGAGTGGGGACGGCCGTCAATGCCGGCCGAGACCGGCCTCCTCGACATCTCCCTGCCGACCCTGTACGCCAACGGCAGCGCTGCGCCGAACCGGGCAGCTCAGCTCGCGCCGTCGCCGCCCGAGCCGCCGGCGCGGTCGACGCCGCAGGCCCGCGACGTGCTCAACGCGATCGACCTGACCCCACTCGTGACCGGCTGGCACCAGGTACTGGCGGCCGCCCTGCCGGCCGACACCGCGGCTGGCGTCGCCGCGAAGGTCACCCGCCAACTGCTCAACGAGCGGACGACCCGCAACCGTAGCCGGTGGATGCTGTCGAACGGGGACATGACGGACACGATCGACGAGCGGCTCACGGTCGGCAGGTTCCGCGGCTACGTCGCCACGAGGGCGGTCATACGGGAGTTGCAGCTGGTGGAGATCACCGAGGGCGTCACGGTACGGGACGACCTCGGGGTGATCGCGACCTCCGGGGAGGAGGTGTCGGGTACGAGCGGCACCGGCCTTGCGGCGGACGCGGCGCTTCTCGGACTGACCCACGCGGCGACCGACCCGAGTGGCCGGGAGGAGGCGGCCGGCAGGACGACCGGCGCCTTCTCGTTCGGCTTCGGCGGCGAGTCCGAACGCGAGTCCGCGCTGGAGGTGGGCGGCAAGGTCCTGAACCACACGGTGCTGAACCGCAAGGAAGACCAGGCTCGTTACCGGGTGGTGTTCGACGTCACGTTGACTACGTATGGCGATTCCTCGGTGGTACCGGTGACCCGGCAGGTGGCCGGGGAGCTGGGCGTGCCGTTGAGCGAGGCGCAGCAGTTCGAGCGCAGCGTCTTCGGGACGGTCTTCACCCCTGAATTCGGTGGGCCGGGCACCGGGCGACCGCGGGCGCTGATCACGCCGGCCGTCGCGGCCCCCCCACCGGCTCCGGCACCGGCAGGCGACATCGGCAACTGGTTGTCGCCGCCGCTGCCCTGGGCGCCGCAGGCGCGGCATTCCTACGTGCCCCTCGCCGGCCCGGCCCCCCGGGAGCCGCTGGCGCTGGCCATGCGGCGCGGCCAGGGTCTGGGGATCGCGGCGAACATGCCCGGGGCAGAACAGGTCGCCGACCTGGTGCAGTCGGTGCTGCGACAGAAGTCGGGGCGCGTTGATATCGGCGCCGTGGCGCGCCGCACCATCCTGGCGAAGGTGGGTCGGGCCGCCATGGAGGCCGATCCGACGCGGACGCAGGCCGGAAAGAAGTTCACCGTGCGGGTCGGCCGCAAGCGGTACCAGGTCATGGTGACCGAACACCGGAGGGAACTGCTGGACAGTCCGGAATACCCGATGACGGTCAATGCCCGCGCGTTGACCGGAGCCACCACGTCGGGTTCCCGGTCGACCGAGGGCAGCCTCAGCGGCCGGTGGGGTGGCCGGGTGTCGGGCAGTACCCAGCAGTCCGACCAGAACGAGCAGGCGCCGGAGAGCGGGACGGAACACCAGGGGAGGGTGTTCTTCCCGCGGCTCGGCGTCACGGCAAAGCACGCGCGAGCAAACGAGCACGAGCTCAGCCAGGTGGTACAGGAGTACCGCCGGACCGAGACCGACGGACACGTCGTCGACCATCGCTACCGCACGGTGTTCGAGGTCATGATCCGCGAGCAGACAGACAGCGGCTGGGGACCCCGCGAGACCTGGTTGATCGGTGCTGAAAGCGGCGGCGAGGTGGCGACCCACATCGCGGTACCGGTCGAGCATGTGCCGCGTGATCCGCGCACCGGCGAGGAGCGGGCCATTACGCCGGCGCAGCTCGACGGCGCGGGCGTGACCCGCCCGAACCCGCGACCCGAGGCCGCGTGGGCGCCGGCTGACCAACCGCCGCACCTGCCGTTGGACGTCCAGGGCAGCGCCGGGTTGTATGCGGCCTTCCGGCACGTACCCGAGCTGCCGGCCACCGCGGCGCGGCTGTACCAGCAGTTGAACGGCCTCTCCAACGAGTGGTTCAACGAGCCGATGAACTGGCCCGACGCGATCTTCGATCTCGGGGCCAGCACGGAACTGGCCGGTGGGTTCCCGGAAGCGGTCGAGGAGCACGGGTGGGAGCTGCAACTGCCCGGCCACGACGGATACCAGCAGGTCATCCGGGTCCGGGAGCGGTTCTTCGCGGCGGGTCTGGCATACCAGTACAGCAGCGACGGCATCGACAGCGCGAACGGTGTCGAACTCGAGCAGTACCGGCAATCGGCGATCAGTCACGCTGCCGGGACGAGCAACGAGCTCAGCTTCGGCGGCAAGGCCGGTGTCGGGGGCCAGTATCTCAACCACGCAACGACCACGAAGAAAGGCGACTCGGACAGCGGCGACTCGGACAAGGCCCACGAGCGCGGCCGTGTCGGCGGCGGCCTCTACGTCGAGGGTGGGGTTTCGTTCGGCGGCTCGGACGGCAAGGACTACGGCGCCATCGACATCACCCGGGCCACCTACAACGACGCCGTCCACGCCTATCACGGCCGGGTGGTCTTCGAGGTCACCGCCCTGCGCACCAAGGACGGCGAGACCACGGCCACCGCTCCCGTCTATCTGGACGTCGACGACGCGGTGGATCTCCTGGCGACCGATCGTGCGGCCGAGGATCTGGGGCTGGACCGTCCCCGGACACCGACGCCGGACTCGGCGTCATCGCGCGAGATCATCGACCCTGAGCTGTTGCCCGCCGTGGGGCACCCCGAGCGGTTGCGGGCCAACGCCGTGCTGGACACGATCCTGCAACGGTTGCGGCAGCGTGGCCTGTTCGCCTCCGGCGAGGGTATCCCCGACCACCTGCGGCGCGCGCTGATGAAGCGATTCTCCTCCCGCAACCTGGAGCCGCAGTACCTTCCATTGTCCGGCCAGGGCGTGTACGGCTGGTTCCCCGTGCCCACGCCCTACCACACCACGCAATACCTGTGGGTGCGGGTCAGCGCCACCCCGTCCGCCGCGCCGTCCAGCGACCGCCCGCGAGAGCAGGTCAGCCTCACCCTGCGTGGCGAGACGCACGACGCCCAGTCCAACACGGACACCTCCGGATGGTCGTGGGGTGGGGAGGTCACCTTCTCCGGCCGTGGCGCGTGGAACGATCAGGGCAGGGTCCTCGGCGGGCATGCTGACTACGGGCAGGAGAGCTCGGAGTCCAGTGAACGCGGCATGCAGTCCGAGTCCAAGGACATCTTCCGGACCGGACCCAAGAAGTCGCATGAGTTCGAGTACCCGTTGGACTTCGCCATCGAGATGACGCTGACCACGGAGCTGCCCCAAGCGGTCACGTTCATGCTTGATTCAGCGCGCAACGTGCTGTTCGGCGGCGCCTGGCTCGCCGGCCTCTGGCAGCCGCACCTGGAACGGTCGGTCCGCGACCTCTGGCACAACCTCCCCGGGATCGGCTGGCAGGAGCAGATTCAAGTCGCTGGGGACGTCCGGCTCATCGTGCCGCGATACCTGACCCGGCCGACGGCCGAACAGCCGGGGAGTTGGCAGGGGCTGGGTCCGGCCCCGGCCCTGACCGGCGCCGGCCGGCCGGTACCTCGATGGGTGGGGTCCGGCCCCACCCCGCCTCCGTTGAACAACGCCCTGATCAATGACCGCAACGTCCATCCGTGGCGGCTGAACCGGGCGGCCCGGGAATTCGAACGCTGGGCGGCGCTGACCACCCAACCGCCGCGGCTGCGTCAGGGCTTGGACCTGAGCACCGACGGCGCCTGGAGAGTGCCGGGCGTGCACGATGGCAGCGATTTCGACCGCTTGATGGCGCACCACGCATCCGAGATGATGCTGCGACCTCGCCTCGAGCCACTGCTCGAACACCGCTACCAGGTTCCAGGCACCGGCATCACTCTCGGCCTGAACATCCGGCGGGCCGAGATCTATGTCGACAAGGATGGCCGACCGCTGGCCTTCGAGCAGAAGGCCCGGCGATACCAGCAGAACGAGGCGGGCCCGATCAACAAGGGCGACTCGTCCTCGGGCTGGGAGTTCTCGTTCGGCCCGCAGGGTGGCGCTCCCGCCGGCAGCATCAAGAAGCTCGGCTGGAACGGTGACGGCCTCGGTGTCGATCGCGAGGACGGCGAAGCCCACGCGGCCGAGATGAGCGAGGTCAACGAGCGCAACGTGGAGGCGAAGCGGACGTTCCATCAGTATCGCTACGACGTCACCGCTGTCATCTACGGTCCACACGGCACCCTGCTCGTGGACGTGGAGAGGGCCCTCTATGTCATGCGCGAGCAGACGTCGGCGATTCCAGTGACCGCCACCCCGTTGACGACTGAGCACTCAGGCCCGGCTCGCGAGGGTTAACAACTGCTCGCAAACGAGTAGTCCTTAGTGTTCTTGCGCGCGCTATGGTGATCGGGTGAATTTGAAGGAGTGGGCGGCGTCTCAGGGCATCGCGTACGTCACGGCGCGGCGGCAGTACGCGGCTGGGACGTTGCCTGTTCCTACTTACCGGCTGGGTCGGCTCATCATGGTGGGTGAGCCGCTACCTGCTGTCTCGGCTGGCGTCGGGCGGGTGGTGGTGTATGCCCGGGTCTCGTCCGCCGATCAGCGTGCTGAGCTTGACCGGCAGGTCGCTCGGGTCGTGACGTGGGTGACCGGGCGGAACCTGCCGGTGTCGCAGGTGGTGACGGAGGTCGGATCCGTACTGAATGGGCAGCGCAGGAAGTTCCTCGCCCTGCTGCGAGACCCGGCGGTCACGACCATTGTGGTGGAACACCGTGACAGGTTCGCCCGCTTCGGTGCCGAGTATGTCGAGGCGGCGTTGACCGCGCAGGGGCGCAAGTTGTTGGTGGTCGACCCGGCGGAGGTTGACGACGACCTGGTTCGGGACGTCACGGAGATTTTGACCTCGTTGTGCGCGCGTCTGTACGGCCGTCGGGCTGGGGCGGATCGGGTGCGCCGGGCGGTCGAGGTTGTCACCACACAGGACCCGCCGTCGTGAAGGTGTTACAGGCGTACCGGTTCGCTCTGGACTTGACGCCGTGTCAGGAGCGGGCGGTGCTGGCGCATGCGGGCGCGGCCAGGGTGGCGTACAACTGGGGCCTGGCCCGGGTGAAGGCGGTCATGGATCAGCGCGCCGCCGAACGCACCTACGGCACGCCGGAGGAACTGCTGACTCCGGCCGTCGGGTGGAATCTCGCCGCGTTGCGCAAGGCGTGGAACGCGGCGAAGGCGGATGTGGCGCCGTGGTGGGCTGAGTGCTCCAAGGAGGCGTACAACACCGGCCTGGACAACCTGGCGCGCGGCTTGAAGAACTGGTCCGACTCGCGGGCAGGCAAGCGCGCCGGTCGGCGCGTGGGATTTCCGCGGTTCAAGTCCCGCCGTCGCGCCACCCCCAGCGTCCGGTTTACCACCGGTGCGATCCGGGTGGAGCCGGACCGCAAGCATGTCGTGCTGCCCCGGCTGGGCCGGCTGAGCACCCACGAGTCGACGCGCAAGCTCGCCCGCCGTGTCGAGGCGGGCACGGCCCGGATCCTGTCCGCGACCGTGCGCCGTGACGGCGGGCGGTGGCATGTCGCGTTCTGCGTTGAGGTCGAGCGGGCCGAACGCACCCCGACGCGCCCGCGGGCGGTGGTCGGCGTGGATGTGGGGATCACCCACCTGGCGGTCTTGTCCACCGGCAAACTCGTGCCGAACCCCAGGCACCTGGACGAGGCGGCCCAGCGGATGCGCCGCCTTGCCCGGCAGATGTCCCGGCGCGTCGGCCCGGACCGGCGTACCGGCCAGCAGCCGTCACAGCGGTGGGAACGGGCCCGCCAGCAGGTGGCCCGGGCGCATGCGCGGGTGGCGAACCTGCGCCGTGACGGCCTGCACAAGCTCACCACCCG
>NZ_JBUEGB010000134.1:0-8482 GCF_054963695.1 Micromonospora sp. RTBAU3-60 | reverse complement strand
TGCTGCGGCTCCTCCCGGCGTACGACTCGGGCGACCATCTGCACCCGAGCGACGCCGGCTACCAGGCGATGGCTGATGCGGTGGACCTGAAACTCCTCCGTCCCGCGCTCTCCTTCCCCGGATAGTCGGCCCGGCCGACGCCGGATCCGGGAGACGACGGCCGGGGCGCCGGTCCATCCACAAGGGCCTCAGCCACCGGCCGAAACACTCGCTTAACTTGTCCTTTAACCCTGATGTCTCGGCGGCCGTGATCGTCCTTTGTGGATTCGGTGTGCCGTGGAGACGGAAGCCGGCCACCGTCTGATGATCCTTCGGTTCCCTGGCAAGGACGTGAAGAACAAGGACGGTGGCCGTGGCCACGATTGTGGACTACGTAGCGGGGCTGGTGTTACCCGACACGCCCGTGAGTGATTCAGCGGCAGTGCTGGCGCGCATCCGCCGGGACTTTTACCAGTGCTTGGTGCGCCGGGCGGACGCGTTGTTCGAGCTGACCGACGCGGTCCTGTGCGCCGACGGGCCGGTACACAGCCTGGTCGACCTCACGTTAACGGCGGAGCATCGCCGGGGTCACGGTGCCCTGTACGACGGGCTGAACGCTGAACTGCATTCAACAGCACGCAACGCCGCTCAACTGCACCGCCTCCACCTGCGGCTTTCGTTGCTGCAGGTCAGAGGCGGTGCAGCGTCCTGCTGAGTTGGTAGAGCCCTAGAGTTCAGCACACTGACCGGTCGCGCGGCCGGTCACCTCGTTCGACGCACCCTGGTTGACGGGTGCTGGCGCGTTGCCGGTGCAGGACACATTGCCGGCGATCCGGTTGCCCGCTACCACGAGCGTGGAGCCGTCAGCGGTGTTGTCGTGCAGCCCGACGTTGCCGGCAACCTGATTGCCGGAGAGCACCAGACCACCGGTGGCGGTGACCGTTATCGGTCCGGTGACCCCGCTGTCCCGCAGCACGACGACCGCCGCGTCGACGGCTGAGATCGTGCCGTTCACCGTCGCGCCGGTGGAAACCAGCCCGGCGCCGGCCCGTACGTCCACCGGACCGAGCACCTGGGCACCCTTGGCCAGGCAGGTCACCCCCGTGGTCACCGTCAGCTTGCCATGGTGCGTACCGGTGATCGTGCGGTCGCATCCGACCACCCGGAGCGGGGCGGTGACGTGGCCGACGCTGAGCTCGTACCGGCCGGGCTCATCCAGCTTCGTCGACCAGTCCACCCGGCTGGCGGCGGCCGGCTCCAAAGTGACCTTCGTCGTGGCGATGACCTTCCCGTTCGCCGTCAGTGAGGCGTTGTAGCTGCCGCCAGCCGCCCCCACGTTGGTCACGTTGGCGCTGACGCCGACCCGGTCCGAGTTCGTCGCCAGATCTGGCTGGACCTGCAGACCCCATGGCACGAACACCGCGCGGTTCGGGCTGGCCTTGGCGTCGTACGCAAGGGTCGCGTAGTCGCGGTTCGTACCGACGCCGAAGCTGAAGCCGGTGACGTAGACGCGGGTGGAGTCGGGGCTCACCCGCAGCGCGTTCGCGCTGTCGAAGTTGTCGCGTGGCCCGTTGTACCGGGCCTGCCACAGCTCAGCGCCGGTGGCCGTGTTGTATCCGATGGTGGCGTAGTCGGCGTTGGTGCCCACACCCATGCTGTGGCCGGAGACGAAGACGGAGGAACCGTCGGGACTGACCGCCACCGCCTGCGCGATGTCGACGCCGCCGGCAGGACCGTCGTAGCGCTGTGTCCACCGCTGGTTCCCGGTCGCGGCATCGTAGGCCACCGTCGTAAAGTCGTCTTCACTGCCGACTCCGGCGCTGCGGCCGGTCACGTAGACGGCCGAACCGTCGGGATGGATGTCGAGGGCGAAGGCGTAGTCCGCGCCGTGGGCGGGGCCGTCGTAGCGTGCGAGCCACAGTTGGGCGCCGGTGGTGCGGTCATAGGCGATGGTCGCGTAGTCGGTGCCGTTCGCGCCCGGGCTGTAGCCGGTGACGAAGACCTTCGAGGAGTCCGGACTCACCTGGAGGTCCTGCGCGAGGTCACCCCCGCCGGCCTTCGGCCCGCTGTACCGGGCGATCCAGAGTTGCTTGCCGGTGGCGGCCTCGTACGTGATGGTCGCGTAGTCGGAGTCGTTCGGTACCCCGGTAGCTGGCCGGCTGTAACCCGTGACATGGACCGTGGCGCCGTCCGGGGCGACGCGCAACGCCACCGCGGTGTCGGTGAGTTTCCCCGGCCCGTCGTAGCGCGCCAGCCACAGTTGTTCGCCGGTCGCGGCCCGGTAGGCGACTGTCGCGTAGTCGTTCCACACGTCGTCGCTGAGGCCGGTCACGAAGACGGCGGAACCGTCCGGACTGACGTCGAGTGCGAGCGCGGAGTCGTCGCCGGTGCCGGGGCCTTTGTAGCGTGCCACCCACTGCTGGGACCCGCTGGCCGCGTCGTACGCCAGGATCGCGTAGCCCGTGCTGGTACCAGTGGCCGTGCTCGGGCCGGCCACGTAGACGGTCGCGCCGTCGGGGCTGACCACGAGGCCGTAGCCAGCGTCGCGGCGCTTCACCCCACCGTCGAAGCGGGTCTCCCAGCGCCGCTTCCCGGTGGCCGTGTCGAAGGCGATGGTGACCATGTCGATGCCGGTGCCGTCTCCCGGGCTCTCCCCGGTCAGGTACATCGTCCGACCGTCCGGGCTGATCTGCATCTCGCGCGCGATGTCGCTGCCACTGTCCGAACCGTCGTAGCGGTCCGTCCACAAGGCGTCGATGTTGCAACGCTCACCGCAGCGCAGTACGAAGTCCACTGCCACCGAGCCGCCCTTCTCGACCTGGACGTTGCTCGGACTGGCGGAGGCGAACATCTCGTGCGACGCGGTCACCTCGTGGGTGCCGACAGGCGCGGCGACGCTGAACGTGCCGTCCGCACCCGTGGTCGTCAGCGGGACGTTCCCGGCGCTGATGATGGCACCGGGAACGCCGCGGCCGCCCTTGTCGAGCGTGACCCTGCCGGTGATGGTCCCGGTGGGCAGCGGCTTCAACGTGGCGTTCACGGTGGTGGTCGCACCCTTTTGCAGCGTGACACCCGAAATGGTCAACGGCTCGTACCCGAACCGCGACACCTGCACGTCGTAGCTGCCAGGCAGCAGGTTGATCCGGTACCGGCCGTCGGTGCCGGTGCCGATCGCGAACGGCACATCGCCGTCGAGGACCTTCACCTGGGCATCGGCGATCGGTGTGCTGGTGGCGGCGTCCGTGATCCGTCCGCTGATGCCGGCGTCGCCGGCCACCCTGAGGGTGGCTCCGAGCGCGTCCAACCGACCTTGGCCGTACACGTTGTTGTTCCCCGGCGTACCACCGCAGCTCAGATCCTCGGTGTCGATCGCCGTGACGTCGAGAGCATCCCGGGTGCTGGTGAGATCGCCGACCAGGCCACCGGAGGCCGACCATAGCAGCGCCACCACGCCGGCCAAGTGCGGCGCCGCCATCGACGTGCCGCTGTAGCTCGCGTACCCGTCGCCCGGCACGCTGGAGCGGACGGCGACCCCGGGGGCGGAGATGTTGGGTTTGATCTCGTCGTCGCGGCCGGAGCCCCGGCTGGAGAACCTGGCGATCGTGTTGTTGCTGTCGTAGGCCCCGACGCTGTACGCCTTCGGCGCATCACCGGGGGATTCGGCCGTCTCGCAAGCCGGGCCGCTGTTGCCGTTGGAGAACACCGGGAACATGCCGGCCGCCGCCCAGGCGGACACCATCGCGTCGTAGAAGTCCCGCCCGCCGGAACCGCCCCAGGAGTTGTTCACCACGTGCGGCCGCAGATCCGGGCGGGGGTTGTCGCCGGCGAGGTCGGTCGGCGCGAGCATGAACTGGCCGGCGGACAGCAGTGCGTTCAAAGAACAGCTATTGGTCTCGCACCCCTTGGCCGCGATCCAGCGCGCTCCCGGCGCCACGCCGATTTGGTTTCCGGCGCCGTCGGCTCCCACCATGGTTCCCATCGTGTGCGTGCCGTGGCCGCTGTTGTCGCATGGCTCGTCGGCGGGACACACGTTGGACGGGTCCCACCACTGGTAGTTGTGGTCGAACGTGCCGTCGCCCCGGTTTCCGCGGTACTGGTTGACCAGTGCCGGGTGGGTGAACTGGACCCCGGAGTCGATGTTTCCGACCACGATGCCGTCGCCCCGGACGCCCAGGTCGTTCCAGACCCGATCCGCCCGGATGTTGCTGACACCCCACTCCACGGTGCTGGATTGCGGTCCGGTATGTTCCGTCGCCTTGATCGGGCGCGGCAACGCGATCGGCACGTCCGCCTGGATCTCCACCACGCCGTCCAGCGCGAGCGCGACGTTCAGGGCCTGCCGGTCACCGCCCCGTACCAGAATCCGGTTCGCGATCCAGAACTGCTCGAACTTGACGCTTCGCGCGGTCAGATCCGCGGCGAGCGCAGCCTGGCTGGCTCGTGTGGTCTTTACCAGCCGGTCGTACACGTACCGGCCACGCGCACCCCAGTCTTTGATCTTGCTGGCGCCGCTCAGATCGGCCCGGGTGTCGAAGACGACCCAGAAATCGGTCGCCGCCCGGTCGCCGAGCTTGTCGGCCACCGCCCGGTCGACCCGGGTATCCGTCACGTCGGCTTCGTACGCTGCCGCTGATGTGGTCGGTGAGACGGCCGCCAGCACAGCGACCGCGCTGGCGAACACCGTCCATCGTCGGATTCTCATCGTTCTGTCTCGCTCTCACTCGAGGGGGAATCGGGTTACTCCACGCGCACCGAGGCGCGGTAGGCGTGTCCCGCGGGCGCTGCCCAGCAAGCCGGTCACAGTGGTTCGTAATGCTTTCCACTCGCCTTGCCGGGCTTGTCAGGGTCGTTCCGTCGAACCGGATGCTCGTCGTTTTGGTCAGGTGCACGAGCGCCGGTCAGGCTCGTCGGATCAGCCGGCACGTGGGGTGCCAGCTCCGCGGCATCGTGCGTTTCCACTGGTTCTTCTGCCACAGCGCCAGCATGCAGAGCGTGGTGACCAGTAGCGACCGTGCAGACTACGGAGAATTCATCCGCCGTCGGCGGGTCGCTCCGCGGTGGGCGAGAGGAAGCCGGCTTCGACCGCGGCGATGGCGAGCGCGGTCCGCGACGCTACCTCGAGCTTGCGCATCGCGGACTTGACGTGGCTCTCGACGGTGCGCGGCGACAGGAACAAGGCCGCGGCGGTCTGCCGGTTGGTCATCCCCCTGGCGACCAGGCGGAGCACGTCCAGTTCACGTGGGGACAGCTGGTCGCCGTACCCGCGCCGCCCGCCGCGCCAGGCCCGCGCGACCTCCAGCCCGTGCTCCCGCAGCAGTTGAGCCACCCGGTCCGCGTCCCACCGGGCGCCCAGGGCGTGCAGGCGCTGTTGGGTGTCGTTGAGCAGCATCAGCGCGGTGTCCCGCTCGTGGGCGGCAAGCAGGGCCCGGCCCTGCCGCTCTCGGCTGAGCAGCTCGTCATAGGGCCGGGGCAGCGCCGCCCACAGGCACGCCGCCTCCCCGAACAGATCGGCGGCCCGGCGCGGATCCTCCCCGGCCGCGGTCACAATTCCTCGGCAAGTCACGAGTGCAGCCGCGGCGGCCGGGATACGTCGCCCGGCGAGCTCCTCGGCGAACGTGGCGACGAACCTTCGGGCGTCCGCCACCCTGCCGGCACCGAGCAGCGCGTCCATGTGTACTGGTGCGATGTCGGTGACCCACAGCCACACGCCCTTGTGCGCGATCATGTTCACCACCGGACCCGTGACCGCGAGCGCCTCGGCCGGGTCCCCGTCGGCCAGGCAGAGCCGCGCCAGCGCCGCTGGTACGGCGACCGCCTCCGGGTCCGTGACACCGAGCCGAACCTGTTCCGCGGCGACCTCACGCTGGACCGCCGAGCGGGCACCAACGGCGAGGTCGAGCAGGCCACGCACCTGCTGGGCATGCAGCAGGCTGTGCGGGTCGATGTCCTCGTTGCCGGCCAGCTCCGCCACCCGTGTGGCGAGCCCGGACCAGTTTCCGGTGTACCAGTCGAGGCGGTCCTGCGCGGCCCGCGCCTCGTAGGCGATCCGCCGGTACTCGGCGGACTCGATGTGTCGGAGGGCCGTGGCCAGGTGCCCGCGCGCGTCGTCGAATCGACCCCAGGTCAGCATCACCCAGACCGCGTTCACCAGCGCGCGGGCGATGTTCCGCTCGCCCGCTTGGGCTGACGGCGCGTCGGGCAGGGCGCCGAGCACCTCCCAGCCTTCGTCGTCGCCGAGCAGGAGCAGCGCGGTCAGCCGCATGTTCAGGACGGCGTGCTGGGCCCGCGGGGTGACCTGGTCGAGCAGCTCACCGGCCCGGTCCAGCCAGTACCGGTGCCTGGTCGCCGGCCAGTCCGGTATCAGCGGAAGCGCCATGTTGGCCATGGCCCGGATCGCCAGCTCCGGGGATCGGCCGAGCTCGCCAACCGCCGCCTCCCACTGCCCGAACGCGGCGGACCTCTCACCGACCGCCCACAACATCCGGCCGAGCAGCAACCGCAGCTCGCCCCGATCGCTCTCGTCGATGTCACCGGAGTCCAGCACTTGGCCGAGGACCCGGACCACCTGCACGGCGAGATCACCGAGCGCGGCCGCGCCGAAGAACGCGGCCCGGCCCAGCTGGTGTGCCAGCCGGACCCGCCGGTCGCTCGGGTGCTCGGTGGAGCACATGATCTGCAGGAGGGTCTCCACGGCGCTGCGGTCGTCACCGGACTCCAGGGCGAGCGCGGCGCTCGCCGTGGCGTAGCTGCACCACTGCTCGTCGTCACCGGCCTCGCGGAAGTGGTGAGCGAGCCGCGCCACCGACGGGTGGTCGTCGAGCCGCAGCGCCTGCGCGGCCCGCCGATGCAGCCGGCGCCGCTCGGAGACCGGCATCGCTTCGCTGATCGCCTGCGCGTCGAGGACGTGCCGGAAGGTGAAGCGACCGGGCGAGCGTTCCCGCAGCAGGCCGGAGGTGAGTGCGACGGCGAGCCCACGCCGTACGGCGTCGGAGTCCAAGTCGGCAACCGCGGCGAGAAGCGACTCGCCGGCGGGCTCGGCGAGGATGCTCACCGCGTCGAGCAGCCGCCGGGTGTCCCCATCGAGCCGATGTACCCGTTCCAGGACCGACTCGCGAACCGTCGCCGGGAGGTCGAGTTCGGCGAGTGTGCGGCGGGTCCATCGACCATTCTCACGGAGGATGTCCCTGCGGTCCTCCAGGAGCAGCAGGTACTCCTCCGCCACGAGGGGGATGCCGTCGGTCGCGTCGTGCAGAAACTCCGCGAACTGCTCGGAGACATCGTCGGTGGCGTAGACCGAGGCCACGAGCTGCCGGATCTGCTCGACATCCAACGGCTTCAGCTCGATGCGGACCCGGGACATGCCGGCGGGAGACCGTGCGGTGAGCCGCGGTAGCAGTGACTCCGTCGGTACCTCCCACGGCCGGAAGGAGACCACGATCGAAAGTTCGCGTTCCTCGGCGCACAACGTCAGCAGCCAGTCCAGCGTGGCGGAGTCGGCCCAGTGGACGTCCTCGACGACGACGACGTCGACACCAAGACGTTCGACCAACTCCGAGAGCGCGCGGAACAACCGGTACCGGACCGCACTCGGGTCGTCCAGCGCCTCCAGCGCGGGCGGGAGATCGTCCGCCCACTCTGGGAAGAGTGGCCGCAAGGCGCCGCCCAATGCAGTCATGCCGACTCCGCCAAGATCGGTTGCCAGCCGCCGGATGCCGGCCACAATCACCCCCAGCGGGGACGGCTCAAGCACCGGAGGGCAGGTCGCGAGCAACACCCGATCAGGCGATGACGGTCGGTCGGCGAGCCTTGCCAAAGCCTCGCGCAGCAGGCGAGTCTTGCCTATCCCGGCCTCGCCTTCCACGATCACGAGCGCTGAGCCTCGGGCCAGGGAGCCCTGTACCTTGCCGATTGCGTCGTCCCGGCCAACCAGCGCCGGTGTCATCGCCGGCTGACCCACCGATGCCCATTGGCGTCGTTCGGCTCGTGCAGGCACCTCCACCTCCACCTTCGCCCTGGGCTGCCAAGACGCGGCTCACCCATAGTGACACTATCGAATCCCCTGGTGCTGCACCGTTATCGATGGTGGCGATCGCGGCGGTGACGGCGCGATTAAAGGTGATGGCGAACGAGAATCGCGCCGGCTTTGACGACTGCGGCGACGACCGTGCCGCTGTAGCTTACCGGCCAGTTCCGCCACGCTGTCGAGATGAACAGCTGGCTGGTTCACTCCTGGAAGTGCAGAACAGCCCTCACTCCGGCGGCGGGTCGGCTCCGCCCAACATGGCCGGGCTGGCCGCACTCGTTTAGCGCGAACCACGGCAACAACAAATCTTGGCCCGGCTCGTCCATGAGATCAGCTCGGCAATCGGCCTGGGCCGACGCGCCGTGCTCATCTGCCGCCGTCCGTGCGCGCCGCGCGTTGCCGGTCGCGACAGCGTCCCTGATCAGCTTAGCGAGGGACTGTACAAATAACGGCCCTGTCTCACATTCGGTGGTGACGGAC
>NZ_JBUEGB010000133.1:0-8507 GCF_054963695.1 Micromonospora sp. RTBAU3-60 | reverse complement strand
GTGGTCAGCTGGTGCAGATGGTCCCGACGCCGGTCGGCGATCCGGGCGTGAATGCGGGCCACCTTCAGTCGGGCCTTGGCCCGGTTCGCGGAGTCTTTCTGTTTGCGGGCCAGGTTCCGCTGCGCTGTGGCGAGCTTGCGCCGGTCGGCCTGCCCGTACCGCGGGTTGGCCACCTTGCCCTGCTCGTCGCTCACCCCGGGCATCGGGTGGGACAGGGTGAGCAGACTGGTGATGCCCGCGTCCACACCAACCACGGGCGTGACCGGCGGCAGCGGCTGCACCGTCTGGTCCTCGACCAGGATGGAGACGAACCAGCGTCCGGCAGCGTCCCGGGACACGGTGACCGTGGAGGCTTGCGCCCCTTCGGGCAGCGGCCGAGACCACACGATGTGCAGCGGGGCGGTCATCTTCGCCAGGGTGAGCTGACCGTCACGCCACCGGAACGCGGAGCGCGTGTATTCGGCCGACGCCCTGGATTTGCGCTTGGACTTGAACCG
Organism: Micromonospora sp. RTBAU3-60; assembly: GCF_054963695.1. Taxonomy (NCBI): domain Bacteria; kingdom Bacillati; phylum Actinomycetota; class Actinomycetes; order Micromonosporales; family Micromonosporaceae; genus Micromonospora; species Micromonospora sp. RTBAU3-60. The sequence goes on along the minus strand of NZ_JBUEGB010000133.1, from coordinate 8,010 downwards.
CGGGTACCGGGACCGTTTGTCCCAGAACGCCGCGAACCCCGCCTGAAGATGGCGCAGCGTCTGCTGCAACGGCACAGAGCTGACCTCGTTGAGGAACGCCAAGTCCTCGGTGCGTTTCCACCCTGTCAGCCACGCCGACGACTGAACGTAGGTGGTGCGCTGACGGTCGACCGCCCATGCCCGCGTGCGGGCCTCAAGCGCCCGGTTGTACACCAGACGCACGCACCCGAAGGTGCGGTTCAACTGTTCGGCCTGTTCAGGAGACGGGTAGAAGCGGTACTTGTAAGCCCGCTTCACCACCTCACCCATGCCTCACATTCTACCAACCGTCCATATAAGACGATCACCGAGGGGAGGGAGCGGCGTTTCCTCCCGGCCGTAAACGGCCGGGTTTCCACGCCGCAATTCCGATGACCGTGACCACCGATTCGCGTACCGGGGCCTTCGCGCTCGGCGTCTCTGGGTGGGGGGTGCTCTCCCCGTACGGGCTGGGCGCCGACGAGTTCACCGCCGGGCTGCGTACCGGGCGGGACGGCGCGGTCGACGCGGCCGCGCTGACCGAGGAGCCGGTGCCGGACCCGCGGGCGTACGGCCTGGCCGGGTTCCGGGCGCGCGACCACCTGGGCCGCAAGGGCACCAGTTTCCTCGACCGGCGGACCGCCTTCGCGGTGCTGGCCTGCGGCCAGGCGCTGGCCGACAGCGACCTCGTGGTCGGCGACGACAATCGGGACCGGGTCGGCGTCGTGCTCGGCACCAGCGTGGGCAGTCTCCAGTCGACCAGCGACTACAGCCGGGACACCCTGGTGCAGGAGAAGCCCTACCTGGTCAACCCGATCCTGTTCCCCAACACCGTGCTCAACTGCGCGGCCGGTCAGGCGGCCATCTGGCACCAGTTGCGCGGGGTGAACACCACCCTCGCCGGCGGCGGGATGGCGACCCTGGCCGGGCTCCGCTACGCGATGACGGTGCTGCGGCGCGGTCGCGCGCAGGCGCTGCTGGTCGGCGCGGTGGAGGAGTACACCCCGCAGATGGCGTGGGCCGAGCACGCCACCGCCGCCGCGCCGACCACCGTCGGCGGCGAGGGCGGGGCGGTCTTCGTGGTCGAGGACGCGGCCGCCATGCGCGCCGCCGGCCGCGACCCGGTCGCCGAGATCATCGCGGTCGACCTCGGCCACACCGGCGGCCGCGGTGACCTCGCCGTGGCGCTCGCCGACCGGGTGCGCCGGGTGCTGGCGCAGGCCGGCGTCGCCGCCGAGGACCTGGCCACCGTGGTCACCTCCGGGGCCGCCGCCGAGGAGCGGGCGCTCGACGAGGTGGTCGGTCCGGACGCCGACCGGGTGGCGATCAGCGACCTCGCTGGCAACTGCCCGACCGCCGCCGGCGCGCTCCAGGTCGCCGCGGTGCTGGCCCACCATCGGGGCGCGCCGGAGCACGACGGGTGCCTGTCGCTGATCGTCGCCAGCACCGTCGACGGCGCCGTTGGCGCCGCCGTCCTGAAGGGAGCCGGGCGTGCGGTTCGCGATCACCGGTAGCGCCATGCGCAGCAGCCTCGGCGACAGCGTCGAGACGTACAAGGCGCTGCTGGCCGGGGAGTCCGGCCGGCAGCCGCTGCGGTACGTCGCCCCGGCCGGGGTCAACGTCCGCCACGGCTACCACGTCGACGCGGCCGGCCCGGAGCGCCCGTACCGGGCCAGCGCCTGGCTGGCCGAGTGCGTGGCGGCGGCGGCCCGGGAGGCCGGCCTCGACTGCGCCCGGCAGCGGGTCGTCGTGCTGGTCGGCACCGGGCTGCGCGAGCTGCGGGCGGTGGAACGGTGGCGGGCCGACGGGCAGCCGGTGGACCTGGACGCGCTGCACTTCGGGGCCGCGGTACGCGCCGCGCTGCCCGGCGTCGAGGACGTCGTCACCGTCTCCAACGCCTGCTCGGCCTCGTCGCACGCGCTCGCGCTCGCCGCCGACCTGCTCCAGCTCGGCGAGGCGGACGCGGTGCTGGCCTGCGGCGCGGACGCGATGACCGAGAGCATGCTCGCGATGATCGGGCGGGTCGGTGACGAGTCCAGCGACGCGGTACGGCCGTTCGACGCCGACCGCAAGGGGGTGCTGCTCGGCGACGGCGCGGTGGCCGTCGTGGTGCAGCGGGCCCCGGACGACGACGCCGCGGTGTGGCTGCGCGGGGTGGGCATGTCGTGCGACGCGTACCACGAGACCGCGCCCGACCCGGACGGCCTGCGCGCCGCGATGGCCGACGCCTACCGGCGGGCCGGGCTGCACCCGGCCGACGTCGGGCTGGTGCTGGCGCACGGCACCGGCACCGCGCTGAACGACCCGACCGAGGCCGGCGTGCTGGCCGGGCTGTTCGCCGACGCCCGCCCCGGACCGCTGGTCACCGGGATCAAGGGCGCGATCGGGCACACCTCCGGCAGCGCCGGGCTGATGAGCCTGCTGGTCGCCGTCGAGGCGCTGCGCCACGGCCAGGTGCCGCCGGTGGTCGGACTGCGTACGCCGATCCCCGAGGCGGCCCCGCTGCGGCTGGTGGTCGGCGGGCCGGCCGGCACCGACGCCCGGATCGCCCAGGTCAACGCGTTCGGATTCGGCGGCGTGAACGCCGTCTGCCTGGTGGAGGTGCGGCATGAGCGGTGACCGGGTGCTGGTCGCGGCCGCGGCGGTACACGTGCCGGGGATCGCGCCCGACCGGCTGATCGCCTCGGCCACCGAGCCCGACTGCGGCCCCGACGCGGCGCACACCCTGCTCGGCCGCAAGGGTCTGCTGTTCAAGGAGCCGGCGGTGCGGCTCGCCATGTGCGCCGTGCACCGGGCCCTGGGCCTGCCGCCCGGCCGGCCGACCGGGCCGGTGCCGGACGCCGCCGGGACCGCCGTGGTGGTCAGCTCCAACCTCGGCAACGTCGCCACCGTCTGCGACATCGTCGACCAGGTACGCGCGGGCGGCCTGCGCGGGGTGAGCCCCATGCAGGCGCCGAACGCGTCGAGCAACATCATCGCCAGCAGCATCGCCATCCGGTACGGCTTCACCGGCCCCAACCTGATGGTCTGCTCCGGCGCGACCGGCGGGCTCGACGCGGTGCGGCTCGGCGCCCTGCTGGTGCGCAGCGGCCGGGCGCACCGCGCCGTCGTGGTGGGCGCCGAACCGGCCGACGAGATCGCGGCCGGGCTGCGCGCCGCCGGCGGGACCCCGCCGGGGCCGCCGCAGGGGATGGCCGCCTGCGTGGTGCTGGCCCCCGCCGAAGGGTCGGGCGGGGTCCGGCTGCACTCCGTACGCCGGCACCGCGCCCCGGAGCCGGTCCCGGCCGGCGGGCCGCGGACCATCCGGCTGGCCTGCGGCAGCGGATCCGGCGACGGCCCGGACCTGGCCGCCCTGGTCGGCGGCGGATACGGTGCGGCCGGGGTGCTGCAGACCGCGCTCGCCGCCCGGTGGCTGACCGACCCGGCCGCCCGACCGGCCGGCGTCGAGGACGCCGCCGAGGCGGTGCTGACCTGCGGCTCGGCCGGCGACGGGTTCGCCACCGCGCGGCTGTGCCGCGACGGGGACCGGACATGACCTGGCGGCTGCTCGCCTCCGGTGCCGCCCCGCCACCCGGGCGGCCCCGGGTGGTCGCGGCGGTGCACGGCCTGGCCGACAACGGGACCACCTGGCAGGACCTGGCCGCGCGGCTCGGCCCCGGATACCGCTGCTACGCCGTGGACGCCCCGTGGAGCGGTGACCCGGGCCGGTCCCTGGTGGACTCGGCCGGACCCGCCGCGTGGCTGCGGCGGGCCCTGGCGGCCGTGCCCGAACCCGTCGACGTGCTGCTCGGCCACTCCTTCGGCGCCAACGCCGTCCTGGACCACCTGGCCACCGGGCCGGCGGCGGCGGTCTCCGCCGCCGTCCTGCTCGCGCCCCTGGTCCGCCCCGCCGACCGGGCCTCGCATCCGGTGCTGATCGCCCGCACCCGGGCGGCGATCCGGCAGGTGGTGGCCGACGGGTTGCGGGCCCGGCTTGGCCCGCGCGCCGCCCACGTCGCCGACGACCTGCTGGCCGCGATGGTGGACAAGGCCCTGCAACGGGTGCCGGACGGCGCCGCCGACCTGGTGCTCGACCGGCTGCTCGCCACGCCGCGGCCCGCACTGGGGCAGGTCCACACCCCGATCCTGGTCCTGGCCGGGCGGGCGGACCAGCGGCTGGCCGGGGTGCGGGCCAACTCGCTCGCCGTGCTGCCCGCGGCGGAGGTCCGCATCCGCCCGCACTACGGCCACTTCTGTCACATCACGCAGGCGACCGAGGTGGCCGCCGAGTGTGCCGAGTTCCTCGACCGCGTCGTGCCGGCACTGTCGCCGGCCGGTCCGACCCTGGAGGTTTCCGCATGACCGTCCTGCTCGACGCCCACCCGACGACGTATCGCGGCCGGCCGCGGTACGAGGGTGCCAACATCGGCACCTGGGTCGGCTTCAAACAGTTCGTGTACCTGGCCGAGGACGCGGTGCTGCAGCACTACCGCGATCGCGGCACCGGCCCCGGCCAGCTGTTCCACGAGGCCGGCGTCCAGCTGTCCATCGTGGAACACTCGGTCCGGCTGCCCGGCCCGGTCTTCGTCGACGACGAGGTGCACGCCGAGGCGACGCCCGCGCCGGGCGGCAACGACGCCGAGGACACCTTCGCCGTCACGCTGACCGTCGAGCGGGACGGGCAGCCGGTACCCGTGCTCAAGGGCAAGGTCCGGGTCGCGTTCGTCGCGCCGACCGGGATCACCGGCGACCTGCCCGCCGCGCTGGCCGGCCGGGTGGTGCCCGGCCTCGCCGCGCTGCGACCGCCGGCCGAGCCGCCCGCGGCCTTCCGGCCGGGCTTCCGCTGGAGCGAGACCATCCCGTACCCGCACTGCCAGTTCTCCGACCGGATCCAGCACTCCGGGTACGTGCGCGACCTGGAGGAGGTGGTGCACCGCTACCTCGCCGACCGGGGCATCTCGATCCGGCGGATGCTCACCGAACGCAACTGGATCCCCGCCGTCACGCGGTCCCAGGTGCGGCTGCTCGCCGACGCGCACCTGGAGGAGGAGCTGCACACCGTCTTCACCGTCGACGACATCGTCAAGGACGTCATGTTCAGCGGCCGGATGGACTGCTACGTGGTCCGCGACGGCCGGATCGTGCACACCGCCACCGGGTCGATCACCCACGGGTACGGGGTGGCCAGCGGCCCGGACGCCGGTCAGGTCGCCGTCATGGACCCGCGGACGCAGGCCGCGCTGCTGTGGAGCGCGCCGTGACCGGCCGGCCCAGGGTGTACTTCTCGTTCCAGAGCCCGTTCAGCTGGATGGCGCTGCGGCAGCTGGAGGAGCGCGTACCGGACTTCGCGGACCTGTTCGAGTACGTGCCCTTCTGGGACCCCGACGACCGGACCCGGGCCGGACTCGACGCGCACGGTGCCGACTTCCACTACACCGTGATGAGCAAGGCCAAGCACCTGTACATCCTGCACGACACCAAGCGGCTCGCCGCCGGCTTCGGCTACCGCCTGGTCTGGCCGGTCGACGTCGCGCCCTGGTGGGAGCCGTCCGCGCTGGGCTGGCTGCGCGCCCGCGAACTCGGCTGTGCGCGGCAGTTCTACCAGGTCGTCACCGAGGCCCGCTGGGACCGGGGCGACAACATCAGCGACCCGGCGGTACTGCGGGCCGCCTGCGACGCGGCCGGGCTGCCCGGCGCCGAGCTGATGGCCGCCGTGGACGACGACCGGATCCGCGACCTGGGCGTCGCGGCGCTGGTCAGCGCGCACCACGACGAGGTGTTCGGCATCCCGCTGTTCATCGTCGACCGCCAGCGGTACTGGGGCGTGGACCGGATCGCCGACGTCGAGGCGGCGGTGCGGGCGCTGCGCGGGGCCGGCCCGGCGGTCGAGTCGGCCGACCTGCTGGCGAGCCTCCCGGTGGCGGCGCTCGCGACGGTCGGCTCGTTCGACCACGACGAGCCCGGCGGCTGCGGCTGACCGGGCGAGGGGAGGAGACGACAGTGCGCACCTGGCAGGGATCCCGCATCGCCGGGCTCGGGTACTACCAACCGCCGCGGGTACTCACCAACGAGCAGCTCACCGAACTGGTCGACACCGACGACGCGTGGATCCGCAGTCGGGTCGGCATCCAGCAGCGACACATTGCCGAGGACCAGTCGGTGGCCGACATGGCGGCCGCCGCCGCCGGCAAGGCGCTCGGCGCAGCCGGCGTCCAGCCCGCCGACGTGGACCTGGTGGTCGTCGCCACCTGCACGTCCATCGACCGGGTGCCCAACGTGGCGAGCCGGGTCGCGGCGAGCCTGGAGATGGCCGGGCAGGCGGCGTACGACATCAACACCGCCTGCTCCGGCTTCTCGTACGCGCTGGCCACCGCCGACCACGCGATCCGGGCCGGCGCCGCCCGGACGGCGGTGGTGATCGGGGCGGAACGGCTCACCGACTACATCGACTGGCAGGACCGCAGCACCTGCATCCTGTTCGGCGACGGCGCCGGCGCCGCGGTGCTGGTCGGGGACGACGACCCGGGCGTCGGCCCGGTGGTGTGGGGCGGGTCGGCCCAGCGCGGCCCGGCGATCCGGATCGAGGGCCGCTCGGCGCGGATCGAGCAGGACGGCCCGACCGTGTTCCACTGGGCCACCACCGCGCTCGCGCCGATCGCCGAGGAGGCCTGCCTGCGGGCCGGCGTCAAACCGGCGGAGCTGGCGGGATTCGTGCCGCACCAGGCGAACCTGCGCATCATCAACGCGATCGCCCGGGACCTCGGGGCCGACCAGGCCGTGATCGCCCGGGACATCGTGTCGTCCGGGAACACCTCGTCGGCCAGCACCCCGATCGCCCTGGCGAAGCTGGTGGAGCGGCGGGAGGTGCCCAGCGGCGCCCCGGTGCTGCTGCTCGGGTTCGGCGGCGGGCTGACGTACGCCGGCCAGGTGATCCGCTGTCCCTGAGCCACCGCCGACAGCCCGGCGTCCGCCGCCCTCGAGGCGTCGGGTGCCGGGCGGCGCCGGTTCGCGCGACGTCCGGGGCCGAAGGGGGGAAGCCCCGGACGAGCGGTCCGGCCCGGACTGGCAGCAAGGCGGGCCGCGCCAACCCCGCGAGTGTGTCCGGGGAGCAGCGACTAGTGGTTGCTTTCCTTTCTAGAGCTGTCCATAATCGACTGTCGTGGGGAGCGTCTATCGGATCGGCGAGTTTGCCAAGCGGGTGGGCCGTTCGGTGAGCACGGTGCGTCGGTGGGAGGCGGAGGGTCGGATCAACGCCCGTCGTCTGCCGTCGGGTCAGCGGTATTTTGACGATTCTGATGTGCGCAGGGTGCTGCAGCCGGGTTTCGACGCGGACCGGCGGAAGGTTGTGGTGTACTGCCGGGTCTCGTCGCCGGGCCAGAAGGCCGACTTGGCCTCGCAGGTGGCGGCGATGCAACAGTTCTGCCTGGCTCGCGGTCTGGCCGTGGACGAGTGGGTCAGCGAGGTCGGCGGCGGGGTGAACCTTCGCCGGGAGAAGTTCCTGGCGTTGATGGATGCGGTGGACCGGGGTGAGGTCGCCACGCTGGTGGTGGCCCACACCGACCGGTTGGCCCGGTTCGGCTTCGACCTGGTGGAGCATCTGGCGGCGCGTGGCGGCTGCGAGATCGTCGTCGTCAACCAGGAGTCGCTGTCCCCACGGCAGGAGCTGGTCGAGGACCTCCTGGCGGTCGTCAACTCCTTCTCGGGCCGGCTGGACGGTCTGCGCCGCTACGAGAAGGAGTTGAAGAGGGCGGACTTGGCCATGGAGGGTGGCCGGTGAAGGTCACCCGGATCGCCTACTCGGCCCGACTGAATCCGGGCAAGTACGGCGCCCTGGTGGAGCAGGCGCGCCGGTTGGGTCGGGTGCGTAGTGAGGTGTGGCAGCGTTACGGCTCGATCGCCGGCGTGGGGTCGGGGTTGCGGGATCGGCAGGTGCGGGACCGGTGGTTGGCCGACGGCACACACGCCCGGTTTGGTGTGTTGGCGAATGCGTGGAAGGAAACCGTCCGCGACGCG
>NZ_JBUEGB010000132.1:0-8620 GCF_054963695.1 Micromonospora sp. RTBAU3-60 | reverse complement strand
GCTGCCGCCCACGGTCCCCACGGACGCGGTGGTGCACCTGCCCACCCTGCGCGTCGCCGGCCGGCAGGTGCACGCCGACCTGGCATACACGCACGCCGTCCCGAAGGCCCGGCGCACCGGCCACACGGTCGCGGTCGGCGTGGACTGGGGCCTGAACACCCTCCTCAGCGCGGGAGCCCTGCGACTCCACGAGGACGGGCAGATCACGGCGTTGGGGGCCGGTGGCCAGTTCCGCGCCGCCGGCATCCTCGCCAAACAGCACCGCCTGCGCCGTCACAGTGAGCGGCTGCACGCCAAAGCCGACCACTACCAACGCCTCACCGGCCGTGACGAGCAGCATCAACTCGTCGGCAAGCACGAGGTGCTGCGCGACGAGATCCGCCACGTCTCCGCCCGCCGAACAAACCTGAACGCCGCGCTCGCGTGGGCCGCCGCCAGGTGGGCCGTGGACCAGGCGATCGCCGCCAGGGCGACCGTCATCTACGTCGAAGATCTGCGGTCGTTGGGAGCCCGGGGCATGGGCGCCACCCTGAATACCCGTCTGTCGCAGCAGGTGCGCGGGCAGATCGTCGACCGGATGCGGCACCTCGCCGCCGAGGCGGGTATCGCCGTGGTCACCGTCCCCGCCCGGAACACCTCCAAGCACTGCCCCCAGTGCCTGACCCCGCTACGGCATTGCAAGGCCCCTGACAAGCCGACCGTGGCGGGCTGGAAGTGGGCGATCTGTCCCCACCAGTCCTGCCGTTGGCAGGGCGACCGCGACCACGGGGCATGGCGGCGGATCGCCGCCCGCGGCCTGACCCATCAGGCCAAGACCGTCATCGACAAGACCAGCGGGCACATGGTCATCCGCGCCGTGGTCGACAAACTCGAAGCGGCAGCGGTCATCACGACAAGCCACCGGGGGGACCGGTCGAAGACCGGCCCGACCCGGCGCAAGCCACCACGCCCCGCGCCCAGGCGACGTAGGGCACCCTCCCCCACCCGACCCCACGGCCGGGCGGGAAAGCGTCCGGAGGGACACGCACCAACGGACCGGAGGCTGCCCCGCGCAGCCCACCGACACCAGGGCGTGAACACGACCAGCACACCCACCACCGGCCATCGGCCGCGAGGAGCCGCTCTGGGCGCGGGATTCCACTTCCACGCCCACGCGACCCCACCACGGTGGGAAACGATCCCGGAAACCCAATCCGACTCAGGATCACTAAGCTGATCAGGGACGCTCATCCATGCTGCTCGTCACCGGTGCTTCTGGGCACCTGGGTTCCCTTGTCCACGCCGGGCTGGCGGAGCGGGGCCTCGCTCCCTTGGCCGGCACTCGTACTCCAGAGCAGTTCGGTGCGTTGGGGCGGTGTGTCGACTTCGACGACCCGGCGACTCTGCGCTTCGCTGGGGTGCGCACTCTGGTGCTGGTCTCGGCCGGTTACGGCGAGGACGATCTGGTCATCGCCCGGCACGACAGGGTCATCCGCGCCGCCGAGGAGCAGGGCGTCGAGCATGTCATCTACACCAGCCTCACCGCCGCCGGTGACCATCTGGCCTTCGCGCTCGCCCACCGGTGGACCGAGCGGCGCCTGCGGGACAGCTCGCTGTCCTGGACGATCCTGCGCAACGGGCTGTACGCGGAGCTGCTGGGTCAGCTGGCGGCCCCGGTGGACGGGGTGGTCACCGCGCCGTTCGGCGCGGGCGGGCTGGCTGCGGTGGCGCGCCAAGACCTCGCCGACGTCGCCGTCGAGGTGGCGGCCCAGCCAACCGCGCATCGGGCCCGCACGTACGAGCTGGTCGGTCCGGTGGCCGTGACCGCCGGTGACGTCGCCGCGCGGTTGGGTGTGCCCTACCGGCCTGTGCCGCTGGCGCGACGCCGAGCCGAGTTGGCCGGCGCCGATGGTCTGCTGCCGTTCCAGCCGGCGATGCTGATGTCGATCTACTCGGCGACGGCGGCCGGTTTCCTCGCCGGCACCGGCGGTGATCTCCGCAGCCTGCTGCCGCACCCGCCCCGGGAGGCGACGCCGGTCGCGGTGGCCGCCGCGAGCTGAGGGCGGCCCGGCCCGGCCGGCGGCGTCTGCACGATTTTTCCCTTTCGCCCGCTACTTGTCTCGCGCGGCGCTCGTTGGTCCGGTGTGCGTACGACGGGACGGACCGGGTGCGGCTGCCCCGGTCCGTCCCCCTGGTCGAGGGGGCACAGCTGAACCGGATCGCAGGAATGATCATCGCCGCTGGAGGGGGCCGTCGGATCGGCGGACCCGAGGCGTTGCTGCACCAAGGGGAGAAACCCCTGGTGAGCCAGCTGATCGACACGATGCGCGAGGCGGGCTGCGAGCAGGTCGTGGTCGTGCTGGGCGCGGCGGCCGACCAGGTCCGCGAGACGACGGACCTGACCTCGGCCACCGTGGTGGTCAACCGGGCCTGGGGGACCGGGGTGGGCTCCTCGATCCGGGCCGGGCTGGCCGCGCTGACCGACGAGGGGATCGAGGCGGTCGTGGTGGTGCCGGTGGACATGCCTGGGCTCACCACCGCCGCGGTCCGGCGGGTGACCGCCCTGCCGTACCCGGATGTGCTGGTCTGCGCCACCTACGACGGGCTGCGCGGCTACCCGATGCTGTTCGGGCGCCGGCACTGGTCGGGGATCGCGACCCTGGCCAGCGCCGACGTGGGGGCCCGGCCGTACCTGCTGGCGCACAAGGACATGATTGTCGACATCTCCTGCGACTCGGTGGCCGACGGCAGCCGGATCGACAGCCCCGAACTGATGGCCCTCTACGGCCTCTGCATCCCCGAGCAGCGGGTCGGCGTCTGAGACACCCGGACTGAGTATCCGTACGGATGTGCAGGGGCGCCTGCCGGCCATACTCATTGCCATGCGTCGACTCGTCACCGCCCTGCTGTGCCTGGCCGCCCTCCTGAGCTGCGCCAAGCCGGGCGACGCGTCCTCGCCGGCCGGCTCCGCCGAGGACTCCAGCTGGGGCACCTACCAGGCCGACGTCACCACGGTACGCGTCAGCGACGACCCGCGCTCGCTCGTGCTCACTCTGGCGCTGCTCGGTGACGCCGATGGTTGCTCCCGCGATCCGCGCATCACCTACTTCGTGGAGGAGAACAACCTCATCTACGCCAATGTGGTGCAGGACTCGCGGCTGTCGGGGGTGGTCGGGGCCTGCCCCACGCACACGCCGGGCGAGGTGACACTGACCGCGCCCGGGCCGATCGACGGCCGGATCGTCGTGCTCAACCAGGAGCCGTGGAAACGCGACGGAGAGAACTACCGCCGCTGCGACCCGACGTTCGGCTGCGACCCGATGCCGGCGGACCACTGTGCCCGCGCCTGGATCGATGTCGCGGTTCGAGGCATGGACGTGTCCCGGCACTCCGTCGGCTCGCCCGAGGGCTGCGACGGCACGTGGCTGGTCATGACGGTGCCGTTCGATCCGGTGCCGTGCGGTGCCGAGGCACGGCCGGGCTGCAACCCGTCGGTCAACGTGCGCCGCTACTTCCTCCGTTGGGCCGGCCAGCAGGGGTGGGCCACGATCGCCAGTTCGACGGAGGCCGGCTGCGGAAGGGTGCTCACCGTGGAGCCGGCCTTCCCGAGGAAGCTGTGCGCGGACCTGCCCAGGCCGTGACCGTCGACCTACGCTAGGTCCGTCCCGCCCGTTCCAGGCCGAGCCGGTCGGCCAGCCCGTCCACCACCGTCGCCAGAGTGGACGGCGTGGGTCGCCGGGTGACCAGGAAGAGGGTGAAGCGCCCCGGCACCGGCGCCGCCGAGACGTGCTCGTCCGGGGCCGCGTAGGCGAGGGCGAGCCCGCGCGGCAGGACCACCGGGCAGTCGAGCAGCCGGCCCATCCGTACCGCCGTCTCGCCCGTGGCCGCCGGCCTGGGCCGAGCGCCCAGCGCGGAGAGCCGCCGGTGCAGCGCGTCGGCCGACGGGTCGTACGTGTGGGCCACCACGTCGAGGCCGGCGAACGGCCGGCGCCCGGTGCCGAGCCGTACCCCCGGCGGGGTGAGCACGGCGAGCCGGTCGCCGGCGACGGGTGTCGCGGTGGCCGTGGCCGGCAGCCGCAGCTGGTTGGCGACGGTGACGAAGGCGGCGTCCAGCGAGCCCTCGCCGACCCACTCGACCAGCCGGTCGCCGTGGTCGGTGACCTGCTGCAGGGTCACCTCGCCGAGCAGCTCGACCAGGGCGGGGAACAGCAACGCGGCCAGGCTCGAAAAGGTGCCGACACTCAGCACCTCGCCGCGGGCGGCCGCCCGGGTCCGGTCGAAGATCGCCTCCAGGTGGCCGAGCACGTGGGCCGCCTCCGCCGCCAGCGCCCGCCCGGCCGGGGTCGGTCGCGCCCCGGTGGTGTCCCGCTCGAAGAGTTGCTCGCCGATCCGCCGCTCCAGCGCCGCCAGCCGGTTGCTCGCCGCCGGCTGGCTGATCCGCATCTCGCGGCCCGCCGCGCCCACGGAGCCGTGCCGGGCCAGCGCCTCGACGAGCCGCAGATCATCGACCGTGGGTAGGGAGCTCATAGGCACAGATTATGAGCTGGCATGCCGTTTCGCCAGCTACCGGGCGAGCCGCCGGAACCACAGGATCGAAACCGTGAACCCACGCCACGCCATCGCCGCCATGCTGACCACCACCTTCGTGACCTGGTTAGGGCAGCGTGCCACCGCCGTCGCGCTGCCTCTCGTCGCGCTCGCCGAGACCGGATCCGCGTGGACCACCGGACTGGTCGGTGGCGCGGTAGGGCTGCCGATGCTCACCTCGCCCTGGTGGGCGCGGGGCCTGCGGCAGCGGCTCACCACGGGACGAGCCCTCGCCGGAGTGCTCGCGGTGCAGGTGCTCGGGCTGCTCGTCGTCCCGGTCGGCGCGGCGCTCGGCGCCGTCGGCCCGCTCCACCTGGCCACCGCCGGGCTGATCACCGGGGCCGCCACCGCGCTGAGCGGGCCGGGGCAGCGGGCGCTGCTCGCCGACATCTGCGACGGCGCCGGCCCCGGTGTCGCCGCCCGGATGCTCGCCTGGCAGGACTTCGCGCACCGCAGCACCATGATCCTCGCGCCGCCGCTGGCCGGGTGGGCGATCACCGTCGGCGGGCCGTTCCAGCTGCTCTGGGCGGAGGCGGCCGGCGTCGCTCTCGGCGCCGCCCTGCTGCTGGCCGTACGCGGCACCGCCGCGCCCCGCGCCGAGGCCGCCGCCGGCACCCCCGCGCTCCGACACGTGCTGGCCCGTCACCCCGAGGTACGCCGCGCGGTGACCATGGCCGGCGTCGGCGGCCTCACCTGGTTCGCCTTCACCCTCGGGCTGGCGATCCTCGGCGCCGAGACCGGCCGCCCCGGACTGCTCGTCTCGGCCGGCATGACCGGCTACGGCGCGGGCTCGCTCGCCGGCGCGCTGCTCGCGCCGATGCTCGTACCCCGGCTGCCGCCGCTGGCCACGATGGCTACCGGCTGGATCCTGCTCGGCGCGACCTTCGCCGCGCTGCCCGCCGTCACCTCCTCGCTCGTGCTGATCGCGGCGCTGGCCGCGGTCGGCGGGTTCGCCATGCCGCTCGGCATCGCCGCCCTCAACCGCCTGATCACCACCCGCACCGACGGGGCGGAACGGCGGGCCGCCTTCGCCGCGGAGAGCCTGGTGCACGACGGCGCCGTCTCGATCGGACTGCTCGCCGGCGGGGCCGTCATCGGGCTGGCCGGCGCCGGCCCCACGCTCGTGGTCGCGGGCGCCGCCCAGGTCGCCGTCGGACTCCTCGCCGGCCCCTGGCTGCGCCCGGTGCCGGATCCCGCCCCGCTGGGCACTCGGCCGCTCGTCGGCCCGGCCCTTCGATGATCCACTCCGGTGCGCCGAGGTGGCAGTGTCTGCGGACGCCGGACACCGCCAGGTAGGCGATCTGGCGCGCGTCCGGCTCAGGTCAGGTCGAACAGGGCGGCGGCGTTGCTCCAGCAGACCGCCCGTAGCCAGTCGTCGCCGAGGTCGAGCCGGGCCAGCCCGTCGAGCTGCTCGGCGTACGGGTAGGGAATGTTCGGGAAGTCGCTGCCCAGCAGCACCTTGCCGGCCAGCCCCAGCTCCCGCAGCCGGGACAGCTCCCGGTGCGGGAAGGGCATGAACCGGTCGAAGAACGAGGTGAACGCCATGGTGGTGTCCAGGCGCACCCGCTCATACCGCTCCGCGAGATCGAGGAACGCGGTGTAGTCGGGCGCGCCGAGGTGCGCCACGATCGCGGCCAGCCGGGGATGCCGGGTGAGCACCGCGGCGAACGGCCCCGGTCCGGTGTGGGCGGTGCCGACCGGCGCGTGCCCGACGTGCACCACCACCGGCACGCCGGCGTCGGCCAGCAGCCCCCACACGGCGTCGAGCGCCGGGTCGGTGGGCAGGAACGCGCCCACCTGGACATGCACCTTGAACACCCGAGCGCCGGCGCGCAGTGCCTCCGCGACGTAGCGGACCGCCCCAGGTTCCGGGTAGAACGTGGCCGAGGGAAGGCAACCGGGGGTACGCGCGGCGAAGTCCAGCGTCCACCGGTTCAGCGACTCCGCCATCCCGGGCCGGTGCGGGTACGCCAGCGCGGTGAACGCCCGGACGCCGAGCCGGCGCAGGTGCGCCACCCGCTCGGCGTCGTCCCACCGGTAGCGGATCGGCCACTCGGTGCCGACCAGCGGGCCCGCCGCGTCGAAGTACGCCCACACCTTGCGCAGCAGCCGGGGCGGCAGGAAGTGGGTGTGCACGTCGGCGAGCCCCGGCAGCCCCAGCCGCTGCCAGAATCCGGGCACCGCCGCGTCCTCGGCCGGCGGTCGGGCGTCGTCCGCCGGCCCGGCCGCTGCTGCCGGCGTGGCGGCCGGCTCGTCCGTGGAGGTCACACCTCGATGTTGAACCGTTGCAGCACCGACGGCGCGACCAGCCCGACCGCGGCGAGGACCGCGAGGACGGTCATCGCCGCGCGCAGCACGATGGTCTCGGCCTTGCTCCCGGTGCGCAGCGCGATGCTGTTGGGCAGGCCGATCATCGTCCACATCCGCCTTTTGATCGGGATCGGCCAGAGGATCGGCACCCCGGCCCGGGTGATCATGTCGCCGAGGATGTGCACGAAGCAGCCCACGCCGACGGCCGTGCCGATGAGCGGATAGCCCCGGTCACCGGGCAGGTTGGCGAAGGTGAACCAGGCGGCCCCGGCCGACGCGAGGGTGACGATCACCCAGCCGGCCCGCTCGGCCCACTCGTCGAAGAGCCCGCGCAGCGCCAGCCCGATCATGAAGAACAGGATGCTGACCACCGCCCACTTGCCGTAGTGGGCGCAGAGCGCGGTGGTGCCCCAGCCGACCAGCAGGGTGAACGGGATGGTGTGGGTCAGCGTCCGGTGCCCGTTGTTGCGCTTCGGATCCTTGCTGAGCTTCGTGGCGTAGTAGACGCCCAGCGAGATCTTCTCCATCACCTCGGCGAGGAAGAGGCTGACTACGCCGAAGGTGCGGGCCACGGTGGCGCCGCCCTGGTTGCGGGTCACCTTGCCGGACAGGTCGAGGTCGGGGAAGAGCGCCCCGCCCGCGCAGACCGCGGTGCCTACCGCCAGCGCCAGCGGTGTCTGGTGGTAGTCGGCGAACTGGTCCAGCGCCCAGGAGCCGGTCAGCCACACCGCCGCGCCGGACAGCGCGTGGGACGGTCCCATCATGTCGGCTCGCCCTTCCCAAAGGTCTTGATCGACAAAACTACGCCACTGTAATCAAGTCGTCGGGTGGAGGGGCATCACCCGGACGGTCCACAGGGGAGGGGGCCGGGACCGGTGCGGCGGACCGGCCGGATCACCAGGCAGTATGCCGTCGCGGGCCGGGCGGATCTGTCGGCGATGCGACGCGGGTCAGCTCGCGGCCTCGGCCAGCAGATTGCCGTCCGGGATGGTGATGGCGGATCGGCCACCGGCCAGCAGCGTGGCCGACCGGTGGGCCTGGCACGCGTCGTGCTCCCGGCGGGCGGCGGCGTAGCTGCCGGCGGTCCGGGCGGCGACGGTGGCCCAGCCGTACCGCTCGGTGACCATGGTGCGGGCGCGGTGGGCCACCCGGCGGGCGAAGACCTCGTCGCCCAGGAGCCGGTCGACCGCGCCGGCCAGGGCGTCCGGGTCGCTGTGCGGGAAGGTCACGCCGGTGACGCCGGGCTCGACGATCTCGGCCAGCCCGCCGGTGCGGGCCACCGCGAGCGGTGCCCCGGCGGCGGCCGCCTCCAGCGCCACCATGCCGAACGGCTCGTAGAGGCTGGGGACGACGGTCGCGTCGGTGGCGGCGAGCACCGCCGGCAGTTGGGTGGTGTCCAGGAAGCCGGCGAACCGGACGGTTTCGCCGAGGTGCAGCTGCCGCGTCTGGTCGACCAGTTCCTCCCGGTACGGGCCGTCGCCGGCGATCACCACGCGCAGTCCCGGGTGCCGGTCCCGCAGGTACGGCACCGCGTGCACCAGGTGCTGCACGCCCTTCTCGTAGACCAGCCGGCCCGCGTACCCGACCAGGGGGCCCGCCCCGGCGAAGCGGGCCCGGGCGGTGGCGACCGCCCGGGGCCGGGCCCGCCAGGCGCGGTCGTCGACCCCGTTGGGTACCACGTCGATCGACCGGGCCGGCACGTCGAACAGCCGGGTCACCTGGTCGCGCATGTAGCCGGAGCAGG
>NZ_JBUEGB010000131.1:0-8718 GCF_054963695.1 Micromonospora sp. RTBAU3-60 | reverse complement strand
GCTGAATGGAACGGCGGCCGGCGGATCATGGCCGACCGCTGGTATCCCTCCAGCAAAACCTGTTCGGACTGTGGCGCGGTGAAAACCAAGCTGCCGCTGCGTGTCCGAACCTACCTCTGCGACTCTTGCGGCTTGGCCCTCGATCGGGACCTGAACGCCGCGCGTAACCTTGCCGCGCTCGCGCGTGAGGTCACCACCGCCGGGAGTGGCCCGGTGGCAGGACGTGGAGCCGACCATAAGACCCGCCCCGGCGGGCCGGTGGCCGTGAAGCGTCAACCCGGCCCCGCTCAGGCGGATAAGACCGGGACCGTCCCACCGCAAGGCGGGACATGCCGATCAGTCGCTAGAGCGCACTGACAGGTAACGGCAGGCAGGCCGAGTGGCCGGGCCGCTGACCGACGCCGACGTGGTTGCCGGGTGAGCTGTCGCAGGCCGAGGTGCCGGGCCAGTTCGCGTGGCTGGGTCAGGCCGCCAGCCGGTAGCCACGCTTCATCACGGTCTGGATCAGGTCGACGCCGTCCAGCGGGGTGTCGTCGAAGGCTCGCCGCAGCCGCGACACCGCCATCTCGACGGCGTGGTCGTCGACGTCGGCCCAGCTCGGCGCGGCTGCCCGGATCTCGGCCGGGGACAGCACCCGGCCGGGACGGCGGGCCAGCGCCCGTAACACCGAGATCGGGCCGGGCTGGACCGGAATCACCTGGTGGCCGATCACCATCGCCTGGCTGCGGATCTCCACCCGGTGACCCTGCACGTCGAGCTGGAGCGACCGTTCCGGGAGCTGGTTCGCCAGGACCTTGACCAGGTCCGGCAGGGCGGGACTGTTCGCCACGTACGCGCTGATGCCGAGCGCCCGCAGCGGCTCCGCCGCCAGGTGACCCAGACAGGCCGGCACGATGTCGGCGGTCAGTGCGTTGAGCACCTCACCGAGTACGCCGTCGGCCTCGGCCTGGCGCAACAGGTTCTCGGTGGCGGTTGCCCCGGTCAGCGCGACGGCGTCGACCTGCCGCCGGAGGATGACTCTGCACAGCCGGCGCAGGGTGTCGATCCGCAGCGGTGGGAGAAACCGGTTGGTGACGACCTCGACCACCGTCGCCCCGTTGCGGCGTAGGGCATCGCAGTACTCCCGATGTGGCTCCGACTCGATCTGCGCCACCACCCGGCGGCCGGTCATCGGCTGGGCGAGGAGATAGCGGAACAGATCCTCGGTGGTCGCGGAGGCGGTTGCCCATATCTGGCTCAGGCCGAGATCCCGCAGCGTGTCGGCGGCGTGCCCGTCGCGGGCCAGCAGGCGGGCGTGCGTCAGCCGGCCGACGAGCGCGTCGAGATGGCCGGCCTGCTGGACCACGCGCAGCCAGGCCCGCAGGCCCAGGCCCGAGGACACGATGACCTCGTGCACCGGTCTCGTGACGCAGGCGCGGGTGGCGACGGCAACGGCCTCTGCCACCGGTTGGGCCACCGAGCGAACCGCCTGGACGTTGATCGTCCGTGCCGAGGTGGCCTCCAGCAGGGTGGCGAGGTCGTGTCGACGACGCTCCGACAGGACGGCGACCGTATACCCCGCCAGCTCCTCCACACTGTCCTCCCGTCAAGCCGGTCTACCTCAACAGTGTTTGAACGGTTCCGGACGGCGCTTGGGTCAATCCGGTGAGACTTTTTTCGTCGGGAAGAAGTGTCGCGGTAACAGCGCGGCCATCGCAGCGGTGTCCAATCTCAACACCGTGACGGTTCGTTCACCGACTCGGTGTTACCGAGATTTGGGACGACGCGCGGATCTGAACGGTGTTTTGCCAGTTCAGAGTGGACCGCCGAGTAGTTACCGGCGAGTCGGTGCTGAATCCGGCAAGTGGATCTTGTGAGGTATTCGGCGGTCCCGTCACGTAGCACCCAATTGACTTCCGGGAAACGCGGTGGTGTTGAAGACTCGGCGCAATCACCGACCGATTAATGGAATGTGATCGATGAGCGCCGACCCGGACGGGGACGGATGAGGGCGGGCGACCGCCAATCCGGAACCTGGATCGGCGTTCGTCGTCCGTCGACCGCGGTTGAGCTGCCACTCAACCGCGGTCGACTCCGAACGCAGGGCGGGCGGCGGGTCGTCGCCCGCTCCGGTCCAGTCCCGATCCGCAGACCAGATTCAGGAGGGTCCATGATACGACGATGGGTACCGCTCGCCGTGGCGACGACGGTCCTCGCCACCGCCGCAGGGTGCGGTGGCGATGCCGGCCCGGCGTCCGGCTCGCCGGACGCGAACCTTGCCGGCAAGACGGTCGAGGTGGCGGCCACCTGGTCCGGTGCCGAGCAGGCGAACTTCAAGGCGGTGCTGGATGCCTTCGCCGCGAAGACCGGCGCGACGGTGAAGTACACCTCCGGTGGCAACGATCTGCCGGTGCTGCTCAACAGCCGGATCGCTGGGGGTTCCCCGCCGGATGTCGCGTTGATCTCGCAGCCCGGGGTGGTGGCCGAGTTCGTGAAGCGGGGCGCGATCAAGCCGCTGACCGGCGACGCGGCCGCCGCGATCAAGGAAAACTACAGCGCTGCCTGGCAGGAACTGGGCACCGTGAACGGGCAGCTCTATGGCGTCTACTTCAAGGTGGCCAACAAGTCGGTGATCTGGTATCGGGTCGACAGCTTCACCGACGCCGGGGTGCAGCCGCCGAAGACCTGGGACGAGCTCAAGACGGTCTCCACCGCGCTCGCCGACTCCGGGGTGACGCCCATGGTCGCCGCCGGTGGCGACGGGTGGGTGCTGACCGACTGGTTCGAGAACAGCTACCTCCGGGTCGCCGGCCCGGAAATGTACGACAAGCTGGCCAAGCACGAGATCCCCTGGACCGACCCCAGCGTGGTCAAGACGCTGACCCTGCTGGCCGACTACTGGCGTACGCCGCGGTTCCTGGCCGGCAGTCCGACGCAGACCGCCTTCACACAGGCGATCGCCGACGTGTTCGGCAAGTCGCCGAAGGGAGCGATGCTGTTCGAGGGCGACTTCGTCGCTTCAGAGATCAACAAGTTGGGTGAGTTGAAGGTCGGCGAGTCAGCGAAGTTCTTCAACTGGCCGTCGGTCGACGGCTCGAAGCCGGCGGTCGTGACGGCGGGCGACCAGGCCGTCGCCTTCAAGGACACGCCGGAGGCGAACGCACTGATGGCCTTCCTCGCCTCGCCCGAGGCGGCGAAGATCATGGCGGCCAAGGGCGGGTTCATCTCGGCGAACTCCGGACTGGACATGGCGACGTACCCGGAGGACACCACCCGGGAACTCGCCGAAGCGGTGGTGAAGGCCGAATCGCTGCGCTTCGACCTCTCGGACCTCACGCCGCAGACGTTCGGCGGTGGGACCAGCGCCCACCTCTGGGTGCTGCTCCAGGACTTCCTCGCCAAGCCGATCGCCCCCGAGGCGTTGGCCCAGCAGCTCGAGGCCGCCGCGAAGAAGGACTTCGGAGGCAACTGATGACGATCACGCCCGACCCGGCCCAGGGCATCCATCCGTACCCTGCCCAGACAACGATCGGCCGGGCGAGCGTGGCCCACGGCCCCGGCGGCCCACGGCACGCCGCCGGTGGCCCGGGCCACCGGGACACCTTCGGCGGCCCGCGGACCACCGCCGGGACCGCGGCCCGCCGACGGTCGCGGGAAACCCGCCTGATGGTCGCGCTCTTCCTCGGCCCCGCCCTGGTGCTGCTGCTGGTACTGGTCTGCTATCCCATCGTCTACACGCTGTGGCTCAGCTTTCGCAGCGGTGACGGATCGAGGTTCGTCGGCTTCGACAACTACGTCGAGATGTTCACCTCGTCGAACACCCGGCGAGCCATCCTGAACAACCTCGTCTGGGTGATCGTGGCACCTAGCGTGGTCACCACCCTTGGGCTGATCTTCGCGGTGTTGACCGAGCGACTGCGCCGGTCGGCCGTGCTCAAGGCCGTCCTGTTCATGCCGATGGCCATCTCGTTCCTCGCCGCCGGCGTCACCTTCCGGCTGGTCTACGACGAGAACCCGGACCGCGGCGTGCTCAACGCGGCCGTCGTGTCGGTGCACGACGCCTTTGTGTCCCCGTCGCGTTACCACGGCGTGGATGCTCGGGAACAGGGCGAGCTGGTGCCGATGGACAACGGCTTCCAGTCCAGAGGGCCGGTGAACCCGGGTGAACCCGTCCGCCTCGCCCTCGTGGGACTGCCACCGGACCGGATCCCGACCGACGCCAAGCCGGCCACAACACCCACCGGCGGCCCCGGACTGCAGGGGGTGGTGTGGCTCGACTTCAGCCGTGGCGGCGGCGGCCGGGCAGGGACCGTCGACGCCGGCGAGGTCGGGTTGCCCCAGATGACCGTCGAGGCAATGGCCGACGGGGGCACCGTGGTCGCCACCACCCGGACCGACGCCGCCGGGCGGTTCGCGTTCCCCGACCTCACCTCCGGCCCGTACGTCATCCGGCTGCCCGCCGACAACTTCAGCGAGCCGTTCAACGGCGTCACCTGGCTCGGGCCTTCACTAATCACTCCCGCAGTCATCGGGGCGTACATCTGGATCTGGGCCGGATTCGCCATGGTGCTGGTGTCGGCCGGCCTGGCCGCGCTGCCTCGGGAAGCGCTCGAAGCGGCCCGGATGGACGGCGCGAACGAGTGGCAGACCTTCCGGCACGTGACCGTGCCGCTGGTCCGGCCCGTGCTCGTCGTGGTGCTGGTCACCCTGACCATCAACGTTCTGAAGATCTTCGACCTCGTCTACGTACTCGCACCCGAGTCGTCCCAAGACGACGCGACCGTAGTCGCCCTGGAAATGTACCGGGTGTCCTTCGGCGGCGGCCTGGACTACGGGCTCGGCAGCGCCCTCGCGGTCCTGCTGTTCGCCCTGGTGCTCCCCGCGATGCTGTTCAACATCCGGCGCCTGAGGAGGGATAGCTGATGAGCCACGCCACCATCGACGCGGTACCGGAACTGATGCCCGCCGGTACCGCGCGGGGCGGCCCGCCGCGACCGGGACCATGGATCCGGTTCATGATGCGGTTTGGCAAGGCCCTGCTGCGGCTGT
The DNA here is from genome assembly GCF_054963695.1 of Micromonospora sp. RTBAU3-60. NCBI lineage: Bacteria > Bacillati > Actinomycetota > Actinomycetes > Micromonosporales > Micromonosporaceae > Micromonospora > Micromonospora sp. RTBAU3-60. Next base: position 3,690 of record NZ_JBUEGB010000131.1, on the reverse strand, counting down.
TGGCGGTCATGATCGGCGTCTTCTGGCTGCTGCCGACCTTCGGTCTGGCCGTGGCGAGCCTGCGTAGCAGCGCCGACAACAGCGCCACCGGCTGGTGGACGGTCTTCACCGCACCGGCCCAACTGACCCTCGACAACTATGCCCAGGTGCTGCAGAACGAGCGGATCGTCGAATCGCTGTGGAACACGGTACTGATCACCGTCCCGTCGACCCTGCTCGTGGTGCTACTCGGCGCCCTCGGCGCCTACGCCCTGTCCTGGATGGATTTCCCCGGCCGGGACTGGCTGTTCGTGCTGGTCGTCGCGTTGATCGTCGTACCGGTTCAGGTGGCGATCGTGCCGGACGCGCGGATCTTCCGGGCCCTCGGCATCTACGGCGAGATCTCGGCGGTGATTGCCTTCCACGTGGCCTTCGGGCTGCCGTTCGCGATCTTCCTGTTGCGGAACTTCTTCCTGAACATCCCGCGCGACCTGCTCGAGGCGGCCCGCATTGACGGTGCCCGGGAAATGGTCATCTTCGCCCGCGTGGTGCTGCCGATCGGCTGGCCGGCCATCGCCTCGCTGGCCATCTTCCAGTTCCTGTGGGTCTGGAACGACCTGCTGGTCGCGCTCGTCTTCGCCACCTCCGACAATGCTCCGATCACCTACGCCCTGCGGGAGCAGATGCGGTCGTTTTCGTCCAACCTCGACACGATCGGCCCCGGCGCGTTCCTGTCCATGCTCGTGCCGCTCGTGGTCTTCTTCGCCTTCCAGCGCTACTTCGTGCAGGGCGTCCTCGCCGGGTCAGGCAAGTAGCGGAAGGTCGATCATGGGGTGCGCGCCGGGCACGGCGCAGTGGCTGCCACTTACCGGAAAGGAGCCGGTGATGGGCCCATCGGAACTGCTTAGTACCAGGGCGGAGGCCCTCTTCGCTTCCGCGCTCCAACCGTCGAAGGATCCGACGCCCGAACAGATCCGGAAGGCGGTGCTGGACGGCGTCAGCCGGCACCGGGCGGGCGGTTGCGCGGCACTCGTCGCGCAGGAGTACGGCGACGATCCGGCCGAGGCGGTCTGTCGCATGCGCTGGGCCGTGGCCGCCGTCCGAGCGGCGTACCAGCTGGTCGGGCCATCGGCCTGATCGCCGACGTCCGGCGTCCTCGCGCATGGCTCGCGGGGTCTGCGTCACGCCCCGATGCCTCCCGCCCCTTCAGGGAGCAACCCGGACGTTTGCCTACGGCCTGCCCGCGAAAGCGGCGTGGGCCGGGGGAGGAAGGTTGCGCCGGCCGCCACCGGCACAACCCCCTCTGTCCACCCGCCGCCGCAACGCTTGTGGCAGTACGTCAACGAGGGATTCCCCTTGTAGCTACGGATACCTGTAACTCCTGGTTCACAGTGTTTAGCCAGTTATGGCCCACAGGTCCAGCGTGCTGAGGCAACCGCACCGGCTGGTCGCGATGTCCGCCGCGGCACCGGGCACACCGCCGCCGTAGGGCCTGTTTCAGACGTACGGACCGAGGTTCAGGCTGGTCGGTTGGAGTAGTGACGGCCGGCTCGCCAGATGGTGAGGTCTTTCATGGTTGTTGATCAGTCCATGGTCGGCCGGTCGGCCCGCTGGCTCCCGGCTGAGGATGCTTCTCCGGTGGCAGGCCCTGCGCTGGTGGCGATCTCTCAGCGCCGTCAAGGACGGCGCCTGCGGACCACCGGCCGGGGTCAGCTGTCCATACCCGTGCTGGATGTCCCGCTGCGCTACGCCGGGCTGGAGTTGCAGACGTCCACCGGCCTGGTCCGATTGCACGCTGAGTCGAGCGCGGTCATGCTCAGTGGACAGCAGGCCGCCGTGCTGGCCGTCCTGATGACGGCGCGGGGGACGCCCCTCAGCCGAGAGGCGATCTGGGCCGCCATGCCACGCGGGTATCGGCCGCCAACAGCTGCCCAGATCGGCGTGGTGATCGCCAACATCCGTAAGAAGATCGGTGCCGCACGCATTCTCACCGGGGCGGATGGCTGGTGGGTGCGGGACCCGATAGCGCCGGAACCGGTCGGCGGCACCGGCCTGCTGTCGTTCAGCAGCCTGCGACTCGATGTCGAGCATCGGTACGTCCTCGACGGGCCGGCTCGGCCCATCCGGCTCGGCCCGCAGGAGTTCGCCGTGCTGCGGGTACTCGTCGAGGCGCGGGGAGTGCCGCGCAGCAGGAGTGGGATCTGGTCGTCGTTGCCACCGCATGACCGGCCCGCCACGATCGTCGCGGTGGGAGTGGTCATCCATCACCTCCGGCAACGCCTCGGGCGTAACCGGATTATCACGGGCGGAGGCGGTTGGCGGCTGGCCGGCCACGCAAAGCCGGGGCCGTGCGTGGCGGAGTGGGCCGGCGTGCGATTGGAGTGCACGACAAGAGAAACCTGGCTGGCCGGCCGGAACGCGCCCGTTAAGCTGAGCCCCCAGCAGGCCGAGGCGTTGCAGGTGCTGATCGATGCGCAGGGCGAACCTCGTAGCGGTGCGCAGATCCGGGACGGGATGAGCGTCAGAGCGCGCCCGAAGAGCACCAAGGCAGTGGGCAGCGTCATCTCACGCTTGCGGCGCAAGATCGGCCGGGACCGGCTGGCCACTGGCAGGGCCGGCTGGTGGTTAACCGATCCGACCGAGCCCCACACGCCACCCAGCTGCTCGTTCCCGGCGGCGTGTGGCTCGATCCGGATCGACGGCAGGGCGAAGTCGGCGAGCGGCGCGGCCTGATCGATGGGGTAAATCGCGGCTGCGAGGCTCCCAAGCAGATGTGGGACCTATTGCCTTGAGCTATCTGGTTCCTGCTCAGGGCCAGGTCGGTGGCTCGGCGTCTTGCTGTCGACTCCTCGGGCGGTCTCCTCCACTCACAGAAGGCTGTCGATGATCACGGCGATGCCGTCTTGGGCAACCAGTTGAGTTTAGGTGCTCGACTGAGATCATCGCTGGCACCCTTCTCCGCCCAGTCGAGGCCGGCCACCAGCTTCAACAGTGCGGTCGAGGGGTGGGAGGCAAGTCGCTGTGCGCTGCTCGTCGACAGGAGATGGTCGATGCTTGTCGAAGCAGTGATGCTACGACGCCTTTACTCGGCTGGTTTATGCTTCGGGCGACCTGGGCAAACGTCGTCGAGCATGTCGCTGGGCCACCAGACTACTGGGGGTCAAGGGGTCGTCGGTTCAAATCCGGCCGTCCCGACAGTGAGAGGGTTTTCGCAGGTCAGCGACTTGCGGAAACCCTCTTTTCATTTGGCCGATGTGCGCCGTTGCGGGCGGCGCTCCCCAGGAGCCGCCGTTGCAGCGCCCAAGCACTCCCATGACTGCGCTCTGGGTGGAATGCTGCTGGCCTGTTCGTTAGCCGGTCAGGGATGGTTGGCGCCACCCCGACAGTCTCGCCGCGCAGGGGGGTGGCGGGGGAGAGGTGTGGCTTTGCCGGCGGCGTGATGCGTCGGGCGTGCCTGGTCGCCGTGTTGATCGGATGCGTCGCTACGGTCGTGGTGGTCCTGGCTCGATAGCCAGCCCTGCCCCAGCCGAAACGCGAGCGCCCCCACCTGCCCTGGTGGGGGCGCTTCGTCTCCATTGGGCGGCAGGCGGTGCCGACGGCTGCGGTGGGGAGCGGGCGGCCTTGTAGCGCTGCCAGCCGGACGGGTGGAGAGGATTGAGGGTTGCGCGGGGGATTGCCGGACCAGCGGGGATCAGCCCGCCTTGCGTACCT
>NZ_JBUEGB010000130.1:0-8844 GCF_054963695.1 Micromonospora sp. RTBAU3-60 | reverse complement strand
GAGGACTCCTGCCCTGCGGAACCGGAGACCCGCACGTACAGGCCTTCCAACCGAAGACGCCCGCCGCCGCTGGAGACCTTCATCGCCTCGACATCAATCGAGGAAAACCGCCGCTCACGGCCCACCCACGTCACTGGAATCTTCCCCGAATCAGCCCACAGGCGAAGCGTCACAGGGTGAACACCAAGACGCTTCGCGGCCTTCGCAAGCCGAAGAAGTTCCACACGATCATCCTACGATCAATGAGGATCCCTAATCAAACTAGTCAGCCTCCCACCCGGCGGGGCAGAGCAGGTGTCCGTGCGTGGAGGTGCCCATGCATGGCTGCATCCCATGGGCGAGTCCGACCAGGTCCCCCGACGCTCCGGCCGGCGGTGGCCCCGCCGGGACTTGCGGTGATGCCGGCGGCTGCCGTCAGCGCAGCGAGGATGGCGAGTATTCGGTGCCGCAGCGGCCGGTGACGTGGTTGGGCGTCGTCGTGACCACTGCTACGTGCATGGTTCGGGGTTCCGTGTCATTGGGGCAGAGGTTGGGAGCGAGTCAGTGGGTGGCGCATGCGCCGGAGGCGAACCGGACGGTCGTGGTCAGGACCAGCTCTCCGCCGGCGCGGGCCAGGACCCGGCTGGCGTCGGCGAGCACGGCGGGAAGCCGCTCGGTCGGAATCCGTTCCCGCAGGGCACGGCGCCATGCGAGCAGGCCCACGTTATCCACTGCTCGATGTCGCCGACCTGGCTGCGCAAGGTTGCCTCCTCGACCATGACCCGGCGGTAGCCGGCGGTTTCCCACATCGCGGCGGTTGACTCCGGCGTGGCGACGAGGCCCTCCCCGATCTCCATCGGCGACTGATGTTCTCCGTCGGGCAGGTGCTGCGCCAGAGCGCGCACTGTGTCGGTGAACCGGGGGTCGTGGGCGGCGAACGTGGTGAATCCGACCCGTCCGCCGGGGCGGAGCAGACGACGACGCGCGCAACGTCCTCAAGGGGCGCGGAAGCAGGAACATCACGAGGCCCGCGAGCACCGCGTCCCAGGCCGGTCTCGGGCAGCGGTGGGACCTCGGCGTCGGCGACCTCCACCTGCATCCGCCTGAGGCCGGCAGTTGTGGCCTCGGCTCGGGTGAACTCGACCATTTGCGGAGCCACTTCGACGCCGTCACACTGCCTGTCGGCCAGACGGCCTCCGCCGCCGGGAGCAGGATGGTGCCGCGTCCGCGGCCCACGTCGAGCACGTGCTGCCCGGGGCGCAGGTCGGCTCGGCGTACCAGCTCACGTCCCATCGTCCCGAAGACGCCGCGCCGCTTCGGTAGCAGGTCGCGCGCCGCGGTCGAACACCCCCGCCGTCGCGGCCTTCATCCGTCTCGCCGTCGGTGGTGGAGTGCCTCAGGTCTCCTCGTATGGTTGTCGGCTTCGCTTTCGGAAGCCGGCATTGCGCCGTCTCGGCGGCCGCGACCTTCGGCCAAGCCGCCGAGACCGGCGCAATGGATCTAGATGGCGGTCAGGGTCAACGTCGCGGTGTACTGCCCCGCGCCGGTTTCGGTGGGCAGTTCCAGGCTCAGCCCGGCACCGAGCCGGGCCGTGCCCCGTCCGGCACCGGCCCTTGCGGAGCCGAGCACGCTGCTGGCGGCCAGACCGTTGCCGGAGGCGAAGCCGGGCTCGACCACCGGGCCCGCCAGCACACCCTGGCCGTCCGCCTGTGCCAGCACGGAGGGCGCCCAGCCGAGGTACTTGCCGCCCACCCGGGCGGTCCGGGAGGTGAAGTCGCTCAACTGGCCGGTGACATTCCAGCCGGGCTCGCCCGGTCGGGTGTCGGTCACCGTGACCGGACGCAGGTCACCGTTGCTCTGCCACCGGTCACCGGCCGAGGACAACACGGCCACCGGCAGCGTCACCGTCCGGTTGTCGGGGTCCACGCTGACGACCAACGCCCCCTGCGTTCCGTCGATGGTGACCGTGATCGTCTGCGACGGCCCTGGCGCGCCGGTGTCGTCGACGTTCAGCGTCACCGGTGCGCTCTCCGCCACGACCTCACCGTCGCGGTACAGCCGGACCAGGTACTGGCAGTCGTCCAGCTGGGCGGTGGCGGTAAACGAGTACGCCGCCGACGCCTCGCCTGGTACCACGGTGAACTCCTGGGCACCTGGGCACCTGCTGAACCAGCGGTAGCGGTTCAGGTCGCTGGCCGGGGTCTGGACCGCGGTCAGCGTCACCGTCGCGCCGGGAGCGTACGCCGGCTGCAGGCCCTGGATTGACAGTTGCACCTGCGGGTCGGGATCCGGCAGGTCACCCACCACGAACCGGTACGCCACCAGGCCGGTGGACACCTGCCGCCCGTCGGTGAGCGTGGCGTCGGCGCGGAACGTCAACGTGTAGCTTCCCAGCGCCCCGAACACCCAGTTGGCGTGGGCGTGCGTGCCGACCGGCACGTCGATCGCATCCGGCAGCCCGTCGTCGCTGCGGAACTTGATCAGCGGCTGCCCGACCGGGTCGGTCATGAACACCGAGACGCGGCCCGGTCCGGAGACGTCCACCAGGCTCAGGCTGACCTTCTCCCCCCGGAACGCCCCGGACGGCAATCTGGTGGTGTTCCACCCCGGCCACAACAGGTTCGGATCCTGTGTCATCGGCAGCAGCCACACCGTCGAGCCCGCGGGCCCGAGAAACGCGTACTCCGGCAGGTCCGGCACCTCGACCGCAGCTTGCGGCAGTACCTGGAACACCACGTCCCCCGTTTCCCGGCTGACCGACGGCTGGACGGTGTCGTCGTGCACCTTCAACACCAGCCGGCCGTTCTCATAGTGCACATCGACCGCATCGACGTGACCTGCGGACAGCACCACGCTCTCCTCGGCCGAAGCGGGGCCGGAGACACCCGCCACTAGGCCACCGACGAGTGCGATGACTATGCCAGCGGCAGCGGCGAGACTCCTCGGTCGTCTCGTCCTCATTCCCCTCCCTCCAAGTTTCTGAAATGAAAACCGATGTCAGATTCGGGGGAAGCTAGCACGACCCCTACCGCACTGTCGAGGGCGCCGGACCGGCGCCATGTGACCTCGTCACTCCACATAGGTCTCCGCGAGGGGCCAGCCCCCATGACGCCGCGCCGTGTCGCTGACCGGCCAATGCCATTGACAGTCAGATGAAAACGGTTATCGTTTCGTCTCGACCGCGACGGGGCGTCGCGGGTGAGGAGGAGTTGCATGCGAGCCAGAATGTCGGCACTGACCGCCGTCACGGCGGCGATGACCACCGGCGCACTGGCCTGGGCCGTACCCGCCCAGGCCAGTACCGTGATGCTGTCCCAGGGGCACGTCGACGCGGTTGACGTCGCCTTCGAGAACGGCGCACTCGAGATCTCGGTCCACGACGAGACCGTCGTCCCAGACGTGGAGCGCGACCCGGCCGACGTGGTGTTCGTCGTCAAGCCTGAGGCGGCCATGACCGTGCCGGACGACCCGAGGTACGCGTTCCTCGGCGCTCCCGGCGCCACCGTCCACATCCTCCCCGAGGTCCAGGACGAGAACCTGCTGTGGCCCGGCCTGGCCACCGAGGAACTGGAGGCAGGCGTCTTCAGCGCCGACAGCATCAACATCAGGGTCACCCGGGTGCTCGGCCCGGACGGGTTCAGCCTGTTCACCACCGACCCGGTCGGCGCGCCGAACGTGCTCGTCGACAGCGAAGATGGCCTGCCCGACGCGATCACCAGACCGGTCGGCAGCCACCTGCACGCCAACTGGGCGTTCGAGAAGCCGGGCACCTACCGCATCAGGGTCGAAGCAACCGGGATCCTGGCCGCCACCGGCAACCGCGTGACCTCAGAACCGGCGTGGCTCACCTTCCAGGTCCAGTGCTGACCCGTAACCCCAGCCCGGCTTGCGGCCGGTAGAACGGAGAACAATTCATGAGGCTCACGAAGCGGCTGCTGGCGGTCACCGCCGCAGTCACCGCCACCGTCATCGGCTTGGCCGCCGCGCCGGCGTCCGCCGCCACCATCGAGACCGGCCACCTCGACGTCCTCGACGTCGACTACGCCAACGGGGCGCTCACCCTCGACATCCGAACGTACAGCCCTGCCAACGACGACCTGTCACCGGCGGGCACGACCCTGCGGCTCCCGTCGAGCTCTGCCATCACGGTGCCCAGTGGATCCGCCTGGAACTGCCTCGGCGCGGCCGGCTCCACCGTCTATGTCGCCCCGCAAGCCGAGAACACCAACCTGCTGTGGGCCGGCTGGAACACTGAGGACGTGCCCGCGGACCAGGGATCGATCAAGATGGAACTGGTCAGCGTCTCCTCCGTCCCCGCCGGCGGCCGATTCACCCTCTACACCACCAATGCCTTCGGCACCCCCACCTACCGGCTCAACTCCAACACCGCCACCGGCTGCCCGATCTCCACCTGGCCCGGCAACATCAGCGCCGGCACGCACGCACACGGCAACTGGGCGTTCTCGGCACTGGGCACCTACACCCTGACGTTTAAGGCCACCACGCAGGGCGGCTCCGGGGTCGCCAGCCCCACCGTCAGCTACACCATCCAGGTCGGCTGACACCGTAACCATTCCCGCGGCCCCCGACCGTCCGTCAGGACCCGGTCGGGGGCCGTGGGCAACCTGACGGTCTGACGCTGTCGACGGCGATCCTGTCCAGCTGGTTCGGCGATGCCATGGCGGTGCTGACTCCGCGTCTTCCACTGCCCGTTCTGCGACGGCCGGGAAGCCCGCGGCAAGAGCATCGCCGTGCCCGGCCGCGAACCCGGCCAGGTCATGCTCGCCGACCGGTACACCGACGACGACGTCGCCGCCACCCACGGCCCGCACCAGCTACCCGAGCCGATCCTGGACCGGCAGGTCGACTTCCACCGGGCGCCCACCCGCCAGCACGCACCCCTGGCTGCCCAGCTCGGCGCCGAACTGCTGCCCGACGGCTACGTGCGTGTCGACGAGTTCGCCCAGACCACCGTGCCCGGCGTGTCCGCCGCCGGCGACCTCGCCCGCCTGCCCTACCCGACGGGCTCACCCTCGCCAGGCCGGGCCACCGCCGACGGCGTACGCTCCGCCGTCTGGCTCGAACAGGGCCTGTTCCGCGCCGGCCTACCCGTCCCGCTTCGCTGACGGCGACCACTGGCCGCTCCCACCCCGAAAGTTCCTCAACGCGGATGCCGGCCCCGTCGCAGCCGTCGACCCGGCGGGGCGTCCTCGGGCTCAACCTGTGGCTCGAACGCCCCGCTGGCCTCCGGCACGCCCTACTCGTACGGGTTCTTGGGTGGCGCGATCTTCTGCCAGGTGCCCACCTCCAGGTACGGGATGTCGGATCCGTTAATCGGGTCCTTGGCGGTCTGCGGAACCCACCGGCCGGTCGCCTGAACCCAGCTATCGGCGGGCAGACGGGGCACATCGCCGCTGAGGCCGATCTTGACGGGCATGCCGTCGGCGGCACAGCAACTGAGGATGATGCGGGCGAGCATGGGTTGGCCGTCCGCGCCGGGAGCGATGAAGCCGGTCAGTTGGACCTGTCGGTCGCGCAGCGTCTTGCCCTCGCCGTAGAGGGCGCGGGAGCCGTAGTCGAGGAGGGTGAGCTTGACCGGGTCGCCCAACGGCAGGGGCGGGAAGGGGCTGTCCTGGCCCGGCGTTCCCTCGGTCTCCTGCCGGCTGCTGGTCAGGGCGGAGCCGGCGCGAGCGGCGGTGTCGGCGCCAAGGGCCGACGGCGCGACGAAGAGCAAGGCAAGAGTCGGCAGCAGTAGCAGCCAACCCGCCGCCAGCCCGGAGTGGTCGTGCCCGTGCCCGTCGTCGGCGGCGGAGTGGGCATCCGCCTGGTGCGGGCCACGGAACTCCTGCACTAGGGCCACCACGGCGGCGATGATCAGCAGGATCGCGGCGGCGATGAGGAACGGCTGTAGTCCCTGTTTGACGTAGCGTAGATAAACGTCGGTGACGCTGGCGCGCAGGATCGCACCACCGAAGAACACCATCACCACCGCCTGAGCGCCCCGGTTCACCAGATCACCATCCCCACTGCTGCCGCGACCAGCACGGCCAAGACGAAGGTCGCCGGCGCGAACCGGACGGCGAACCGCCGCCCGAACATGCCGGCCTGCATGGACACGAGCTTCAGATCGACCATCGGACCGACCACGAGGAACGCCAGACGAGCGGTCAGGGAGAACTGCGACAACGACGCGGCGACGAACGCGTCCGCCTCCGAGCAGATCGACAGCAGCACTGCCAGCGCCGCCAGCGCCAGCACCGACAGCACCGGCCGGGCCGCCAGGTCGTGCAGGAACTGCTGCGGAACCGCCACGTTGATAGTGGCCGCGGCCATCGCGCCGAAGACGAGGAACCCCCCGGCGTGAATGATGTCGTGCCGGCAGGCCGCCCAGAACGCTGCCATCCGGGGCAGCCCATCGAGGTGCGCCCGATGCGGCAGGCGAATCCACTCGGTGCGGCCCAGCCGCAGCCACAACCATCCGATCAGCACCGCCACCACAAGGCTCGCCCCGCCACGGGCGGCGACCATCTCCGGGTTACGCGGGAACGCCACGGCGGTCGCGGTCAGCACAATCGGGTTGATCGCCGGCGCGGCCAGCAGGAACGCCAACGCGGCGGCGGGCGTGACCCCGCGGCGGATCAACGATCCCGCGATCGGCACCGACCCGCACTCACAGCCGGGCAGCACGACCCCGGCCGCGCCGGCAACCGGCACGGCGAGCGCCGGATGCCGGGGCAGGGCCCGGGCCCAGAACGAGCGCGGCACGAACACCGCGATGACTGCCGACAGGACCACCCCGAAGACGAGGAACGGCACCGCCTGCACCATCACCGACACGAACACCGTCAACCAGGTCTGCAATCGCGGGTCCGCCACCAGCGCGCCGATCTGCCGGTACAGGACGCCGACGAGAATGAGGAGCACGCACAGCACTTCGACAGAGCCGACCGCCCGATCGCGTTTCGGCGGCGTGGGCTTCGAATCCGTCCCCGCTGGCGGGTGCGAGTGCTGCTCGCCGGGCGGCGCGGCAGGGGGCGCGGAATCAGTCGTGCTCAGGGCGATCACCTTCTCCGGGTGTCCAACGCAGGCATGCTGGAGTGATCAGAACGTGAGGCAGGGTCCGTGGCGGCGAAGGCCACCACCCCTGCGTCGGCCTGGGCCGCCAGGGTCCGCATGCCTGCGGGGATGACTGACTCACGCACGGACTCCTCCGACGACAACCACCCAGCGGCGGGCGAACGAGGAGCATCATCCGGCTATTGAAATCGACTGTCACTACGTCTCCGCCGGTCGTGATCAGTCTGTGACAAGACACCAGCCCACCCTGGGTCTGATGCAGCACGCGGCCGCTGCCGCAACCCCCACGGCGTCCGCTAAAGGAAATCGGTTGCCAACTTGAGCAGACTCGCCGGGTTCAGCGGCCACTTTCCCCGCCGTCATCCAGGCCCGCGGTGGCGAAATCGCCGGCGATCCGCCCCAGCCGGACGTGATCGGCATCAGACATCGGCCCAGCCCGCGAGCGCTTCCAGATCCGGTTTCCATCCGAACCGGCACACCCATGAGCGCTGTGGGCCGTTGAGCCCCCGGACCGGCCGAACCGTCGGGGCTGAGCCCGAGCACCAGCAGTCGGCATACGAGGCCCCGGCCACCGGCCACTATGGCGACAGACTGAGGATCAAGGCAACGCGCCTGATCGCCCGACTGATGCGCGTCCTGCCCGCCTCCTTGCCGGGCGTCTTTCGTATCGACGGATGAAACTTCGTGTTCTCTGAGCAGAACTATCGACTGGGCGTGGTGAAAGGACATACGCTCCGAGCCAAACAACCATCGATGCGGGGGATGCCCATGTCCCGTCGAACCGGAAGACCGTCCTACCTCCTGGCCTCACCTGCCCGGCAACAGCGATCCACGACAAGGATGGGCGCGGGCGCTGCCGCGGCGGCGTTGGCTCTGGGCCTGGTCGGCGGACTGATCGGGTTCGCCGTGGGGCAGCCGAGCCCGACCGAAGCAGGCATCGCACAGATGCGCGAAGCCAACGCCAAGCGTGACGTCCAGCAGATCATCGAACTCACCGAGATGGCCCGAAAGACAGCCGACCAGCTCTCGCCGATCCTTCTCGCCATCAAGCAGGACACGGACGCCGGACGGACGCCCGAGGCGTCTCAGGTCCACCAATGGCAGCAGACCATGCGCCAGCTAACCGAACAGTTCGACGATCCACCGTCGGGCACCACCGCAACCAACGTAGCCCGTGGTGGCCTCAGAAGCGCGGTGGATCAGGGCACCATCGCGGTCGACTCTGTCTCCCTCGCCGTAACCAGCCCCGCCCCCGTACGCAAGAACCAGTTGGCGCTGGCGGCGCGGCAAGCGGCCCTCGCGTCGATCACCTGGTCGATTGCCGCGGCCCAGCTTGACCAGATCAATATCGACGCCGGCCGGGGCCACCAACACGTCTACCTAGACGCTGGCGATGCAGAAGGTGCTTTCACGCCAGATGGCGCCGCCGAAGGCTCCGACGGCTGAAACCGACCGCCGTCCTGATCATCGCCGGGCAGCGGTCAAGGAAGGCGTGGAAACCGCCGGGTCTACCGTCCGGCAGCAGGTCGGGGTACCAACCGAGCAGCCGGTTGCCGGCATACTGCGGGCATGGCTGACGGGCTCCACGGACCGAATGTCGTCCGCGCTGGGGAGTCTCCCCTGCTTCTCGTTCGCGTCAGCGGCGGTGAGGCCGTGCACCTCGCACGCCGGCACCAGCCACCGGAGCCGGGCCGTGGTGCCGTACCCGACCACTTTCTCGACCCCTCCAACAGCGAGCGGGACTCAATCCAGCGCCGATACGACTTCGCGGCGCTGCGGGATCCGGTG
>NZ_JBUEGB010000129.1:0-9360 GCF_054963695.1 Micromonospora sp. RTBAU3-60 | reverse complement strand
AGGCGGAGGAGTTCGGCCGGACCCACCACCTGCCCAAGGCACAGCTGGCCGGTGTCGTCGACGGATTGCGCCGCCGCGGCCTCGTGGACGCCGCCGGCGGGTTCACCGACGCCGGCCGCCAGACCAAGGAACGGATCGAGGCCCTCACCGACGAGCTGGCGGCGCCGGCGTATGACGTGCTCACCACCGACGAGCTCGACGAGCTGATCGCGGGGCTCGAGCCGATCGCCGCCGCGGCACAGCAAGTCCACGACTGAGCGGGCGTCAAGCGACAGCCACGAGATCCGACGGTTGCTGCGCGCGGTCCTCGCGTGCGCTGTCCAGTAGCGAGCGCACTGCGGCAGATGAGGGCACCTGATCTTGTCTCCGACGCGTCCGACGCGATGCCGGCCTACGGAATCGCCTCCGCAGGGTGAGCATGCTGATCGCGTTCTACCATGCGTCCGCCGAAACCCCGCACGCCGACCACTACGGAGCACCATGCCTTTGACGCTGCGTCATGCCTTGCGCGAACCTGGTGACCCGCCGCTGCGGCAGCTACCAGCCCCCGTCGCCGACCTCCTCTTCGAGATGAACGCGCCACCTCGGTTGGCCGCTCATCTGCGCGCCGTGCACGACGTCGCCGCCCAGCTCACGGCCTGGCTCACCATCCACTACCCAACCCTGGCCATCAACCGCGAAGCCGTTCTCTTCGGCGCGGCCACCCACGACATCGGCAAGACCGTTCACGTCGAGGAACTGTCCGGACCAGGCTCCCGGCACGAGCCAGCCGGGCAGCAGCTCCTGCTCGACGCCGGCATCGAGCCTTCCCTGGCACGCTTCGCCGCGACGCATGCCAGTTGGCGGACGGTCGCCGTCGAGCTCGAAGACCTGCTCGTCAGCCTCGCCGACAAGATCTGGAAAGCCAAGCGCGTCCCCGACCTCGAACAACTCGTCGTCGACCGGCTCGCCGCCGCTTCCGGGGAGGAGCCCTGGCAGGTCTTCCTCAACCTCGACGACCACCTCGACAAGATCGCGGCGGACGCGGACCATCGGCTCGCCTTCCAGAATGGCTATCCCACCGCGACCGGCTGAGACGTGCCGAGCCGGGTCCGGCAGCTCTGCACCGATCGCTTCGCGGCCAGATGCGTGCGCTTCAGCGTCGACGCCGCTGCGCGCTCGCGCTACCGTTGCCCTGTCAGCGTCCGCGAACCACCAGATCCGCAGCTTCGAGCGCCGCCATGGCCTTGACCGTGGTCGCGTCGCAGTGGCATTGAGCCGGTGGGCGGGCTGGGCTCGATGTCGCCGAGCGGACCGTTGGCGTTATGGATGGCAATGCAGCCCGCCCTTCGCCGATGACCGGGCGCTGCTGGAGTCCCTTCTTGTAGCACTGAGCAGACCAGCGCGGCGGCAGTTTTGGTCGATACTTGCGCCCCTAGACGACCGCTACCGCGCCGCGACGGTGCACGATCCTTTCGCGCCTGCGGACACGCCTTGGTGGCGCCGGCGAACAGAGTTGTGACGCCACGCCGCGAGGCGCAGACAAACGGCGGCAAGAGGTTGACGAGATACGCCGTCGTGGCCTCCCCGTCCGCTCTTCGGCACGTCCGGATGCAGGCACCCGCGATCCGGTTACCTACCGTGACGAGCGCTTCGCGGCATACGTTTCTCAGGAGGCGTCGAACCATGGCTTGCCGGCTGCCCAGTGCCGTACCCACCCGGCGAACCCCGGGCTGGCGGTGGTGTAACCGAACTCCGCTCCGAACGGAAGGGCACCTTCGCCGCTGATGTTCCAGATGTGGCCGCGATGCCGGCCGGTCACCATCAGGTGCCAATACATCCCACAGCCGTCCGTGCCGAGCACGACCGATCCATGGTTGAAGACTGGGTCGAGCAGGGGCTCGATCTCCTCGTAGGGCCGGGGATCGTCCTCCCAAAGCCACCCCTCAGTCAGCGGAAAGGGCGTGCTCAGGTTCCGCACCGAATGGTCGTCGCCCCAGTCGTCGGGCATCTGGGCGACGGCCACAAGGCCGTGGTCCGGCGGTCCGGCGGTCCGGCGGTCCGGCGGTCCGGAGAAGGATCCGTCCGTGATCTCGGCGACGAACGTCCGGTACGGCTCCGGCAGAACGATGCCGTGCTCTGTTTCGAAGGCGTGTACCCCGGCCCAGCCCAGAGCCGATTCGCCAGCGTCATCCACGCCGAAGGCGGTACGGAGCTCGATGAGGTCGTCCGGGTGGGCGTACTCGGTGTTCATGCCGCGTTGATACCACGCTCCTTGCTTTGCGGTGTGCCGGCAGAGTCGACCGTCCTGCAGCGGATTCGACGGCCTAGCGACCAGCGGCAGATCCGCGCGCCGCGGTCATGCGAAGGACTGCTCGGCGAAGCGGGTCCCGGCGCGCTCGGTGGAGGTGAGGGCCTGCCGAGGGACCTCGGCAGAGGGCTGGGAATCAGGCTCCCCACGTGAGCCGTACCGATAGTGACGATCACCGACACGGCGCGGCACGCGGTCGGCCAGATGAGCGCTCCCGAGGGAGACGAGCATTTTGTCGATGTGCAACGTCTCGCTGGCGGCCGATGTGAGCGCGGTGCGTGACGGCGGCATGGTTCCAGGCATGAGTCCGTTGCGGTCGACCGGCCGGAACGCCGTCGAGATCGCCGGGATTGGCTGCGGGTAGGCGTCGCGTAGGTCCTAGAACCCCGGCAGGTCGGCGGTATCGTGGTGTCACGATGAGCCCGGTGCCGGACATGCATAAGACGTGAGCTCTGAGGACCGGTTTCGGCGCGTCTACGCCGGCAACTTCGAAGCGCTTCTCGCGTACGCGTCACGTCGTGTCGAGCAGCCGGACGACGCCGCCGACGTGGTCGCGGAGACCTTCCTGGTGGCGTGGCGGCGCAGCGCCGACCTGCCCTCCGACGATGAGGTTCGGCTGTGGCTGTACGGGGTGGCCCGCCGAGTGCTGGCGAACCATCACCGCAGCGGGATCCGCCGAGAGCGGTTGGGTGAGCGGCTCCGGCATTGCCTGACCGCGGTCTCCACGCCCGATCCGGGCAGTGAGGTGCCGCAGCGGCTCGCCGTGCAGGCCGCGCTGCGCCGGCTGAACGACACGGACCGGGAGATGATGCTGCTCACCGTATGGGAGGGCCTGCAGCCCCGGGAGGCGGCGGAGGTAGTCGGGGTGAGCCCGACCGCGGCGCGGACCCGCCTGTCGCGGGCACGGGCCCGGCTGCGCGAACTCGTCGGTGACGATCCTCATGCACCCGGACATGTACTCGATGTCCTGGCCGTACCCGTCTCGAAGGAGGGCAGATGACCGACGAGCACCTCGACCGCCTGGTTCGAGACGCCGACCCCTATCGACCTGAGATCATCCAGCGCCTCGGCGGGGCGGATCAGCATCTCCTGGAGGAGATCATGTCCACCCCGAAACTCGACTCGGTGCCGGCGAGACCGCTGCGCCGTACCCTCGTCCGTCAACTCGCCGGCGCCACGGCCGCTGCGGCGGCCGTGGCCGGCATCATCGCCACGTCGTCGCTCTGGTCCGCGCAGCCCGACGACGTGTACGCCGGACCGACCGGCCTGCCCAGCGTGGGCACGGCCGCGATCAGCGGGTGGGAACTCGACCTGAAGGCTGCGCAGGAGCACCCGCGCCTGCTGATCGATGAGCCGGGCTGGAAAGCGATCAGCGTCTACGGGTTCGCCGAGGAGAATGGCAGCATCGAATTCCAGAACGGCGACCGCAGCCTGCAGATGAACTGGTACCCGGACGAGCAGTACCAGCACTACTACGACGACCGGCTGCATGTCAGCAAACCGGAGGTGACCACCGTGGCGAACCGGCCGGCCAGCATCTTCACCTACAGCAAGAACGACATGTCGGCCATGCTCAAACCGCAGGACGGCACGTTTGTCGAGTTGCGCACCGGGGGCAATTGGACGCGGGCAACCTTCGACGGGATCCTCACCCACGTGATAAAGGTGGATGCCAAGTCGTTCCTCAAGGCGCTGCCGCCGGAGATCGTCACGCCGGGCGACGTCCGTGAGGAAGCCGCCAAGATTCTCGCCGACATGCCCTCCCCGCCGGGCTTCGACGTGTCGGTACTGGACAACGCCGGGGCCAACGACCCATACCAGTTCGGCGCCGCAGTGGCCGGCAGGGTCACCTGCGACTGGATCGCCGAGTGGATCCGGGCCGACTCCGCCGGCGACGACCAAGCGGTCAAGCAGGCAGCAGCCGCGCTGCGCAGTAGCCACCAGTGGAAGGTGCTGCACGACATGAACGACGAGGGCGACTACCCCGAGGTCGTCTGGGAGATCGCCGACAAGGTCGCCGACGGTGATGTCCCGAAGTGGTACAAGGATGGCCTGGGCTGCTGACTCAGCCGGTGGTCAGGGGCAGAACAACCGGTGCCTTCCGAGTTGCCAGGTGTGACAGAGATCGACATCAACTGCTGTGGCTCACACGAAATCCTGCGTGAAGGCATTGTCCGCTCTCCTGCCGCAGGTGCTTCGCGAACCGCTGCTCGTATGAGACCGCGTGGGCGACGCGATGGCTGAACCGACCTCCGGCACGGCTTTCAGCTGGCGCCTTACCCGACCGGCCGCTATGGCACCACCGGTGGCCGTGCGCACTACTTTCGGCAAAGCCGGGAGGGCTCGCTACGTCCCGGAGGCATGTAGGCGGCGAGGATGTAGTTGGGGTGCCGGTCGAGGTTCTTGCGGGCTCGGTCGTAGCGCATGGTGGTTCTCGGATCGGCGTGGCGGGCGGCGATCTGCACGTCGCGGAGGCTGACGCCGGCGTCGAGCATGGTCGTGACGAAAGTGTGGCGCAGCATGTGGGGGTGCATCCTCGGCATCCGGATCCCTGCGGCGTGAGCGAGGTACTTGAGCCGGCGGGTGGCGGCGTGCTGGTCCATACTCCCGCCGTGGGTGTTGCGCACGATCGGCCCGCTGGTGCGCCCATCGACGGCCCGATCGACGGCCCTGGCCACCGCGGGTGGCAGCGGGACGAGCACGACCTTGCCGCCCTTGCCGCGCACCCGTAGGACCCGGTGGCCGTGCTCCTCACCGAGGTCGGCGATGTTCGACCCGCACGCTTCGAAGATCCGCAGCCCGAGCAGGCCCATAAGCGCGACCAAGGCGAAGTCGTTCGGGTTCGAGGATTGTCGGGCGGTGGTGATCAGTGCCTCGAACTGCAGGTGCCCCAACCCGAGGGTCGGTGACTCGGCCGGCACGGTGGGCCGGCGGGCGCCTGCCGGCGTGCCGTCCACGCTCACGTTACGTGACGCTCGGATCGCGGCAGATCCGGTCCTTCGATCTTGTGGGGGCCGTGTAGGCCATCGAACTGAACATGTTGAACGGGCAGCTCCTGGTGGAGTTGCCTGTTGGTGTTTGGACGGCACGGTGATCACGTTGTGCTGGGTGCAGTCCTCCCGATCAGCCGCGCCATCAGCTAGGTCCGCGCAGCACGGACGGGTTGCCGGCTACACAACGAACCAGCCGCCCGCGTCGTCGCCGCCCAACCCCGACGCTGGACCGTCGCTGCGTCATAGACCTCAGCCTCGTTCGGGGACCGTGAAATCGTACGGGTTTGGCCCCGGGGCCGGGTTGATGACCTCGTCGAGCGACGTACAGACGAGGAGAATGCCCGGCCGGAAGTGTGCGCTGCCCCAGGTTGGCGAGTTGTCCAGACCGGACTGCAGCTCGACGACCAGTTCGCCGTCCGCGTTGAGCTTCGTCGATCGCGTGAACATGGCGGTGATCCACTCGGGTGGATCGTCGCGGTTCAGGAACGCCACCTCCACCGTCCACGCGTCGCCGGTCACGACCATGTCCAGGGGCACGTCGAAGTCGACCATATAGTGTCCGTCGACGCTCTCCGAGCCCGCGATCCTTAGGCGCTGCATCGGACGAAGATCGCCATCCGCGAGGACAACGTGGAACGGACCGTACAGCGTTTCTGGCATAAGACTGTCTCCCTACGCCTCTTCGAGCCCTCGCTGGCGGGTGAACTCGCTGCTGAAGCCGTTCCGCGCGCCGTCCTCGGTAATGTGGCGCAGCGCCTGTCGCCAGAATCCCAGGTTCCCGCCGGGGTTGAGCGGGCTGTCGCCATAGATGCCCTCGACCTCGTCGCGGGTGTTGTCGTTGCGCTGGCCCCAGTGGAGCAGCCCGCGGATGTTTGGGTTGCGCGCCAGCTTCACCGCATAGTCGACAAGCTCCTGGCTGCCGCTGACGTCCCGAAGGCACGCGACCTCGACGGAGCACGTGGTGTCGAACTTCTGCATGCCGATCAGGGCCCGGGTCCGCTTCGTGAACCTGAGCGAGGCATAGCCGACGAATGCCTTTCCTTCGAACTCCTGCTTCATCTCGAAGGCGATCAGGGAGTCAATGAACGCGATCAGGCGGTCGTCCACGGCGTCGAAGAAGACTTCGACCGAGTCGACATTCACCTCGCAGCTGACGTTGAGATAATCCCGCTGATCCATGACCGCATAGCTGATCGCCTCGTAGTCGCGGTCGCCCTGCTGCGACTGGAAGGCGGCGTAGTAGATGAGCTGCCAGGTGAGGAGCCCGGCCGCCCTTTTGGCCGGGTTCGGTTCGTCGGGGTCGAGCAGCTCGTTCTTGATGTGCTCCATCTGCTCGCCGAACCGGCTGTCGTCGTCGAAGGCGTCGAGAATTTCCTTCAGGATGACCAGCGTGAGCAGCAGCGCCGGGATGAGCGCGAGGAGCCCGACCCCTCCCGGCACGGCAACGGCCGCGATCGTGGTTCCGACCACCGCCCCTTTGCTGTTCACGAACTGCTCGATCTCCTCGATCGTGGCGCCGATGATCCCTTTGAGGAAGCTGGAGTCGGCACACGCCCGCTCCAGCATTCCGGGGTCGGCGCCCTTGTGCGGGTCGTCCGGATCGGGGCTGAAAGCATGGTTCGCGCCGGCCCTCTCGAACCGCGGAGCCTGCAACCGCTGGTCGAAGGGATCCACGATGCGCCCGACCCGCTCGTCGCGCCCGGCCGTGTTCACCGGTGGTCGCAGGGTCCAGCGTTTCGTGATGCCCACGAGGTTGCGCTGGAAGTTCGCGTGGGTCGTAAGGCAGACCGCGATCTGGAGAAAGCGCTGATTGCCGGACACCGGTGTCGAGGGAACGAACGTGGCGCCAGCCGGGACCGCGACGTCGGTGTAGAGCGGACTCCGGACATCCTTGATCTGGTGCCTAATATCCTGCCAGAGGTGCAGCCGCCGTCGCTCATAGAGCGCATACTGCTGCACGGCCTTGAGCACCACGGAATAGATCACCCCGAAGCGCCCCGCCGAGACGAGCACCGCGTCGAACACATTGTTGTCGCGGATCAGCTCGAAGTTGGCCGCGCCACCCAGCTCCTCGGTGCGGAACTCGAGACTCATCAGGAAGTCGTCGGTCAGGTGCGGTTCGTTGCCGTCGACCGCCTCGATCCAGTAGTGCTTGCCACCGTCGGCCACCAGGTGGATCGCCAGCACGCTGTCGGCGAGCGGTGGCCGGTCGAAGTCGCCCCCGTGCGTGCCGGTGTTGAAGGCTCCGACGACGGTCTGCCCGCCGGCGCCGCCCAGGGTCGCGAAGGCCCACGGCCCGCCATACCTGGGGTCGCCGAAGTGGTGGTTGATGTGGCCCGCCAGCGTGGACGGATCACCCACGTCGATCACCTGATCGAGCTCGGCATAGAGCTGGTAGATGCGCTTTCCCGCCTCGACGTGCACCAGATAGGAGGGGATGTCCTGCCCGAGCTGGACCATGCGCTCGACATAGTCGCGGTTCAGGCAGCCCGGAATGACGTTGGTCAGCGTCCTGCCCATCGCCTGATGCACGTTGCGCGGGTCGTGGGTCTCGATGAAGGTATGGTCGCTGATCGCGGCCCGCGAAAGCGCCCAGTGGCTGCCGGCTGCCTTGAACCGTTCGTCGGGTTCGCGGTCCCGGCAGAGTTCGATCAGCTCCGGCAGGGACGTGGGATACACGATGCGGGAGGCCTGTGGGATGAGGTTGAACCGAGGGTCGTCGTGCTTCCGCGTCCACGGGCTGTTGAAAACTTCGTCAATCGGCATCGCGCCGCTCCTCCTCCGGACAGCAAAGCCTATCGTGGGACCGTCGCCGCCTTCTCGATCTCCACCTGACGCCCTACCCCGCCTCACGCGGCGCCGTGTGCTCTCCGCTTCACCACGACGGTCTTCAGCCAACGCAGCATGAGGCAGGTTTGAAGCCTCTCCGCAGGGCGGCTCCGAAGGGCCAGGACCGAACTCTCCTTGGCACTCAGAACGCTATGTCCACAACGGACATACCGGTGCTCAGTCTTTTTAACACAAGTTCGCCTTGACCAGATCCAGTCGGTGGTCAGGCACCGAGTTCTTCACCAGGTACCTGAATATCCGTGCGGGCATGCCGACAACTCCTCGTGGCGGAAGTCTCTGTTCTGATGACTGCTAGGCCTGACCATCGCTCAACGGCGCCACTCCCCCAGCCCGGGTGCAGACCGGGCGGATGGTCAACGTGCGTGTCCACGCCACCCATTGTGGGGCTCCCGCCCTTGAGTCGTGCGCCTTTGCCCGGTTCCATCAAGTGCTGGCGACGCGCCAGGTCCATACCCCGGGCGGTGACCGCTCGCGGCGTGTCGGTGCGCCGGTGGATCGTGCTGCTCGCCTTAGCCAACTCGATCATCGATCACGCCAAAGCTCAGCCTCCCGGCACTGCCACCATCGAGGTGGCTGTCGCTGAAGAGGTCCGTTTCGCCCACGACGACGGTCGTATCGGCCGAACCAGTGCAGTTCGCCGTTCCACAGTTATCCTCAAGATCATGTGGCCAAGATTGGCCTGACCGAAAGGTCCGACGCTCACCAATCGCGGTGGATGGGTGCGTACTCCCATGAGGTCCGCCGACCCCAAGATCATCATGATCATGGACTAATGCGTAGGGATGGAGATCATTCCAAACGCATTACTCTAAGGTAGGTGATGCCGGAGGCCGTACGGCGGAGCGTTGTCGGCCGAACCCAACCCCCACCGGACAAGATCAAACACGCTCTCATCGGCAGATCCGCGCGTCTGTTAGCGTGCCGTCCCCGCTCACGTTACGTTACGCGCTGATCGCGGCAGGTCAGTTCGTTCCTCACCGTCACATGGCCGATCTTTCGGGCCGGTGGTGTCCGAGCGCTCAACGACGGCTGTGTAGCACCGGATGGGGTGCGGCCCCGAACCGCGATTTCTTACCGACCGGTGACACCGTCGGTAAGCTCCCGCAGGATGTCGGCGTGACCGGCATGCCGGATGGTCTCGCTCGTCATGTGGGCGAGCACCCAGCGAAGAGTACGAGCCGCGTCACCGACCGGCTGCGCGGTGAGGACGTCCGGGCCAGCGGCTGC
>NZ_JBUEGB010000128.1:0-9482 GCF_054963695.1 Micromonospora sp. RTBAU3-60 | reverse complement strand
CAACCGGGCGGGAAAGCGTCCGGAGGGACACGCACCAACGGACCGGCGACTGCCCCGCGCAGCCCACCGACACCAGGGCGTGAACACGACCAGCACACCCACCACCGGCCACCAGCCACGAGGAGCCGCCCTGGGCGCAGGATTCCACTTCCACGCCCACGCGACCCCACCACGGTGGGAAACGATCCCGGAAACCCAATCCGACTCAGGATCACTAAGCTGATCAGGGACGCTCGGCGGTGGACGGTCAGCGTAGCCGTCCGCGGGGCCGGTTCAGTAGCGGCTGAGGTTCTGGGCGGGGCAGAGCACGATGCGGGGCATGAGGTCGGGCTTCAGCCAGGTCAGCACGCTCACCAGGTCTTCGTGCGAGAGGCTGACGCAGCCGGCGGTGGGGCCGGACGGCGTACGGCTGAACTCGTGCAGGAAGATCCCGCTGCCGGCGCCGGGCACCGGCGTGGCGACGTTCGGGGCCATGTTGTAGGTGATCACGGCGAAATGGGTGTAGGCCGGCGTCTCCTGCCAGAGTGCCTCGCTGTAGCCGCCCGGGTTGGTGGTCGTGTGCTGGAAGCTGTTGTAGGCCGGCGAATCCGGGTTCTCGTTCCACCAGTCGTTGGTCACCAGCTGGTGGTAGGGGTAGCTGACGCCCGGGTTGGCCGCGATGCCGTACATCGTCGGGCCGATGGCGTAGACGCCGGTCGGCGTGGTGGGCACCCCCTCGACGTGGTTGTCGCTGAATCCCTTGCTGCCGATCCGGGCGGGCAGCGGCGCGGAAACCGGGGTCCAGACGCCGCGGATCCGCGCGAACGTCTCCAGGGTGGCGTAGGTGGTGGTGTAGCTGTCCCCCGTGACGATGATGACCTGCTGCGTGGTCGACGGCAGGGTGGTCAGGCGGGACGCCTTGTTGTCTGGAGGGGTCGGCCAGTGGCGTTTTACGGTGGGCACGACGGTGCCGCTGGTGGCTGTGGCGCCCCGTGGCCGGGCCGCTGCGGGGGTCGCGCCGGAGGCGAGTACGGGGGCTGCCACGCCGGCCGCCGCACCGATGAACAGAGATCTCCGCTTCATTCGGGTGATCATCGCACTTCGCGCGTATCCGTATGGTCCCCTGAAGCGCGACTTTTCGCACCATCTGCTGCCGCGGCAATCAGCACGGGCGGAGGGCGGGGAACGCGGGGTGGGTCAGGACCGGGTCCGCAACTCCCCGGTCCTGACCCCCAGCCGTCCGGCGTGGTAGCGGATTTCGCCGTTGCGAGCACGGCGGGCGTGGCACGCCGCCCACGCCGGGCTCAGCACGGCGAGCCGGCCCGCCTGCACTCAGCTCCACGGTGCCCAACTACCGGACTTCGGTGCGCCCCCGACTCACCCCGAAGAGTCGCGAACGCGGCCTCAGGTTAGGCAGCTTCTCGCAGGTCCAACAAGCTCCCCCTCGGCCGGGAGAATGTGATTGATGCCAATGTCGAAATACGGCATGTCGGTGTAACAGGGTCAGCCGGGCTGACGCTGTTTGTCCGCGAGACGACCATCCTGCGCCGCGACCGGCGGGACCGGGCGCAGGGCACCGGCCGCCGCGGCTCCGGCGATCAACGCGAGCGCCACCAGGTGCAGCCACCGCACCCCGGTCGGCGCCAGGAGGGTGGCCCCGGGCAGGCCGGGCAGCACCACCGCCCCGAGCGCGATCACCGGCAGCGCCACCGCCCAGAACAGGCCGGGCCGGGCCGGCGGCGCGGGCGGACGTACCCCGTCGAAGATCTCATGCCGGCGGGCGGCCCGCACCGCCAGGGCGAGCACGACCACCCCGCCCACCCCGGTGCTGAGCAGATCCGAGAACTGCCACCAGTAGACCCCGGTCAGCGCGTGGAAGTCCGAGATGCCCAGCAGGCGCGGCCAGCGGTCACTGTGGGTGAGTCGGTCCCAGGCGACATGGCTGAACGCGCCGATCAGCACCGAGCAGACGGTGACCTGCCAGGGATGCCGGACGCCGCCCAGCGCGGCGTGGTCGCGCCAGGCGAACAGGCGCTCGCCGGGCAGGTGCACCGCGACGCCGGCGATCACCCGGCGGACGATCCAGGCGTACGCGAGCGCGACCGGCAGGCACCACCAGAGCAGCCCGCCGAGGGTGTGCGTACGCGCGCCGAGGTCGAACCGGGTGCCGGTGAACAGGTAGGCGACGTCCGGTGCGACGGCGCCGGTGGCCAGCGCCACCCCGTCGAACCAGCGCGGTCGCCACAGCTTGAGGGGCAGCACCGGCGCCAGATGCGAGGGAAAGGTCAACGGCACAGGGGGGACGTTACCCGCCGGGTCAGAAGTGCTGGCGCAGGTCGGGGAAAGCGGCCAACCGGATCACCCCATGGTCACCCGGGTCGAGTTCGTCGTGCTCCAGCACCCAGGTGTTCTCGTTGGGGATGAAGACCGCGTTCATGCCGGCGGCCCGGGCGGGCAGGATGTCCGAGCGCGGGGAGTTGCCGATCATCCACGCGCCGGCCGGGTCGAAGCCGTGCTCGCGGGCCAGCCACCGGTAGGTGTCGGCGTTCTTCTCCGGCACGATGTGCGCGGCGCGGAAGTGGTGCAGCAGCCCGGAGGCGTCGAGCTTGCGCTGCTGCTCCTCCCGATCTCCCTTGGTGAGCAGCAGCAGCTCGTGCCGGGTGGCCAGGTCGTCCAGGGTCTCCGCCACGCCGGGCATCAACTCCACCTGGTGGCCGACCAGCGCCGCCGCCAGGCTCTCGATCTCGGCACGCTCCCGATCGGTCGCCGGGCGCTCCCGCAGCTTCTCCAGGCACTCGCCCAGGCTGCGCAGGAAGACCTTCGCGCCGTAGCCGTGCGCGACGGCGTTGGCCCGCTCGATGTCGTCGAGGACGGCCCGGATCGCCACGCGGTCCAGCGTCGGGTGGTCCAGCCAGGCGAGGAAGTCGTCGATCACCCGCTCGAAGAGAATGTTGTTCTCCCAGAGCGTGTCGTCGGCGTCGAAGACGAGCACCTTGGCCTCTCGGCGCTGTCGCATCGCGTACCCCTTCCGTGCGGCGGACCGGGACACGCTACTGCGCCCCCGCCGACCACCACACCCGGGTTTCCGACGGACCGGACGGCCGGCACCGGAGTGACCGATCGCCGACGGACGGGCGGCGGGCGCCCGACTGTGCGTACCCGGGTCGGCACGGCATGCTTCGACGATGACGACCTCTCGCGATCATCCACAAGCGACCCGAGCCCGACCGGACACCCGACGCCGGCGGCGGCGGAGGGCGGCCGGCGGACTGCTCGCCGCGCTCGTCGCCGCGGGCGGCGCGCTGCCCGCGGCCCCGGCCCTCGCGGTCAACGCCAACCACGCCACCGTGGTCAGCGCGAAGCCGGCGGCCTGGACCCCGCACGCGCTCGACGGCACGGTGTACCGGATCCTCCAGATCGGCAACCGGGTCTACCTGGCCGGCTCGTTCACCAAGGTGCGCAACGCGAGCACCACCGCGCAGCTGGCCCTGCCCCGGCTGGTGGCGTTCGACGCCACCACCGGCCGGATCGACACCACGTTCAAGCCGGTGGTCAACGGCACGGTGAAGGCCCTCGCCGCCTCGGCGGACGGCCGCTCGCTGTACATCGGCGGCGCGTTCACCACGGTCAACGGGGTGGCCGCGCCGCGGGTGGCCCGGATCGACGCGGCCACCGGCGTCCGCGTCGCCGGATTCGCCCCCGCCGCGCTCAACAACCAGGTCAACGACATGCGGCTGGTCGGCGACCGGCTGCTCGTGGGCGGGGCGTTCCAGACCGTGGGCGGGGTGACCCGGCGCGCCCTGGCGGCCCTGAACGCGAGCACCGGCGCCGCCGACGCGTCGGTGAACCTGCGGCTGGAAGGTCCCCGGGTGACCTCCTCCGGGGTCACCGCCCCGGTCAAGATCGAGGCGCTGGACGTCTCCGCCGACGGCCGGCGGCTGGTCTTCGTGGGCAACTTCAGCTCCGTTGCCGGGCAGCCGCGGCACCAGCTCGCGGTGGCGAACCTGACCGCCGCGGGGGCCACGCTCTCCGGCTGGTCAACCGACCGGTACAAGCCGCAGTGCGCCCGGACCATGCCCACCTATCTGCGGGGGGTGGACATCTCCCCGGATGGCACCTGGTTCGTAGCGGTCACCACCGGCGCCGCGTTCCCGGGGACGCTGTGCGACACGGCGTCCCGCTTCGAGTTCGGCACGGAGACCGCCGGCAAGCAGCCGACCTGGGCGAACTACACCGGCGGGGACACCCTGCTCTCGGTGGCGATCACCGGGTCGGCGGTGTACGTGGGCGGCCACCAGCGCTGGCTGGACAACCCGCTCGGCCGGGACTCGGCCGGGCCCGGGGCGGTGTCCCGGCCGGGCATCGGGGCGATCCACCCGGTCACCGGGAAGGCGCTGTCCTGGAACCCGACGAAGGACCGGGGTGTGGGCACCGGCGAGCTGTACGCCACCGAGCGGGGGCTGTGGGTCGGCAGCGACACCACCACGGTGGCCGGCGAGTACCACGCCCGAGTGGCGTTCTTCCCGCTGCCCTGAGTCGCACTCCGGGTCGGGCCGCTCCCCCGGCCCGGCCCGGAGTGTTCAGCGGCGCAGGGTGAGGATCAGGTCGGCGACCAGGGCCGTCCACCCGGTCTGGTGCCACGCCCCGAGCCCGGCGCCGTTGTCGCCGTGGAAGTACTCGGGGAAGGCGATCAGGTCCCGCCAGTCGGGGTGGGTCTGGAAGAGCTGGCAGGCGCCGTAGATCGGCCGCCGACCCCAGCCGTCCCGGGTGAACAGCGCGATCAGCCGGGCGGAGAGGTCGTCGGCGATCTCGTCCAGGGTCCGCTTCTGCCCGGAGCGCGTCGGGTACTCCACCTGCAGGTCGTCGCCGAAGAAGGCGGCGTAGTCGCGCAGCGCGCTGACCAGCAGGAAGTTGGTCGGCATCCAGATCGGGCCGCGCCAGTTGGAGTTGCCGCCGAACAGGCCGCTGGTCGACTCGGCCGGCTCGTAACCGACGCTGAACTCCTGCCCGCCGAGGGTGACGGTGAATGGCTTGTCCAGGTGGGCGCGTGACAGCGTCCGCAGGCCGTACTCGGAGAGGAACTCGTCCGGGTCGAGCATCCGGGCGAGCAGCCGGACCATCTGCTCGGGGCCGACCATGGACAGCAGCCGCTGCTGCCGCCCGTCGGGGCCGATCCGGCGGGCGCCGACCACGTCGGCGAACTCGGGACGGTTGGTGAGGAACCAGCGCAGCCGGGCGCCCAACTCGGGCAGGCGGTGCAGGGTACGCGCGGTGAGCCGGGTGACCGCCGCGAGCGGCAGCAACCCCACAACCGAGCGGACCTTCAGCGGCACCTTCGTGCCGTCGGCCAGCCGCAGCACGTCGTAGAAGAAGGCGTCCTCGTCGTCCCAGAGCCCCTGCTGGTACGCCGCCGCGGCGATGTACGCGAAGTGCTCGAAGAACTTGGTCGCGGTGTCCACGTACGCCCGGTCGTGCTCGGCCAGCACGACGGCCATGTCGAGCAGGTTGAGCGCGTACATGGCCATCCAGCCGGTGCCGTCGGACTGTTCGAGGACCCCGGCCACCGGCAGCGCGGCCGACCGGTCGAACGGGCCCACGTTGTCCAACCCGAGGAAGCCGCCCTCGAAGACGTTGTTGCCGCCGGTGTCCTTGCGGTTGACCCACCAGGTGAAGTTGAGCAGCAGCTTGTGCATCACCCGGGCGAGGAACTCGTGGTCCCGGGAGCCGTCGATCTCGAAGACCTTCAGCGCCGCCCAGGCGTGCACCGGCGGGTTCACGTCGCCGAACGCCCACTCGTACGCCGGGATTTGCCCGTTGGGGTGCAGGTACCACTCGCGGAGCAGGAGCAGCAGCTGATCCTTGGCGAAGCCCGGGTCGACCCGGGCGATGGTGACGCAGTGGAAGGCCAGGTCCCAGGCCGCGTACCAGGGGTACTCCCAGGGGTCGGGCATGGAGATCACGTCGAAGCTGTTCATGTGCCACCAGGCGCTGTTGCGCCCGTGCCGGCGGCCGGCCGGGGGCGGCGTGGAGCCTGGGTCGCCCTCCAGCCACCGCTGCACGTCGAAGTGGTAGAACTGCTTGCCCCACATCAGCCCGGCGATGGCCTGCCGGGCCACCAGGGCCTCGTCGGCGGTGGCCGCGGCGGGGATGATCCCGGCGAAGAAGCGGTTGGCCTCGGCACGCCGGGCCCACAGCACGCGGTCGAAGTCGTCCCCGAGATCCGCCGGGGCCGGCGACGCGCTCGCCGGCGGCGGGGCGGTCCGGGTCAGCCGCAGCCGGATCTGCCGCTGCCCACCGGCCGGCACGTCGAGCACGTAGTGCAGCGCGCCCTTGGTGCCCTCCCGGTCCGGGTTGACGGTGGCCGCGCCGGCCACCACGTGGTCGTTGATCCCGTCCTTCGGGTACGGCGACCGCCCGGGCAGCCCCCAGAGCCGCTCGGCGTTGCTGTCGTTGTCGCACAGCAGCGGGACGGGCGTGCCGTCGCCCTCCAGCCGGAGCTGCCCGAGCACCCAGTGCTCCCCGACCAGCCGGGAACCCTCGCCGACCAGCTTCGGCACCCGGTCGCCGCCGGGAAGCCCCCACGCCCAGGTGTTGCGGAACCACAGGGTGGGCAGCACGTGCAGGGTCTCGTCCCGGTCCCCCCGGTTGGCGACCGTGATCAGGATGCACAGGTCCGTCGGGGACGCCTTGGCGTAGTCGACGGTCACCGCCCAGTACCGGTCGTCGTCGAAGATCCCGGTGTCCACCAGCTCGTACTCGGTGTCGTCCCGGCCGCGCAGCGCGTTCACCGCGACCAGTTCGTCGTACGGGAAGGCGGCCTGCGGATAGTGGTAGCGCCAGCGCATCCAGGAGTGGGTCGGGGTGGAGTCCTCGTACCACCAGTACTCCTTGACGTCCTCCCCGTGGTTGCCGCCGTCGCCGCCCAGGCCGAACATCCGCTCCTTGAGAATCGGGTCCCGCCCGTTCCACAGGGCCAGGGCGAAGCAGAACGTCTGCCGGTCGTCGCAGACGCCCGCCATCCCGTCCTCGTTCCAGCGGTAGGCTCGGGAGCGCGCGTGATCGTGGGGGAAGTAGTCCCACGCCGTGCCGTGTTCGCTGTAGTCCTCCCGAACCGTCCCCCACGCCCGCTCGGACAGATAGGGACCCCATGCGCGCCAGTCCTGCGCCCCGGCATCGGCCTGGGCGAGCCGGTGCCGCTCGGGGTCGGGGGTCGCGGAGGTCGGGCGGTCAGTGATCACCCGCACATCTTCGACGCCGCCGGGGTACATCTCCACAGCGGCCATTGTCGTCGTGGCGCGTAGCACCTCGCCGCCGGTGGAGGAAAGTTGATCGACATTCGTGTTGGCCCGCAGGTCTGCGGGGAGCTGTCCGCCTCCTCGACCCGGGAGTGGCTGCTCACCGACGGCCGGGGCGGCTACGCCATGGGCACGGTCAGCGGGCTGCGCACCCGCCGCTACCACGGGCTGCTGGTGGTGGCCGGGGAAACCCCCGCCGCCCGGAAGGTGGGACTGGTCAGCCTGGACCCGGCGGTGATCCTGCCCTCCGGGCAGCGGGTCCGGCTCGGCACGCACGAGTGGTCCACCGGGGTGATCGACCCGCGCGGGCACGAGCTGCTGGAACGCTTCGACCTGGTCGACGGGGTGCCGCGCTGGCGGTGGCGGATCGGGGACGTGGTGATCGAGCGGGAGATCGCCATGGCGTACGGCCGGCCCTGCGTGGCGGTGGTACACCGGCTGATCTCCGGCGGCCCCGTGCGGCTGGACCTGGCGGCGGCCTGCACCTGGCGGGACGCCCACGGGGAGCGCCGCGCGGACGGGCCGGCCCCGCGGCTGGAGCCGGCGGCCGGCGGGGCGGTGATCGAGGGCGCGTTCCGGCTGACCGGGCCGGACTGGGCGCCCGAGGGGCAGTGGTGGCTGGGCGTGCACCACCGGGAGGAGGCGGCCCGCGGCCTCAACCCGGACGAGGACCTCTGGTACGCGGGCAGCTTCTCCGGCGCGCTGGACACCCCCGGCGACACCGTCCCGGTGCTGGCCTGGGCGGACGACCTGGCCGATCACCCGCCCGCGGCGACCACGCTGGTCGAGGCGGCCCGACGGCGCCACCGGACGGTGGTGGCCACGGCGAAACCGGACGACCCGGTGACGGCCACCCTGGCCCTGGCCGCCGACGCGTTCGTGATCCGCACCGGCACCGGGCCGGACGTGGTGGCCGGCTACCCCTGGTTCGGCGCCTGGTCCCGGGACACCATGACCGCCTACGAGGGGCTGTTCCTGGCCACCAACCGAGCCGACGAGGGGCGGGACCTGCTGCGGGCGTACGCGGCGACCCTGTCGCAGGGGATGCTGGCGAACACCGCCGACACCGGGCGGGTGGAGTACAACACGGTCGACGCCACGCTGTGGTTCCTGCACGCGGTGACCCGGCACGTCACCGTCACCGGCGACACCGACCTGGCCGACGAGCTGCTGCCCGCGCTGCACGCCGTGGTGGAGGCGCACCTAGCCGGCACCCGCTACGACATCCACGTCGACCCGGCGGACGGACTGATCACCCAGGGCGGCACCCCGGGCACCGCGCTGACCTGGATGGACGCCCGGGTCTACGGAGTGCCCGTGACACCGCGGACCGGCAAGCCGGTGGAGGTGAACGCGCTCTGGGTCAACGGGCTGGCCGGGCTCGCCGAGCTGACCGAGCTGGTACGGCGCGACGCCAGCGCGCTGTGGGGGCTGCACACGAGAGCATCGGCCGCGTTCCGGGCCCGGTTCCCGACGCCGGTGGGCTGGCTGCACGACGTGGTGGACGCGCCCGCCCCGGCGTACCCCCTCGGCGGGACGCCGCACCACGACGACGACCTGCTCCGCCCCAACCAACTGCTCGCCTGGTCGCTGCCCTACGCCCCCCTCGAACCGGACCCGCCGACGCTGCGCCGGGTCGCCGAGACGCTGCTCACCCCGCTCGGCCCGCGCAGCCTCGCCCCCGACTCACCCGGCTACCTCGGCCGGCACCGCGGCGGTCCGGCGGAACGGGACGCCGCCTACCACCAGGGGACCGTCTGGCCGTGGCTGATCGGACCGTTCGCCGACGCGTACCGCCGGGCGGGGCTACCCACCGACGACCTGTTCACGGGCCTGGAGGGCCACCTGACGGAGTTCGGCCTCGGCTCGGTGAGCGAGACGGCCGACGCCGACCCACCGCACGCCGCCACCGGCTGCCCGTTCCAGGCGTGGTCGGTCGCCGAGCTGCTGCGCGTGCGCCGGGCCCGCTGACCACGCGTTACATCTCGGCAATCAGCACGTCTCCGCTGGTTATCGACGGCTCGGCAGGATGAGCTGCGACCCCGGACGCGGACGACGGCCCCCGGTGCGGTGGGCGACCGTGCGCGGCGCGGGACACACAACTCAAAGGGGGCCGCCGCATGTCCGCTGACGCCGACGTGATCGACATCCAGCCCGCCCGGCACCTGCGGGTGCTGATGCTCACCTGGGAGTATCCGCCCGTGCTGA
>NZ_JBUEGB010000127.1:0-9574 GCF_054963695.1 Micromonospora sp. RTBAU3-60 | reverse complement strand
TATTCATAACCAAAGCTCCATTCGGGGGTCGGCGCACCCACAACCCACGGGGGTGGGCAGGGCACGCAAGCACCGTCAGGCGCTCAAACAAGGGGGGAAAGTCTTCAAACCAGCAGCTCGCGGGGCGACGGGGGTCGCCTCTTCGCGGCGCCGGGACCATATCCAACGACCGACGGCCCCACATCATTCCGGGCCGGCCACCCCACCGGGGCGCTTCGATCGCGTGGTTCATGTGCAACGACCGGCGGGCTGCCATCATTCCGGGCCCAGCCACCCGTCGGGCGGGGCGTCTTCCTCGGCCGTGCACCCGTGTTCAACGACCCCCGACCGCCCACCATTCCGGGGCCGAAATGCCACCGGCCACTCGTAAACCGGACATCACCTACCAGAACGCCCAGGCGGATGGGCCGAACCTCGGGTGATCCACACCAGGTCGCGTAAACGGCGGTATCCGGCAGCCGCCAATACCGCCACATCTCGTATATGGAGTCGATCAAGCCCGGCCAGCGCGCCAAAGGCGACCCATTCCAGGAAAGAGGCCCCTCGGGCCGCCGAAAGACCGCACTTCCCACAATGCCCGGCGGGCCACACCCCCAACAGCACCAGGGCGCCCAACCGCAGCCCAGAACGGACAGCGGGAAAACCGGGGACAGGAGTTACCCTGACAGCATGTCGGTCACCACCAGCGCGTACCTCGCCCGCCCCGGGCGTCCCGCTGTGGTGGCGCGTACCCTCGCCGAGCTCACCGGGCCCACCTGCGGCATCGTCGAGCTGCCGGTCCGCCTGATGTGGAGCACGGAGCGCGCCTTCGACCTCGGCGAGCCGGACGACCTGCTCTGGATGTACGAGAACGTGCTGCGCGAGACCAGCCGGGTGGACGACCTGCGTGAGCTGATCGACGGGCGGACGTTGCGGCGGGTGTGGCGGCGGTTGAACCTGCCCCGGGGCGTCCGCCTGGCCTGGGAGAGCCGGCACCGGGATCTGCGTACCGCGTGAGCCATCTGCACGACTTCTACCGGGAGGTGGCCCGGGTGGCCCTCGCCGCCGCCGGCCCGCACCGGTTCGTGCTCGGCGGCGGGGTGGCGTGGGCGGCGCACGGCCTGGTCACCCGCCCGACGGAGGACGTGGACCTGTTCGCGGACGTGGAGGGCGCCGCCGCGGCGGCGGCGGCCGGGGTGCGGGCCGCGCTGGAGCGGGCCGGCTTCCAGGTGGTCGACGCGGATCCGGGCAGCGAGCTGGCGGACCTCTTCGACGGCTTCGACCGGGACCTGCGGGACTTCGTGGTGAGCCGGGACGGCCGCCAGATCCGGCTCAGCCTGGCCCGGTTGGACCGGTACCGCAGCCCGGTGGTGATGGACCTGGGCCCGGTGATGGACGTCCGCGATCTGATCGCCAACAAGACCGCCGCGCTGGTCAACCGCCGGGAGGTACGCGACTACATCGACGTCTCCGCCGCGCTGGACCGGTACGGCGTGGCGGAGTTGCTGGAGCTGGCCCGCCAGGTGGACCCGGCGCTGGACCTCGAGGACGTCCGGGCGGCGGGCCGCTATCTGGACGGGGTGCCGGACCGGCGCTTCGCCCGGTACGGGCTGGACGCCGACCAGGTGGCCGAGGTGCGCCGCCGGATGGCCGCCTGGCCCCGCTGACCCAACGGGCGCGGGCGGCCACCCGGCCGCATCGTCACCGGGTGAGCTTGCCGCCGGTGACCCCGAGGATCTCTCCCGTCACGTAGCTGGACTCCTGCGAGGCGAAGAAGACGTATGCGGGGGCGAGTTCGGCCGGCTGGCCGGGGCGGCCCATCGGAGTGTCGGTGCCGAACTGCCGCACCTTCTCCGGTGGCATGGTGGCCGGGATCAGCGGCGTCCAGACCGGGCCGGGCGCGACGGCGTTGACCCGGATCCCCTGGTCGGCCAGGTCCAGCGCGAGCGCCTTGGTGAAGTTCGCGATCGCCGCCTTGGTGGTGGCGTAGTCGAGCAGTTGCGGCGACGGGTTGAAGGCCTGGATCGAGGAGGTGTTGATGATCGCCGACCCCTCGGGCAGGTGCGGCACGGCCATCCGGCACAGCCAGAACATGGCGTACACGTTGGTCTTGAACACCCGGTCGAACTGCTCGGTGGTGATCCCGGCGAGGCCCTTGTCCTGGGCCATCTGGAAGGCCGCGTTGTTGACCAGGATGTCGATGCCGCCGAGGTCGGCCAGCGCCCGGTCGATCAACTGCTGGCAGTGGCTCTCGTCGGTGAGGTCGGTACGCACCGCGACACCCTTGCGGCCGGCCGACTCGACCAGCCGGACGGTCTCCCGGGCGTCGGCCTCCTCCTGCTCGCCGAGGTAGGAGATGAGCACGTCGGCGCCCTCCCGGGCGTACGCGATGGCGACGGCCCGGCCGATGCCGGAGTCGCCTCCGGTGACCACCGCGCGCTTGCCGGCGAGCCGGCCGCTGCCCCGGTAGGACTCCTCACCGTGGTCGGGCTTCGGCCCCATCCGCTGCTCGGAACCCGGCGGGGACTGCTGCTGGGTGGGCTGTCCCTGCTGCTGGCCGTACTGGCGGGTGGGGTCCTGTTGGGTGTACTGGTCCTCGCTCACCGGCTTCTCCTCGTGCCGCTTCATCCCGTCCGGTCCAGTTCCGCCCTACCCCGGGCGGGGAGGCGGAAACGACGTTCGGGTGAACCCGGTGTCACGGCCAGGCGACGTCCGGCGCGGGTGGGATGAAACCGGGCGGGGCGATGTGGCGCACGGGACAGCCGGTCGTTATGGTGCGCAACGGCGCCCACGAGGCGCGTCACCCCCATGGAAAGGCACCTCATGACCTCCTCCTCCGGTGCTTCGCGCCGCCAGGTGCTGGCCGTCGCGGCCGCCGCCGCGACCGCCCCGCTGCTCGCCGGCGCGCCCGCCCGAGCCGCCGCGCCCGCGAAGGCGGCGAAGACCTGGGACCTGACGATCCTGGGCACCTCGGACACCCACGGCAACGTCTACAACTGGGACTACTACAAGGACGCCGAGTACGACGACAGCAAGCACAACGACGTCGGCGTCGCGAAGCTGGCCACCCTGGTCAACCAGATCCGCGCGGAGCGCAAGGGCAAGGCGACCCTGGTGCTGGACGCCGGTGACACCATCCAGGGCACTCCGCTGGCCACCTACTACGCCAAGCAGGCGCCGATCACCGCCACTGGTGAGACGCACCCGATGGCCAACGCGATGAACGTGCTGAAGTACGACGCCGTCACGCTGGGCAACCACGAGTTCAACTACGGCCTGCCGCTGCTGGCCATGTGGATCGACCAGCTCGGCTTCCCGGCGCTGGCCGCCAATGCGATCAACGAGAAGACCGGCAAGCCGGCCTTCCTGCCGTACGTGATCAAGGAGGTCGACCTCGGCGGGCTCGGCGCGCCGACGCTGAAGGTCGGCATCCTCGGCCTGACCAACCCCGGCGTGGCCATCTGGGACAAGGCCAACGTCGAGGGCAAGCTGGTCTTCGCCGACATGATCGCCACCGCCGCCAAGTGGGTGCCGATCATGCGGGAGCGCGGCGCCGACCTGGTCATCATCTCGGCGCACGGCGGCGACAGCGGCACCTCCAGCTACGGCCCGGAGCTGCCGAACGAGAACCCGGTGGCGCTGATCGCCGAGCAGGTGCCGGGGATCGACGCGATCCTCTTCGGCCACGCGCACAACGAGGTGCCGGAGAAGTTGGTCACCAACGCCCAGACCGGTGAGCAGGTGCTGACCTCGGAGCCGTCGAAGTGGGGCCAGCGCCTCACCCGGATGGACTTCACCCTGACCCGGGAGAAGGGCCGCTGGAAGGTCGTCAGCAAGGGCTCCACCATGCTGAACACCAACACCGTGGTCGAGGACCCGGCGGTGCTCGCGGCCGTCCGCGGCCAGCACGACACGACGGTCGGCTACGTCAACCAGGTGGTCGCGCAGTCCACGGAGGAGCTTTCCGCCGCCGAGTCGCGGTACAAGGACACCCCGATCCTGGACTTCATCAACCAGGTCCAGACCGACGTGGTCACCGCGGCCCTGGCCGGCACCGCATACGCGGGCCTGCCGGTGCTGTCGATCGCGGCTCCGTTCAGCCGCACCGCCATCTTCCCGCAGGGTGACGTGCGGATCCGCGACGTCGCCGGCCTCTACGTGTACGACAACACCCTCGAGGCGGTCGTGCTGACCGGCGCCGAGGTGAAGGCGTACCTGGAGTACTCGGCGAAGTACTTCGTGACGCTGCCGGTCGGGGCGGCCATCAACCCGGACACCATCAGCGACCCGGCCGTTCCGGACTACAACTACGACGTGATCTCCGGTGTCGACTACGACATCGACATCTCGAAGCCGGTCGGCCAGCGGATCACCCGCCTGGTCCTGCCGGGCACCGACACCCCGGTCGCCGCGGACGCCCAGTTCGTCATCGCGGTGAACAACTACCGGCGCAGCGGTGGCGGCAACTTCCCCGGCATCGTGAAGACCCAGGTCTACAACGAGCAGCAGGAGATCCGCCAGTTGCTCATCGACTGGGCGCAGGCCAAGGGCGCCATCAACCCGGCCCACTTCTTCGTGCCGAACTGGAAGCTGGTCCGCGAGGGCGTACCGGTCTTCTGATCCGTACCGGTTCGACGGGCCGTGGGGGTGCGCCCCCGCGGCCCGTCGGCCGTTTCCGGCTCAGCCCGCCCCGTGCCGCAGATTCCACTGCTCGGCGTCGCCCACCGGCTCGGGCCGGTCCCGGCGGGCTTCGGTCTCGGTCAGTTCCACCCGGTCCTCGGGGCGGACCGCGGGCGGCAGTTCGCCGAAGCGTACGTGCCGCAGGAACGCGTACTCCTCGTCGGTGAACGACTCGATCGGCTCGCTCATGAGGGCATTGTGCGCCCGTCCGGCCACTGCCGGCATCAACCCGTGCCCGTCGGGTAAGCCGGCGCGACGACCGTCGGCGACGAGGGTGGAGAACGAGGATGCGGGCAGTACAGCTGATCTCACCCGGGGTGCTGGAGCAGGTGGAGGTGCCGACCCCGACGGCCGGTCCGGGAGAGGTGCTGCTGCGCGTCGGCGCGGTCGGCGCCTGCCACTCGGACCTGCACATCCTCGACGCGCCGCCGGGCATGTTTCCCACCCCGATGACGCTCGGCCACGAGATCGCCGGCACGGTGGACCAGGTCGGCGCCGGGGTGGCCGGCTGGTCGCCCGGGGATCGGACGGCGGTCTACGGGATCATCGGCTGCGGCCGCTGCCGCGCCTGCCTGCGCGGCCTGGAGGACCAGTGCCGGGTCGTCCCGGTCGGCGGCATCGGGCTCAGCCGCGACGGCGGCCTCGCCGAGTACGTGGTGGTGCCCGCCTCCCGCCTGCTGCACATCGGGGACATGGACCTGACCCAGGCGGCGCCGCTGACCGACGCCGGGTTGACCCCGTACCACGCCGTCGAGCTGGCCCGGCCGAAGCTGCGCCCGGGAACCTCCTGCGTGGTGATCGGCATCGGCGGGCTGGGCCACATGGCCCTGCAGATCCTGGCGGCCACGACGGCGGTGCGGATCATCGCGGTGGACACCAGCGTGGCGGCGCTGGACCTGGCGACCCGGCTGGGCGCGCACGAGGTGGTGCAGGCCGGGCCGGACAGCGTGGACCGGATCCGGGCGCTGGTGGGCGCCCCACCGGACGGCGCGGACGTGGTGCTCGACTTCGTGGGGGCCGACCCGACCCTCAGCACCGCCCGGCAGGTGGTCGCCACCGGCGGCCAGCTGTTGCTGGTCGGCCTCGCCGGCGGCACGCTGCCGGTCCGGCCGGTCGCCGACGAGCCGCCGGCCGTCCCGCTGGAGACCGGCGTCATGGTGCCGTTCTGGGGGACCCGGGCGGAGCTGCAGGAGGTGATCGCACTGGCCCGGCAGGGGCAGCTGCACGCCGACGTGCAGACCTTCCCCCTCGACCGGGCGCCGGAGGCGTACGAGCAGCTACGCCGGGGGGAGATCCACGGGCGGGCGGTCATCGTGCCCTGATCGGCCGCTCAGGAATCTGGTCGGTTGACCCGGTCCGCCGCATTGGCGGGAGCCGGTCCAGCAGGGCGAGACCCGCCCGGACCGGGCGGCGGTCCAGGGTCCGGTCGAAGCTGGCCTGGCCCTGGCAGAACCGGACGAACATCCGCCAGCCGGGCGGGGTGGCCAGCATCGCGTGGAACACGTCGGGCCGGCGCTCGAAGACCTCCAGCAGCCGGTGCCCGGCCCGCATGCCGGGCAGCAGTTCCCGGCGTACGTCCCGCTCGTAGGCGTCCGGGTCGCCGCCGGCCACCGCCGCGCCGGCCAGCCGCCCGGAGCGCAGGGCGAAGCTGATGCCCTCCCGGCTCCACGGTTCCAGCAGGCCGGCCGCGTCGCCGGCGACCAGCACCCGGCCGCGGCGCAACGGCGAGTCCGCCGCCCGGCAGCGGGTCAGGTGGCCGGAGTCGTGCTCCGGGGTCACCTCGGACAGGCCCAGCCGCGCCACGAAGTCGCGCAGGTAGGCCCGGGTCCGCTCCCCCTCGCCCCGGGCGGAGATGACGCCGACGGTGAGCCGGTCACCCTTGGGGAAGACCCAGGCGTACGACCCGGGGACCGGTCCCCAGTCGATCAGCAGCCGGCCCCGCCAGCGTTGCTGCTCGGCGGGTGGCACGGGCAGCTCCAGCTCCAACCCCAGGTCCACCTGGCGGTAGGCCACCCCGACGTGCCGGGCGGTGACGCCGGAGGAGCCGTCGGCGCCGATCACGGCGCGGGCGGGCACGGTGTCGCCGTCGGCCAGCCGCAGGCGTACCTCGTCGGGGTCCTGCTCGACGGCGCGGACCGCGACCCCCTCGCGGACCTCGACCCCGGCGGCGACTGCGGCGGCGCGCAGCCGGTCGTCGAACTCCTCCCGGCGCACCATGCTCACCAGCGGTCCGGTGTGCCGGCGGGTGAAGCCGCGTCGCCCGTCCCGGGTGAACGTCACCCGGTCGACCCGGTCGTGGACCGGCACGTCGATCCGGTCGGCCACCTCGGCCAGCGAGGTGGCGATCAGCCCGCCGCCGCAGGTCTTGTAGCGGGGATGGGTGGCGCGCTCCAGCACCAGCGTGCGGACGCCGGCACGGGCCGCGGTATGGGCGGCGGAGAGCCCGGCGGGGCCGCCGCCGACGACGACGAGATCCCAGATGATCACTGGTGCAGCCTAGGGCACGGGCCGGCGGAAACGCCGGTCACTCGGCCGGTGCGACCGCCCGATCGGGTGGGCATCATCGGACGCCGGCCGGGTAACCGCCGGGCGCAGACCGCCCGCCGGTCGGGCGGGTCACCGAGGAGGGAAGCGATGCAGCGGGTACAGCTGTCTGAGGTCGAGGAGCGGGTGTACCAGGCGGTGACGGCGCTGGAGGTGCGCGGTCACGTCCCCTACCCTGACACGATCGCGGAGGAAGCCGGGATGACCGAAGAGGAGCTGCGTGAGCCATTGCACCTGCTCACCGAGCGGGGCCTGCTGCACCGCGAGGACTCCCCGATGGCGGGGCTGGACTTCGGCCCGCGGTGGTGCGCGCGCCAGCTGGCCTGATGCGTCGTTTGCCCCTCTGGGGGACCGGGTAGCGATCGGGGATGCGTGATCGACGGTCTTCGGGGGGCACGATGAGCGCGGATCGGCCGTCGGCGCCGGCGGACACCGGGTACGACAACCGCCGCCGCTGGCAGGCGCTCGGGGTCGGCCTGGTCGCCGCGTTCATGACGCTGCTGGACGTCAGCATCGTCAACGTCGCCGTACCATCGATCGACCGGGCCCTCCGGGCGACGCCCAGCGACCTGCAGTGGGTGCTGTCCGGGTACGCCCTCACCTTCGGCCTGGTGCTGGTGCCGGCGGGGCGCTTCGGTGACGCCCGCGGCCGGCGCACCGGGTTCGTGGTCGGGGTGGCGCTGTTCACGGTGACCAGCGCGCTGGCCGGGCTGGCCCGCTCCCCCGAGTGGCTGATCATCGCCCGGCTCGTCCAGGGCGCCGCCGCCGGGGTGGTCAACCCGCAGGTGAGCGGCCTGATCCAGCAGCTGTTCCGGGGCGCCGAGCGGGGCCGCGCGTTCGGGCTGCTGGGCGCCACCATCGGCATCTCCACCGCCATCGGCCCGCTGCTCGGTGGGCTGCTCATCCAATTTGGTGGCGAGCAGCACGGCTGGCGGTGGGTGTTCTTCGTGAACGTCCCGGTCGGCATCCTCGCCGTGCTGCTCGGCTGGCGGCTCATGCCGGCC
Organism: Micromonospora sp. RTBAU3-60; assembly: GCF_054963695.1. Taxonomy (NCBI): domain Bacteria; kingdom Bacillati; phylum Actinomycetota; class Actinomycetes; order Micromonosporales; family Micromonosporaceae; genus Micromonospora; species Micromonospora sp. RTBAU3-60. The sequence goes on along the minus strand of NZ_JBUEGB010000127.1, from coordinate 1,367 downwards.
CGCCCGACCGGCGCGCAGGACCGGCATCGGCTCGACCCGATCGGCGTGCTGCTGCTCGGGGTCGGGGTGACCCTGGTGCTACTCCCGCTGGTGCAGCGACAGCAGTGGCCGGGGGCGGCGAAGTGGCTGCTCATCCCGGCCGGGCTGGTCTTCCTGGTCGCCTTCGGCACGTGGGAGCGGTGGTACGCCCGCCACCGGCAGCCCCTGTTCGACCTGCGGCTGTTCGGGCTGCGCTCGTACACCCTGGGAACCCTGATCGGCCTGCTCTACTTCGCCGGGTTCACCGCGATCTTCTTCATCTTCACCCTGTACCTGCAGATCGGGCTCGGCTATTCGGCCCTCGCCGCCGGGCTGGCGATCACCCCGTTCGCGCTCGGCTCAGCGGTGGCGTCGGCGCTGGGCGGCCGGGTGGTCACCCGATTCGGCCGGCCGCTGGTCGCCATCGGCCTGCTGGTGGTGGTGATCGGCCTCGGCGCGGTCGTCTGGGTGCTGCGCGGCTCTCCGCACGTCTCGGTGCCGCTGCTGACCGCGGTGCCGTTCCTGCTGGCCGGGCTGGGCAGCGGCCTGGTCATCGCGCCGAACCAGACGCTGGCGCTGTCCGAGGTGCCGGTGCCGCAGGCCGGCAGCGGGGCCGGCATGCTCCAGACCGGTCAGCGGATCGGTTCGGCCGCCGGCATCGCGGGGGTGGGCGCGCTGTTCTTCTCGGTGCTGGGCAGCACCCGGGGCGACTGGTCGACCGCGTTCCGGCACTCGCTGCTGCTGGCCGCCGGGATCGTCGTGCTGGCGCTGATCGCCGCCGTGGTCGACATCGCCGCAGGCCACCCCCGGCCCCGGGAAACCTCCTGACCGGGATCGGGCGTCGGCTCCCCGGCCGAATCAGCGGTCCGCGCCCGGGGCGGCGGGTAGCAGCTGCGGCTGGGCATCCAGCGGGACCTCGCCGCCGTGCTGGCAACCGCCGGTGTCGCCACCCTCCGGTACGACCGCCGCGGCGTCGCCAGCTCCGGCGCTTGATCCCTGCGCCGGTCACCCTCGCCCAGCCCCGTCGTGCTCCTTGCCCGCCCGCCGGTCACGGTTCCTCCTCCGGTACGAACCCGTGCCGTTTCCGGATCTTGGACCGTTTCCGTTCGCTGCGGGCGGTAACTGTCCAAGATCTCTGGAGGCGGCGTTCTCTGGAGACGGCGTTCTCTGGAGACGGCGCTGGCCGGCACCCGTCTTCGGGTGCCGGCCAGCGGCTTGTGCGTGTTCTTCAATTGGTCTGCTCGGTCAGCTTGGGTCAGCTGTTCCAGTGCTGGGCGACCAGGTCGGCGGCCTGCTGCTCCCACTGGGCGTAGGCGTCCGGGTACGCCGACACCTGCACCGTCTGCGCC
>NZ_JBUEGB010000126.1:0-9629 GCF_054963695.1 Micromonospora sp. RTBAU3-60 | reverse complement strand
CAGACAGGTTCATGATGATCGACGGGCGAGTCGGGCATCTCGTCGGCGGTTGAGCGGAAGAGCGTCAAGTTGATCGGACCGGAGGCGACCACCCCTTCATCGTTGTACCGTAATTGCAGGCTCAGTTCATGCACCGATGACCGATCCGCCGCGATGCTGATGAGGAATCGGTCGCTCTCTCCTGGTGCCAAAGAATGGGACACCGGGAGAGTCTCGATGTAATTTTTACCATCGCTACGGAGTTGCACGAGATACTTGTGTGACGGCGGAAGTGGTGCACCGGCCCCGGGCTCGTTGAGGGATATTGCCGATCGAATCGCGTTCGTGCGACGAGTGTGCGACCCGTCTATCTCGGCTTGGTCGTACTGCAGCGTCCCGGCGAGCTCCACATGCCCGTCGGGAAACGGGCCGAGAGCGCGAAGTCGCAATGTCTCGTACTCGGCCCTGTCCAGCCGCCACAGCTGGTGACCTGACGAGTCATCGACGAGTCTACCTAGCCCCACGTCCCTGCGTATTAAGTAATCTCCATAGCTGTACCCTAACCGGCTCAGCTTCTCCAGTAGCGGTACATCGACGCCTACATCAAGAAACTTCTCCTCCAAGGGCACGGTGGTCTGTCCACCTGCCGGCACGTCGAAGTGTGCCTCGAATTCTTTCCCCCCGTCAGGGCCCCCGGGCCTTCGGAGTTGGAAACGCAAACAGCAATTCGTCATAGGGCCCCAGCCCAAATTGAGGAGGTCAAAAAATGTGCCGTACGTCACCCCGTGAAGCACCGGTACGGGGCGTGGATCTGGTTGGGACGCCTTGACGTGCAGCGCCGCCTCGTGGAACAGAACTGTCCTGTTCGAGTTGTTGACGATTTTGATATCGAGGATCGGCCAGTGGAACGACTCCTCCCACGGGCTGTGCCAATAGTGTAGTGGCGTGATTTCGCCGCCATCGCGTACCGAATTCAGATAGGGGATCTCCGGCTCGATCAACAGCATTCCGCCGTCGTGTCGAGCTGTGTAGCGCAGGCTCCCCGCGTCGTCATACAGGGTAGAAGTCGGGTCCTCGTGGGTGGACACGATCAAGGTCGGCTCCGCAGGCGCCTTTTCGGGTCTGCCCGTCAGCAGAGCCGCTGCCGCCAGGACAAGACTGCCAATCCCGGATATCCAGCTTGCAAACTCTATCGCCTGGCCGCCCCAGATGAGGGAAGCCGTGATCAGGCAGGCCGTTCCAACCGCTGCGATTGTCGCCCACAGATACCACGACCGGCGTCTCATCCAAGCATTTTCGTTGAGACTGCTGGCTGTGTCGAGGCTGATTGCCGCATCCAGGAATCTGCAGTGAGAGGCGATCGGCTCGTACCGGGAGTACCCGCTCGCCGTCGCGATCCCCTTGCTCGACGGCGGCACGTGGTGGCCGCGGCCCGCGTTCGTCGGTTGGCAACACGAGTGGATCACCTACGTCAGCAACCGCTGGCCGACACCGTCCAAGCAACAGGCGTGAGGGAATCAGCACCCCGGATGGCCGGTGGGACGGGAGAGAACATGAGCCGGAACAGGTGGCTGGTCGCAGTGGTGGCGGTCGGGGCGTTGCTCGCGGGCTGCGGCGAACGGGCTCAGCCGGAGACGACCGCTGCAGGTAGGGCCAGGCCGCCGTTCCCGAGTCGACTGCGGGTGGGCTGCAGGTGGACCCAGTCGGGCTGATCGGTTCCTGGACGCTGGCGGGGGTCGACGACGGCGCGAGCCGGGGCCCGATAGGGACACCGCCCAATGCGGAGAGGGCTCAGGGATACGGCGGTGATTTTGTATTCGGGGCAGCCGGTTTCGGTGTCGGTGGCGTCGGAGGTGAGGGCGTTGGTGGGGGTGTCGGGGAAGTTGAACGCGGTGAACATCTGGCCGGGGGCGATCGTGTCGGTCAGGTGGACGGGGAAGGTGACGGTTGCGCGGCGGCTGGTCACTTGGACCAGGTCGCCGTCGCTCAGTCCGAGCCGTGCGGCGTCGTCGGGGTGCAGGTCGAGGACCTCGTCCGGGCGGAGTTGATGGTTCGGGGTGCGGCGGCTCATCGACTGCTGTTGTAGTGCACCAGCCGACGCCTGGTGATGAGGATGTACGGGAAGCTGGTGTCTGGTTGCTCTCCGGGCGGCAGGTACGGGCGGGCGGCCAGCGCGGCCCGGCCGTCGGGGGTGGCGAATGAGTCGAGGTAGAGGCGTCCCCCTCGCTAGGTTGGTTCGTGCTGCGGCAGGGCCAGTGCAGTGGCCCGTCGCGGTCGAGTCGGGTGTGAGATGCCGGCGAAGGTGGGGGTCAGTGCGGCGCATTCGGCCATCGCGTCGGCAGGGGTGGGGCAGCCGAGGTCGGCGCCCATCGTGCGGGCCAGCAGGTGCAGGATGTCGAAGTCACTGCGGGCCTGCCCGGGTGGGTCCAGCGCGGGGCGGACTCGTTGGATGCGGCGGTCGAAGTTGACGAAGGTGCCGTCCTTTTCGAGGAAGGGCACCGCCGGGAACACCACGTCGGCGTGTTCGGCGGTGGTGGAGAGGAACAGGTCGTGGTTGATGACGAGGTCGCAGGCGGCCAGTGCCACGCGCACGTTGCCGCTGTCGGGGTCGGTTTGTGCGATGTCCTCGCCGATGACGTACATGGCCCCGCACCCGTCCGGCGATGGCTGAGGCGAACATGTCCAGGATGCGCAGCCCGGGCCGGGCGGGCACGTCTGCTTGCCAGGCTCGGTTGAATCGGGCGCGGACTGCCGCGGCGGTTCAGAGCAAGCTGCTCGACGAAGGGTTGGAATGTCGGTCGCATGCGTCTGGAGGCGGGTTATGGAGCAGTTGGGGGCAGCGGCGGCTGGACGAGCTGTCAACGGTCAGGAGGGAACAAGATCAACCTTGACATTTGCGTCTGCGGGGGCCGTTACTGCATCAGCTCTGTGTGTGGGTGGTCTGGGAAGGCGGGGCAGGCGTAGATCTGTTGGTTGAACCCGGCTATGGACACCATGGCCGGGTGTGCCGGGTCGGGGTAGGTGGTGTGTGAGGCGGCGGCTTGGTCCTCGTACGGGATCCAGCTGTGGTTGCTGTCGTCCCATTCGTTCGACGCGATCGTCAGCAGCGGCACCATCTGCGTGTTGCAGGCGGGGCAGTGCTGGGGGTGGGGGTCGGTGAAGGTCCAGGGAGCCCAGCCGCCGACCTTCCAGCCGGGTGCGACGGACAACTCGTACTGGTAGAAAGCCGCCTCTGCCTGGTCGTAGGCGCTGCCTGGTTCGGCGCCAGCCTTGTGGCGCGCGCTCCACTGCTCTACTTGCTCGCGCAGGTCCTGGTCCAACTCCAGGGGTGCGGGGTACTCCACGACCTGCTCCGGGTGGACGAGGCACGGTTCTGGCACGTAGCCCTCGTGCTGAACCACAGCCGGCTCTGGGGGGGCCGTGAGGATGTCGGTGACGGCGGTTGAGGAGTGCCAGAACAGCGCGGTCTTGGGTATGTACTGTTCAGGGTGGTCGAAGGGGCACCACAACACCTGGAGCATGTCCGCCTGCTCAGGCGGGCGTAGGAGAGGCACGTCGCGCACGTAAAGCTGGGCGACCGGCAGCATGGCGATCGGTTCCTCGGGCCATGGATGACCGACATCGATCCGGTCCACCACCGCCTGCTCCTCCGGGGTGAACAGCGTGTCGCCCTGCGGCCGGTTATTTGCGGACGCCAGGATCCGTCGCAGCAGCCTAACGTCGGCCGGTGTCGTGGCGGGCCTACCGTCCGGTTCGTGAGGACCGTCGCAGTGCGGCCACGGCTCGGCGGCTGGCCACAGCAGCGGACCGCCGATCGAACTGCCATTGGGGGACGGCGAGCCGGGGCGCGGGTGCAGCCGGGTCGCCGTGCGTGCCAACGGGGCCAGCCGAGGGAACACCGCCATGATGTCCGCCGGCCGCGGTGGGGTGGTGCGGGTCATGTCGGCTCCTGGTGGCCCGGGGATTTCAGTTTCCGAGGTTGAGCAATCTTCCGCCGACGGTCCGATCGTTGGGGATGACGACTCCGCTGAACAGGGGCCGGGTCATTCCATTGCTCATCTGAACGGTAGCGCTCATGGTGACGGACTTGGGGATGGTGCTGGTGGCGTCCCGATAGTGGGGTGTCACCTGGTAGTACACCGCTTCACCTGTAGTCAGCCTGCCTACTGCGGCTTGGGTATCACTCTCGTATGTCCGCATGCTGGGCGTCCCGGTGTTCATCCCGACCTGCCAGCAGGGGACAAGGTTCACCGCGATGCCCTTCCCGCCGAGGATGTTGGCGACCAGGTGGCATCGGGCGAGCCTGCCGCCGCCGTTCGCGGCGGCGAAGATTTGCGCGTCCTGCCAGCCGGTGATGTCGCCTTGGGCGGCGCTTCCCTGGCCTCGGGGTTTGGTCAGACAGGCTGTGGCTTGGGTCGCGCGGGCGCCAGGGCGGCCCGCGGGGGCGGTGGTCTTGTTGCGGTGCGTCACCGGCTGGGTGGTGTTGAGGATCCATCCGCCTCCGCTGCTCTTCGCACCCGAGGGCCGGGAAACTAAACAGGCGGCCCTGGTGGAGGACGGCGATGGGGTTATAGGTGCGGGCGAGGCGCTGGAGCTTGGTACCGGACCGGCAGTTGGGGTTGGGGAAGGCGTTGGCTGCAGGCGACTGAGGGCATCATCGAGCCACTCCTGCAGTTCGTCGACGATCCGCTGAACCTGCACCCGCGTCATCGCACGCGCTAAGACTTCGGCTTGCGCCGCGTAGACGTGCGTACCCCGCTGATTACGGGCTCGCAGGTACCAGCTGGTCCAAGCCGGTGAGGTGTTGGTGCAGCTCAGTTGACCGGTTGCGTTGACTGGGAGCGTGCCCGTGGTTGTGCAGCCGCCTACTGGTCGGCCGTCGCCCGTCATGGTGACGGTCATGGTGGCGCTCGCGGTCTTGGGAGCCTCCAGATCCTTGCCGACGAATCGACTGTTGACAATGACGGTCACCCGGCATGCCCCGGGACCGCATCCCGTGAACTTGGCACTGCCCTTTGCGGTGAACTGGTAGGACAGGTCGAACGACTCCTCCAACTGCTTGGCATTGCTGACCAGGTCTCGGAAGAGTGAGTCCACTTCGGCTTGTCCCGTGTCGGCCAGTCGGACGCGCCCGGACAGTGCTGGCGCTGGCGCCGCAGACGTGATGCGTCCCCAACTCACCTGTCGGGATTCGCGGCTGCCGCCCGCGGCGGTCGACAAGCGCCGAGCGCCTTGCAGGGTCGGCAACTTTGGCAGCGACGGCAGGTTAGGCACGGGAGGGGCGGCAGAAGAACCCTCTCCGCTCGGTAAGTTCGGCAGGCTGGGCAGTGACGGGGGTCCGTCGGCTCTGTTCTTCGGTGCGATCTGCACCAAACGGTGCGGGCTCTGAGCGGTCACATAGATGTCAGCCTGCGAAGTAGTGGCCTTCCAGGTGTTCCTGCCCTCCACCGAGGTTGTTTCGCCACGGGAAGGAAAGGAGGTACCCGTGGCGCGTAGGCGTTCGTCGACCGCGTCGGCGAGGGATCGGGGCGTGAAGGGCTGCTGGATGACGGGATTGACCGCGGCGGCTCCCGTGATCCACTTCCCGCTCAACAAGCTGGCTTGGGCCCGGGTGGCGCCAGGCATCGGAAGGCCCTGCTGGAAGCGGAGGTAGGTCCTGCCGTCAACCGTCAAACTCTCCATGCCGATGCCAGAAAAGGTCATCATGCCCAGGGAATGCCCGCCGCTGGTCGCTCGTGTCGTGGTCGCCATGCCGCCCACGTCGGAGGTGTAGTGCACGGCCGGTGACCGCCGTAGCGCCTCGACGGCCTCTGTAAAGGCATCCTTCGTCGTCAGTTCCGGCTTCTCGCGATCAGCTGTGCAACCGGTCAACGACAGCGCCAACAATGCCGTGCCGCACGAAAGCATCTGTCGCCTGCTCATGGTGTCCTCCCCGATGGACTGATTGAGCCGCGAAGCGTTGACGTTAATCGATCGAACACGTGGGTGCTGTCCGGTACCTGACTGCGGAGTCCACGAGAAGGGCCTGGCAACGCGCCAGCGCCGGCGACTGGACAAGCTATGCCGCAGACATCAGCCGCCGAACGACGAAGAGGTGAAGGCATCGACTCGCCATCGAGCCGGTAGCGCCAGGTCGGCATCGCGCCTGGGTCGTCCCAGTCCTGACTCTGCTGCTCTCCCTGTTCCTGGCGTCCATGCTCAATGTAGGCGGCCAGGGACGGGGTGGGGCGGTCACCGGGGTGCGCGGGTCGACCGCATACAAGGTGGTCTACTTCTTTCCGCAAGTGGTGTCGGTCGTGGTCATCGCGATCGTCTGGAAGTACGTCTTTGCGCCGTCCAACGCGGGTGGTGTGCTCAACAACCTCCTCGAGGCGGTCGGTCTGGACCGGCTGACCCGGCTCTGGCTGGCTGAGCCGGCGTACCTGATCGGGATCGTCGTCGTCGTCATGACATGGTTGTACACGGGGTTCTACGTCGGCAAGGCCGGCAGCTGCTGCGGCGGCCGTGACGGCATGCCGTAACTCGGGCACCCGCTCTGCCGTAATCGTCTCAGCCAGCAACGTCGCGTCGTCGCTCCCGCTGTCCTACTGCGTGTCCGGGCTGGATCGCAGCGGGAACGAGGGCCGGCTCAGCGCGCCGATGTCGGTCACCGTGAGGTAGAAGACCTGAGACGCTCACCGGTGGCAGAACCGGGCCATCGTAAAGGGCGGGCCGGGCTGCGCGGTGGGCCGCCAGACCGGGTTCAGCGTGATCGCCAGGGTGGGTGCAAGCCAGGCATCTCCGAGCTTCTGGAGGGGGCCGAACTCGCGGCGGGGGTGGTTGACCTCGGCGCCGGCGAGGAAGGTGGTCAGGATGTCGTTGGCGCTCATCCGGCCGATGATTCCCGCGTGGAAGGTCGGTACCTCGACGACCGGAATCGGGATCGTCTGGCCGGGTGGGGCCTCGGCCGCGGCCACGGTGGGCAGGAACGCGACAACGCGTACGCCCGGGATCGGGCACAGGATATGGAAGCGGTAGAAGGGCGCCTGGTCCAGCAGCGAGCGGACGAACGGCTCGTCGGGTGTGCTGGCGGCCCGGTTGCCGATGGTCGTCACCTTGAACATCACCCGCAGCAGCCACCCGGCGGCCAGCCCCCAACCGGTACTGGCATCCGGCGGAGGATAGTAGGTGCGGCCGGCGCGGGTCAGCGGGCTGAACATTGCCAGCGCCTGCACCGGAGGGCCAGGCCGGTTCCGGAGGTAGGTGAGCGCCACCACCACTCCCTCGCTCTGTGCGATCAGGGCGATCGGCCGGCCGGTCCGCCGGTGTACCGCCTCGACCTGCGCGGCCAGCAACTGTGCGCTGGACTCCAACGATCGGTGGGTGGCGTTCGGCCGGTAGGGCAGCGGGTGACCGTGCGGGTCCAGGCCGACGTACGAGAACAGCTCCACGTTCGGATCCGCCGCAGGGCGGCCGTCGTATGCGGAGTCGTGTCCGGCGAGCAGGATCACCGCGTAGGGCACGCGCGGCGGCAGCGGCCGGGTGAAGATCGGCGGTGTAAAGGTGTTGGCCTGGTTGCCGGGTTGGGAGAGCCACTGCGACGCCAGCGGAACGGCTAGGGCGAGCACCACGACGATCGGCACGACCGGCACCCGCGGCCAACGTACCCGCTGTTGCAGGACGGCCGCGTGCACCGTCTGCCGCCAGAGCAGGCCATTGAGCGCGCCGACGGCAGCGGCGACGAGTGGCGTCCAACCTTCCGGCGTGGTCCACACCAGCGCGCCGCCAACGGTGATCACGGCGAAGTCGAGTAGCGACCAGCCGACCAGTTCAATCGACGGCAGTCCGCGCCACCACGCCCGACCCACCGACATCCGCTGCAGGAAGGGGGCGAGTATCAGCATCGGAATCAGGGCGGAGAACAGGAACCAGGACAGCGAGACCACCGACGCGGCGACCGCGTAGGCGGCGAACGGCAGGACGAGGACCGCTCCGAACGCCGCCACTCCGATGTTGCGCAGGAGCAGCGCCCGGTACGGCGGCCGTGGGCTGCGCGCTGGCCAGGCCAGGCTGACTATCGTCGCGGACAGCAGCCCACGCAGGGCGATCAGGGCCAGCAGGCCGGAGCCGAACATGAGCCAGGTGTTGTGGTAGACGAGCAGCCAGCGCATGTCGTGGTAGGAGTCGTACGGCCAGACTGCGGTGCTCTGCGGCGCCAGCCCCTCTGCCGTGAGGAACCTGATCAGCACCAGCACGAGGACCTCGGCCAGCGGAACCGCCGCAGTGATACCGAGTAGCGCCAGCAGTCGTCGGTGCGTTGATCGCACGAGCCCTCCTCCAGTGCACGTGGCGCGACGCCAACTCTGCCGCGTTCGGCGATCGCATAGGGCTGAACGATCAGATCGGTCCGTCAGTCGCCCCCTGCGGCGACCGCACCGACGACGTCGGTGGGGTTGCTGGATGGGGCGGCAGGGGCACCAGCGGGACCGCGAGGTACGGCTACGGCGCCGTGAGGCCGAGGCTGATCGTCCCGTTCACCGTGGCATCGCCATCGTCGCCCTCCAGCGACCAGACCATTGCTCCGGCCAGGCCGGCCCGGCGGATGCACACGTCTTCTGCAGCACGACCGCTGGATCGTCGTGCATGCAGAACGTCGTGCCGTCGAACACCAGGCGGGCCCGGCGCGAAGTTCGCGGTGAACGCGAAACCGTCGCAGGCCAGGGTCTTGAGCCGCCGGTAGTCCTCGTAGCCGACCTCGAAGGCGGCCAGCGCCGGCCGGGCCGCGGGCTGGAACAGGCCGTTCCCGCCCGCCGGTGACGCCGGTCCAGCCCCGGCCCTTGTACGGGATGGCGAGGACCGGCGTGTCACGTAGTACACCGCAAGCGATCCAGCGTCCCTGATCAGCTTAGCGATCCTGAGTCGGATTTAGTTTCCGGGATCGTTTCCCACCGTGGTGGGGTCGCGTGGGCGTGCAGGTGGAATCCTGCGCCCAGTGCGGCTCCGCGTGGCTGGTGGCCGGTGGTGGGTGTGCTGGTCGTGTTCACGCCCTGGTGTCGGTGGGCTGCGCGGGGCAGCCTCCGGTCCGTTGGTGCGTGTCCCTCCGGACGCTTTCCTGCTCGGTTGTGGGGTCGGGTGGGGGAGGGTGCCCTGCGTCGCCTGGGCGCGGGGCGTGGTGGCTTGCGCCGGGTGGGGCCGGTCTTCGACCGGTCGGCCCGGTGGCTCTTGGTGATGATCGCTGCCGTTTCGAGTTTGTCGGCCACGGCGCGGATGACCATGTGCCCGGTGGTCTTGTCGGTGACGGTCTTTGCCTGGTGGGTGAGGCCGCGGGCGGCGATGCGCCGCCATGCCCCGTGGTCTCGCGGTCGCCTTGCCAGCGGCAGGACTGGTTGGGACACAGGGCCCATTTCCAGCCCGTCACGGTCGGCTTGTCGGGGGCCTTACAGTGCCGCAGCGGTGTCAGGCACTGCGGGCAGTGCTTCGAGGTGTTCCGGGCAGGCGTGGTGACGACGGCGATACCGGTCTCGGCGGCGAGGTGCCGCATCCGGTCGACGATCTGCCCACGCACCTGCTGCGACAGCCGCGTGTTCCGGGTGGCGCCCATGCCCTTGGCTTCCAACGACCGCAGGTCCTCGACGTAGACGACGGTCGCCCGGGCGGCGATCGCCTGATCC
>NZ_JBUEGB010000125.1:0-10141 GCF_054963695.1 Micromonospora sp. RTBAU3-60 | reverse complement strand
GACTAGCTCGCTCGACCCGTCCTGGATCCTCAGCCCCGGCGTCCTCGTCGGTCCGCCCGCTGACTTGGGCGCCGGCCCCGCGACGCTTGACTTGGGATGCTCGGGTCGTTCACGGGCCGGGCCGGGCGGGTGGAGCCGCGTCGGACGGCCGTCTCACTACACGGTCAGTGGAGACGGGCCCGTAGGTCGGCGATCCGATCCGCCGCGGCGATGAAGCCGGCGGTGTCGAGTTGGCCCCCGGTCTGGGCGTTCACCAGGGCGGTGGTGGCGGCTTCGCCCTGGCTGACATCGCGGGCGGAGCACAGGATGAGGTCCATGCCGGCGGTGGCGGCGGCGACCGCGCGTTGGCCGGTGTTGCCGTAGGGAGCCAGCGCGCCGGCTTCCAGGGCGTCGGTGACGGTCACCCCGGTGAACCCGATGCGGCCGCGCAGTTCCTGCTTGACTACTGTCGGCGACAGGCCGGCTGGGCGGTTCGGGTCCAGCGCCGGGTAGATGGCCCAGGACACCATGACGAGGTCGACGCCGACGGCGGCGGCTGAGTAGGGGAACTCGTCGGTGCCGCGCAACGTGGCCAGCGACTGGGACAGGGTGACCGGCCGGGTGTCTGTGTTCTGGGCCGTTGCTGCCCATCCCAGTCCGGGGAAATGCTTGGCGGTGGCGGCCACGCCGGTGCGCTGCTGGGCGGTGATGAACGCGCGTCCCAAAGCCGCGACGGTGTCGGGGTTCGCGCTGTAGGAGCGCTGGTACTGGTCGATGAAGTTGCCCGCGGTGGAGTAGACGTCGAGAACCGGGGCGAGGTTGACGTTCATGCCCAGTGCGGCGAGGGTGCGGCCGGCTCCGGTGCCCGCCGCGGCCGCCGCGGCCACCGGATCGGCGGACTGGCCGATCTGCTTCTCCGACAGCGCGGGCGCCCCGGGCAGCCGTCGGATCAGGCCACCCTCCTGGTCGACCATCAGCAGCAGCGGTACATGGACCGGGCTTTGCGCCTGGGCTCGTCGCAACTGGCCGATCACCGAGCTGATCTGGGCGGTGCTGGCGATGTTCTCCCCGAAGAAGATCACCCCGGCGGCCTCACCGGCGCGGATGATCCTCATCAGGCTCGCCGGTGGTGTCAACCCGGGGTAGGAGTAGATGATTCGCTGCCCGGCCAGTTGCCACCTGGTCAGGCCGGCCGACCTGGTCGGTGCGGGCACGGACGGTACCGGCGCGGGTGATGTGCGCGGGGCTTTCGTGGGCGGCAGCTCGGTCGATGTGGACGGCGATGCCACCTGTCCGCCACCCGACCCGCCGGGCGCGGACCAGATTGAGCGTGCCGGATCAGGGTTGGCCGGCCCGGGTGTGGGGGCGTGCGAGGACTGGCAGGCGACCATGGCAAGAGCGAGAGCCCCGGTCGCCAGAACGGTGGGAAGCTTCGCCGCTGAGTACATGACCACCTCCGCGTAGCCGGCACCGATCCCGGTGCGCCTGAGGGGACCCGACGATCAGTCGACGGTGACCGGTCTGCGGTGTTCGATCTCATCCGCCGGCGACGATGAACGGTGCATCCGCTCCGGCGGCGATCGCCAGCGCTGCGCCTGCCGGTATGGGTGCCGTCCTGTGTCACCGGACCCCGTGCGGCGGCTCTATCAGCAGTATGGGCGGGAGATCCCTCGGTGACTAGTCGCCCACATCATCGCCCTACGCCGCCATTCGGCTAAGCCTTCGCCCCGGCTTTCTGCCCAACTAGCCGGCGATCGCGGTCAGCTACCTCGCCGCGCTCCCTGCCTGACTTGTCGCGGTCCTGCTTAACACGATCTGCTGAATAGATTTGATCAGCGCCACGATGGGAAATCAGCCTCGCTCGGTGGAGTACGAGTGAGGCGCGGGCGGTCGACGACCTATGGGATCTGATCAAACCGTTGCCGCCACACCGGCCTGACAAAGCACCTGGGCCACAGCCGGTCCCGGACGTGGTCTACACGCCGACCGCAGGCGACTTTCTCCCCGGGTTCGCCGCGCTCCCGCCGTCCGCATTCGGGGACTCGGCCGACGTGGCCGACGCGATCGACGGCATCCGGGCCGCGCTCGAATCCCGGCTGGCCGAGCTGGAGAAGTCAGCTCAGCGTGGCCGCCTTGCGCAGCAGCACCGAGCGTTCGCGCTGGTTGGCGCACAGCCGGGCCGCCAGTTCCAACTCGGCGCGTGCTTCCGGCCGCCGTCCGAGCCGGGCCAGCAGCTCACCGCGTACGGTCGGGATCAGATGCGAACCGGGGAGCCGGTCCGAGGCGATCAGCTCGTCCACGATGGCCAGGGCTTGCGCCGGGCCCGAGGCCATGGCAACGGCGACGGCCCGGTTGAGCTCGACCACCGGCGAGGGTGCGACCCGGCTGAGTGCCTCGTAGAGCACTACGATCCGGTCCCAGTCGGTTGCCTCGACCGAGGGCGCCGACGCGTGGGTGGCGGCGATCGCGGCCTGTAGGCCGTAGGGGCCGAGGCCGCGAGTCGATGCCTTGGCCAGCGCGGCCAGCCCACGGCGGATTGCCGAGATGTCCCACCGCCGCCGGTCCTGGTCCTCGAGCAGGATCGGCGAGCCGTCCGGGCCGGTCCGGGCCGGGAAGCGCGCGGCTGTCAGCTCGCACAACGCGAGCAGGCCGTGCACCTCCGGCTCGTCCGGTTGCAGCGCGGCCAGCGTGCGGGCCAGCCGGATCGCCTCGTACGCGACGTCGGGGCGCAGCAGCCGGTCGCCCGACGTGGCCGTCGACCCCTCGGTGAAGATCACGTAGATGACGCTGAGCACGCCGCCCAGCCGTTCCCGGCGCTCGCCGGCTGGCGGCAGCTCGAACGGCACCCCAGCCGCCGCGATCGTCTTCTTGCCCCGGGTGATGCGGGCCTGCACGGTCGGCACAGGTACGAGGAACGCGCGGGCGATCTCCTCGCTGGACAGGCCGGCGACCACGCGCAGGGTCAGCGCCACCCGGGCCTCGGGGGAGAGCACCGGGTGGCAGCTGATGAACATCAGCGCAAGCACGTCGTCATCGATCTTGTCGGGATCGACTTCTTCGTCAACCGCCGAGTCGACCGCCAAGTCGGCCGCCAGCAGGGCGTATCGGTCCTGGAGGGCGGTCCGGCGGCGGATCGCGTCGATCGCCCGCCGCCGGGCCGTGGCCATCAGCCAGCCGGCCGGATTCGCCGGAGAGGCAAGCGGCCACGACACCAGCGCCTCGGCCACCGCCTCCTGGGCCGCGTCCTCGGCCAGCCCGAAATCGCCGGTGAACCGGGTCAGCGCGGCGACGATCCGCGCCGACTCGATCCGCCAGACGGCCTCGACATCGGCCGTACCCATCAGATCTGGCCGTTGCTCTCGCGCCCGGCCCAGTCCTTGGCGATCACTCGCCGACCTGCGGGACCTCGTCGCTTCCGGGCACCCGCCGGACCTCGATCTTGGACCCGGGGGCCGCCGGGACCCGCTTGGCCCACTCGACCGCCTCCTGTTTCGAGGCGACGTCGAGCAGGAAGAAGCCCCCGAACAGTTCTTTCGTCTCGCCGTACGGCCCGTCCGTGACCACCGGGGCCTCGCCGCTGAAGTCGACCACGACGCCCTGGCGCGGATCGTCCAGCCCTTCCGCCGCGAGAAGAACACCGGCCTTGACCATCTCCTCGATGAACTGGCGGGTCGTGGCCATCATCTCGTCGATGTTGGCCATCATCGCCGCGTTCGACTCGTCGGTGCCCCGCATGATCAGCAGGTACTTCGGCATCGCAGTCTCCTCGTCCGGCGGGACCGCCTCTCGGCCTCGCACCCTAACGTCGAACGAGTGGCCCGCGGATCGACACGGCCCCGGAGAAATCTCTCGCCGCGACGCAGCCGATCCATCCGACCCCCGTTTCGCCCGTCAGAGCCCGCGGCGACAGGTCAGCGCGGCAGGTCGGTTGCCTGGGGGTCAAGGAGCCTTTCGTCGCCTAGCGGTAGCCCAGTAGCGCCATCGCGGCGCGATTGTCGGGCCGCGACCAGAAGAGCTGATGAAGATCGTCCGACAGTTCGTCGAGATGGGTGCCCGCCTGTCCTCGTCGAAAGAACCCCGGGTCGATTGTGTTTAGTTCCTCGAACGACGGAATGTCCACGTCGGCGCGAGGCGTGATTCCGGACAGCAGTAGTTCCGCCATTACCCGCTGGACGGATGCTCTCGGCTCGCGTACGAGGTCTTCGTACCTGAGCATGACCCGGTGGGGTGCTGGTGGCAGTAGCCAGCTAAGCACGTTCTGCCCCCAACTCCCGGTCCCGACCGTGTCTTTTCGGTTGATCATTGCTCTCAGCTCGATCTCGAACTCGCGGCCTTTCCCTTCGCTGTTGAGCCGAGCCCATGAGACCAGCGAGTCTCTGCCGTCGCGGACGAGGCAGATGGCTCGGTCCGACTCGTTGACGTCGTCATCGCGCTGCCTGTGCGTCTTGACAAAGTGCACCTGCTCGGTAGTCCGCATCGCGCGGGTTGCCGCGGGCCGCTCCTCGAATCCGACCAGGGCCGCGCCCAAGCGTGTGGCGACTCCGTCGACGTCGTATACGACGGACGTTCGTACACCGTAGAGACGGTGCAGCAGGATGCGGAGGAACGTATTTCCCGAGCGTGGAAACGAGGACACCCAGACGATCATGGGCTCCACCCTAGGCGCGGTAGTCGTAGCGGTCACACGGTGCTGCGGGCAGTGCAGCGGCGAAGTACAGCAACGCCAGCTCCTGACAGTGGGGCACACAGGGGAGGCACAAGACACCGTGAAACGTCGTCAACTAGCCATCAACGAGGGCAGCCCGAACGCCGATTGAGCAGGCACCGCGTGCCGTTCCCGCTGGTCGCCGTCGGCAACGGCTCCAGCTCGTAGCGGCCGTTCAGCAAGGTCTGCCCGGACACACCGCCTCCCCATGCCCCGCTTTGGCGATATCGCCAGTCGCTCGGCGTGGAGGGTCGCGCTGGCCGCCATCGCCCGGACCAGCAAATCCCAGTCGGGCCGAGGCAATGTGCCTCGCCAGGTAGTCGAGGTCTCCATCGTGGCGTACTCGGCGTAAGAACCCCTGGGGATCCCTAAGAAGCATTAGGGAGTCGGGACAGGTTGATCTTGCTGATGGGTTCGTATCGGATCCTGTTTCCGCAGCTCAGCCACCTGACAGGGCGGATCGGCAAGGCTCGTTTGGGGCCTCGAATCGCCGACGCCCCCAACCGAGCCCCCAATGCCGCACCCAGCCGAGCCCTCACACGCGAGCTGACAACCACGGGCCGGCTCGGCGGCGACGAGCGCCCACGACAGGCCCCTTTTCGACCGCCCGCACGGGTCGCCGCACAGCCCGCAGGCCACCAGGATTCCTAAGGCTGCTGCACCCGTTGTCAGCGTCCGTCAGGGCCGGCAGCGCAGCGCCGCCGACCTGAACTGCCCCGGGTTCTATGGAGACCAGCTGCTGGCCCACCCGTCGGTAGAGTCGGCCTGAGGCGCGGTGTCAGGATTGCTCCTGATCCGTTTCCTCAGGCCGCTCTCCGAGTGAAGTAGGCCGCCGGCGAGGTGCCCGTGGTGTGGGTCCTTTTCCGTCGGCCCCTTCCCGAACCGTGCTGGACGATTTCTCGTCACACGGCTCTCCAGTGGTCAGTTCCGGGTGGGTGCGGTTGTCCTTCCGGCGTGGATGTTCTCGTGGCAGGCCCGGCAGATAACGAGGGTTTTGCGGCGCCGTTTGGCCATGAGGTGCACCCATGCTGGTTTGTCGGGTCGGTCGTGGCGGTTGAGGTCGGCGAGTTTGCGGACGTGGTGAACCTCGATGTTCGTCCGGGATTCGCAGATCTCGCAGCAGTCGGCGAGGAGCCGGTGGATCAACTCGTTTCGCTTCGTGCTGGCCATGATCGGTGACAGGTCGGTGAGGACGGCTGTGCGTTGGCGCTTGAGCGGGATCCCGCCGAAGCGGGCGACCAGTG
Organism: Micromonospora sp. RTBAU3-60; assembly: GCF_054963695.1. NCBI lineage: Bacteria > Bacillati > Actinomycetota > Actinomycetes > Micromonosporales > Micromonosporaceae > Micromonospora > Micromonospora sp. RTBAU3-60. The sequence goes on along the minus strand of NZ_JBUEGB010000125.1, from coordinate 4,213 downwards.
GTTTCCTGCCCCGGTCCCGATCGACGGTGACCTGGAAGCAGGTCCGTTTTCCGTCAGGGGTTTCGATGACCGTCTTGTACTTGCGGGCCATCTTGGTGACGGTGGACTTGTGTTTACCCGCGAGGGTTTTGAGCATCGAGGTCTCCATGACCCATCGCAGGGTGTCCAGGCGGAACACGTCCTGGGCGAGGAGGTAGTACTGGACCAACCCCCGGTACTCGGCCTGATACTTCGCGACGATGGTGAAGTCCTGATCGTGAAGCAGCAGGCCGCGTTGAGCCGGTTTACCTTCGCGCATATAGTTCGCGCACTTCTGCCTGATGACGTCCCTGGGCACGAACAACCCGATCGCGGCGTTGACGGAGCGTTGGCCGCGACGGTCGAGCTTGTTGTCGGCTCGTTGGGTTCGGATTTCATAGCCGAGAAACCGCGCCGCCTGGCTGGCGGCGTGGGTGATCAACGTTTTGGACTGGGACAGTTCCAGCTTCATATCCTCGCGCAGGAACGTCGCGATCCGCGACTTGATCTGCTCGGCTTCGTGCCTGGGCCCGGCAAATCCCAGCAGCCAATCGTCGGCATAGCGCACATACCGCAGGCGCCGATAGCCGGGATCGTTCGGGTCCTGGCTGGGCAGGGTCCGGCGCTGACGCCGAAGCGCCTTCACCGCAGCCCGGTCACCATGCCGTTTGGCCCTCGCGATCGCGTGATCGACAGCCTGGTATTCGGTGTTGCGCCGTCGAAGACGGCCTCGGTTGTACTCAGGCAGCAAAGACTGCTCGACGAACCGGTCCAACCGGTCCAGGTAAATGTTGGACAAAACCGGGGATGCGACGCCACCTTGCGGCGCACCGCTGAGCGTGGCGTGCCATCGCCAATCCTCCAGGTACCCGGCCGTGAGCATGTTGGACACCAGCCGCAAAAACCGGCCATCGTGGATCTTCTCCGCAAGGATCGACGCCATGATCGAGTGATCAAGTGACCCGAAACAGTCGGAGATGTCTCCCTCGATGAACCAATGCGTTCCCTTCCAGACCGACACCACCTCATCCAACGCGGTGTGGCAGCCCCGGCCCGCACGGAACCCGTGGGAGCGGTTGGAGAACTGGACGTCGTAGTACGCCTCCAACAGCAGACGCACCACTTCGGCGACCAGCTTGTCCGACCAGGTAGGCAGACCCAGCGGGCGCAGCTTCCCGTTCTTCTTCGGGATGAACACGCGCTTGACCGGCCGCCACCGGTAGCGTTCACGACGCAACACGTCGATGATCGCCCCGATTTTGGCTTGGGACATACCGTCCACGGTCTCCGACGTGGCCCCGGGCGTCATCGACCCCTTGTTGGCGTAGATGCGTCCGTAGGCCAGCAGGAACAACTGCGGGTTGAACAACTGTCGATACAGTCTTTCCAGCGGCAGGCCGCGCCTGCCGCGTTCCCGGATGACGTTCAGCACCGTTGCGGCGCTCTGCATTACGCATACCTCGCTTCGCTGAACATCGTGATCACCTGTGTCCCTTCGCCCTGCGGTCCGGCTTTCCCGGCCTCCCTGGCAGGTCGTTACTCCTGCGACTACTACGGACACTCCGTCGCCATAGGACTCGCGTCCCGTAGGCGATCCCGTGGTACGTCTTCGTTGTACGTATCTAGCGCGACGTAGGCCGCCCACTCATCCCCTTGCCCGCCCTCGTTGGGCGGTGCCCGACGCCGTGGAGTTGCACCAGCCTCACGGGTTCATGCCGGCGCACGGCGTGGCATCGGTTTCAGGTGTCGTTTCCGATGGATGCGCACTTTCATCACTGGGGATTAGGCTTCAAGCAATCCAGCCTTGGCCATATCGCGCGGGTCCCGCGACGCCACGCCCCTGACACCTGGGCACGCCCGTCGCTTTCCTGACATGCTCTTGTTCCCTTCACCTTTCGGATCCAGGTAAGCCATCAGACCCAGGAACAGTTCTCCAAGTTCCTCCCAACTGAGCTGGGGATACAACGAAGCGCCTCACGGCGCACACCCGCCGTGCGCGTCTCCGCGCAGCGGGCTCTCCACGGTTTCTGTCGTTAGGCGTTGGCGGGTGCAGGCCAGGGGCTGGGGATCATGGTGGAGCGCCAGCGGTAGCGGGTCACGGGGATGGCCGCGATGCGCCGGTATTCGATCCCGTCCGCGTTGATCGGTAGCCACCGCCTGGTGGGGGTGGTGTGTCGGCGGCGGAAGGCCGTCCAGTTCCAGCGGTGTCGTAGCATGAGCATGCTGCTCAGCCGCCGCCAGGCAAAGCTGTCGAGCATGTTGAAGGTGTCCTTCGCCACGGCGTGCCGGAAGTAGTTGGCCCAGCCGTGCATGACCTGGTTAAGCCGGGTCAGCACTGAGGCCAGGTCCTGCTGTGATTTCCTGCGTGTGAGTGCACGGATCTTCGCTTTCAGCGACCGGATCGGCCGCTTGGCGATGAAGGTGTACACGTGCCACTTGTTCGTGCCTCGCTTGCGGCGCCACCGGATGTGGAACCCCAGGAAGTCGAACCCGTCGCTCATGTGGACTATCCGGGTTTTGGCCGGTGACAGCCGTAAACCTAGTGGTGCCAACACATGGGCGACGTCCTCGTGCAACTGCTGCACGTGTTCCTCGTTTCCGTGGACGAGGATCACGAAGTCGTCGGCGTAGCGGACCAGCCGCCACGTCGCCGACCCTTGGGCGCGTTGTTTGGCCCGGAGATAGTTGGTTGACATCGTCCCGCCCGGCTTCCACGGCCGCATCAGGTGCTCGTCGAGCACTGTCAGGGCGATGTTGGCCAGCAGCGGAGACAGGATGCCGCCCTGCGGCGTGCCGGTGTGCGTGTCCTGCCGGTCGCCGTGCTCGGTGAGCACCCCGGCCTTCAGGAACGCCTTCACCAACGCCAGAACACGCTTGTCCTTGATCCTCAATCGGACGCGGTCCATCAATGCCACGTGATCGATCGAGTCGAAACACGCCTCGATGTCGGCATCCAGCACCCACCGGTAACCGTGAGTGCCATACATCTGGATGTCGGCCAACGCGTCCTGGGCGCGCCGCAAGGGCCGGAACCCGAACGAGACCGGCTCGAAGTCAGCCTCGAAAATCGGCTCCAGCACCAGCTTGAGCGCCGCCTGAACGACCCGGTCCGCGACCGTCGGAATCCCGAGCCTGCGGACCTTACCTGACCCTCCCGGTTTGGGAATCTTACGTTCCCGCACCGGCAACGGCCGGAACGTGCCGTCCTTCAAGGACGCTCGCAGGTTGTCCAGGAACCCGGGAACGCCGATGTGCGCCTCGACGTCGGCGACGGTCAGACCGTCCACGCCCGGCGTTCGCGCCCCCAGGTTGCCAGCGACCCGGCCATACGCCATCAGCAGCGTCGCCGGGTCGTGCACGAGGTTGAACAGATCGTCGAACCGGCGGCCGGGATCGGCCGCCGCCCAACGGTGAAGCTTGGCCTGCATCTCCACTACCCGCCGATACGGGCCCACGGCCCGTTCCGGTGGAGCGTCGCCGTTCGGCGTCGCGTCTTGCGGCATTACAGCGTCCTTCCCTTCGCGAAACCGCTGCCGCCCTTCGCCATGTGGCCGGCTTTCCCGGCCTCGGACTACTACGGCGGCTCCGCCCCATCCGGCCCGTTCAGCGGTCGGTGCGCCTATCCCCACTACCGCGCTGGAAGCGCGACGCGCAGGGAACCGCAACCGGATGGTTCCCGTGTTCACTGCTGTTCGTTCGTCGGAGGAGGAGCCCGACTCTGCCCCTACGGCATCGCCATGGGTACGCCGCAGACCTTCCCCATGGCCTCCCCAGCAGACTGGTCAGAATCCGCTGGGAAGATCCCCGCCACCTAACCAAGAGGCGGGGAAGCACCGCATCCAGCCCATATCCGCCAGGTTCGAGCTGGCGACAGATTAAGGGGCTTTACCACGCCGGTTCCTCGCGTACTCCTCTCCGTCTCGCTCGCCGAACCCGCACCATCTGGCAGTACTGGCACGTCCCGGCTTTGTCAGGGCCGCTTCCCACCCCACCCGGCACCACCCGGACGAGGCTGCCCTCAGCTACAACCGCCTGCTGCGACAGACGGCAGGTGGCGGTCTCTCACCTCCACTCGAACAACAGCGCCTCACGGCGCACGGTCAGGTCCTGTCAGGTCGGGTCAGGTCCTGTCAGGTCGGGTCAGGTTCTGTCAGGCAGCGGCTTGCGGACAGCAGCGCTCGCTCGCCTCACAGCG